>MHFT01000001.1 GCA_001804315.1 Omnitrophica bacterium RIFCSPLOWO2_12_FULL_50_11
TATGACAAGAGCCGCCAGGTTCTGGAAGAACGAGCCGCTGCCGCAACCGGAGCCCTTGCGAGTCACAAGCAGGAGACGAAGGGGTTGTTGGAAAGGCTGAGAAGTCTTGAGAAAACCGAGTCGGTTTTAAAAGTAACGCTGGAGGGACAAAGTGAGGAAGTGAGGGTTCAGCAAATTGAACAGAAGAGGCTGATTGATCAGGTGAAACAGATCGAAGATAGCATGAGACATGAAGAAGAGCTTCGGAGTGGATTCGAAGAAAGAAGTCGGAAATTACAGGGGCGGTATCAGGCATTACGGAGGGAAGTTGAGAAGTTAGAATTGTCATACGCGAATGAAAAAGTGCAGCGTGAAGAACTGGAGCGGGAGTGCTTAGAGCTGCGGAATTTGGAAGAAGTACGACAACACGAAAAGGCAATGTTAGAGAATGCGTTAAAGGAGGAGCAAGAGAACTACCAGCGGACAGGATTGGCAGGCCAGCAATCGCTCCGTCGAGAATTCGAAGAGAAAGTTAACGTTTTAGAAGCAAACTTTGCGAAGGAAAAAAGCCGCCGTACGGATCTCGAACGGGAGCTTTTCAAACTTCAGGACCAAAAGCAATTGCTTGAGGACGAACTCCAGAGCATGAAATCAGCTTACTGGGAGGAGCAACGTCGGCGGCAGGGTCTGGAAAGAGAGTGCTTCAGACTTCAAGATCAAAAACAAGCCCTTGAATTTCGAAAGGCCGTTCCAAGAAAACTGGAAAAGGAACAGCAAAATAAACCTCCTACGAGTAAGGCAGAAAAAACCTCTGAACATACGCGACAGGATCTTAAGGAGAAACTCGAGAGCTTAGATTTACCTTAGCAGTCAAGATCAAAGCAGTGGGCATTGAAAAAATATCTGAGAAAAGGATACACTCATGAAACGGTGGGTTCTGACCAATGTCAGCGTCATTCCATTACTCGCTATTACCCTTTTCGGCTGCATGGGGACGTCCAGCCATGTTCGTAAGGTGACGAAACCGATCGACGAAACTGCAGAAAGTCTCGTCAAGGTTCGTGAGCTGAAAGGTGAGAGCGGTGAAACGCGGGCGATTGTGTCGCCTGCAGACGAAAGACAGGTCCGCGTTCCATTTTAACGGTGTCGAAACAGGGTATTTTTTTTGACACCGTTAATACTCCTTACGGTGTATTTCAAATTGCGGCGAGTGAACGAGGCGTTGTGAGTATCAATTTTCCCAAAGGTCACGAACCGCAGCCAGATCGCCAGCGAATTCCATTGCCTGTCAGGCGGACCCTAGCTGACCTTAAGTCGTTTCTTAAGCAGTACTTTTCATGTCACTTTGGTAGGAAGAGGGCTCTGCCGATCGACTGGCATTTTTTTACTCCTTTCGAATGTGTCGTGCTCAAAGCGGTTCAAAAAGTCAAACCGGGTTGGCTCACAACTTATGGTGCACTGGCTCGAGGATGTGGTCATGCGCAAGCGGGTCGTGCCGTAGGAAACGTGCTGAGGCGCAATCTAATCCCGATTTTGCTTCCATGCCACCGAGTGATCAGAAAAGATGGGTCACTCGGCGGTTACCAAAGTGGTCGACATTGGAAAAAAATGCTTTTGTCTATTGAAAACGGGGTGAATGTGACCTCGCCATTCGTCCGAGGCCGGAGAGCGCCGCGCAGCCGTGCGATAGACTTTGCTCCGCGTTCGGATTGCGTGTCAAATTGAACGCCAGAACCATTGCCCAGGTAGCTTTATTTGCTGCCGAGGAAAAGAAAGCAATCGATCCGCTCGTCCTCGACATCCGCAGGATGAGCGACATAGCAGATTTTTTTGTGATTGCCTCTGGATCCTCCGATCGGCATGTCCGAACGATTGCGGAGGCCGTGATGGACAGTCTCAGGACAAGACAGTTAAGCCCGGGCCATCTTGAGGGTCTCAATCAAGCGTCTTGGATCCTGGTCGATTATGGAACCGTAATGGTCCATGTGTTTCATCGCGAAACGAGAAAATTTTATAGTTTGGAACGACTCTGGGGCGATGCAAAATTTATGACTCTAAAACGAAAAGATGAAAAACCGCTTAAGAGCACTCGTCGATCAAGTACTTCCAGACGTCCTTACTGAGCTAAAAGTTCCTTCCTTAAAGCCACACGAGATCCCTTACGAAGTGGAGTGGCCTAAGGTGAAAGCGCACGGCGATTTGTCTGTTAATCTGGCATTCCAACTCGGACGCGAGCTCAAGCAAAGTCCGATGGACATTGCACGTACGTGTCAGCGCATATTGAGTCAGAAAATAAGACAGGGTAAAGAGGGAAGTCCCTGGATTGAGGAGATTACAGTTGCGCGGCCAGGATTTATCAACTTTAAGCTCACGAACAGCTCTATTGCAAAAGAACTTCTTGAGATCCATCGCCTCGATCAGGAATATGGGCGGTCTGATCTAGGCCGAGGTGCTAAGGTGCTGATTGAGTTTGTAAGCGCAAATCCGACGGGGCCTCTTACCATTGCTCATGGCCGACAAGCTGCGATTGGAGATACCCTGGCGCGGATTTTAAAAGTGGTTGCATTCCAACCGCACAAAGAGTTTTATTTGAATGATATGGGCAGGCAGATTCGCCTCTTGGGCGAAAGTCTTTGGGCAAGGTATCAGCAACTGTTCGGAAGGAAGGCAGAGCTTCCGGAGGAAGGATATGAGGGTGATTATCTCGTTGAGCTCGCAAGACGCCTCAAGGACGAGATCGGAGACAGGTTTTTAAAGCAAGGCGCATCGAACAATCTCGCAAAGATTTCCGAATATGGAATTCAATCGATTCTGAGCGAGACCAAGAAAGACTTATCGGCTATGCGTGTCGAGTTCGACGAATATTTTAGTGAGCAGTCCCTTGAAGAAGCTCAGCTTATTGATCACGTGCTCGACGCCCTCAAAGTCCGCGGCTGTGTTTATGAGGCTGACGGCGCTTTATGGTTCCGTGCGACCCGGTTTGGTGACGATAAGGATCGTGTTCTGAAGAAACAAACCGGCGAATATACCTATCTCTCGTCGGATATCGCGTATCACGAGTCAAAGTTCCGTCGTGGATATGACAGGTTGATTAACCTTTGGGGGCCAGACCATCATGGTTATATCGCGCGAGTGCATGCCGCCTGTCAAGCGCTTGGATATTCTCGAGATCGGTTGAAGATCTTGATCGTCCAGTTGACCACTTTGTACCGGCATGGCGAGCTCGTTCGTATGTCTACCCGAAAGGGAGAATTTGTCACGCTCCGCCAACTGCTGGATGAGGTGGGTGTGGATGCCACCCGGTTTTTTTTCCTGATGCGGAAGGTGGAAAGTCATCTGGACTTTGACCTCGAACTTGCGACACGCAAGTCCGATGAGAATCCCGTCTACTACGTACAGTACGCCTATGCCCGGATCTCTAGCATCTTATCCTACGCAAAACAAAAGGTGACAGCCGATGTGGATCTGGACCTCCTTCGAGAACCGGAAGCGTTAGATCTCATCAAGAAAATGGTGGAATATCCCGACGTGCTGCAACAAGCTGCCGATCATTTAGAACCCTACCGCGTGGTGGATTATTTGAGAGAATTAGCAACGGCATTTCATAAATTTTATACGACCTGCCGTGTCGTCACTCAGGATGAGCCGCTCACGAAAACGCGTCTGCTCCTCACTGACTCCGTCCGCATCGTCTTGAGGAGCGGACTTGAGATCTTGGGCGTTTCAGCACCGACATCAATGTGAGCCTATGCGAAACGTCGTTATTTTCTTAGTAGGACCTACGGGTTCAGGTAAATCAGAATTGGCGCTCGAACTGGCCAAGAAATTAAATGGTGAAATCGTCTCTTGCGACTCCATGCAAGTGTATAAAGGCATGGATATTGGAACGGCTAAGCCTTCTCTGAGGCATCAGCGGCTTGTTCGACACCATCTCATCGATTTATTTTCGGCGCGAGCCGAGTGCTCCGTTTTTCGGCACAGTCAACTTGCGCTAAAGGCTATCGATCAAATTCTTAAAACGGGAAAAACTCCTATTCTGGTTGGGGGCTCGGGTCTGTATTTAAAATCGATACGAGATGGGATCCCGATGCAACCGGGAAAGCGAAGTAACATTCGCGAGAGATTGAGAAAACATGTGGAACAATACGGCTTGCGTCAGCTGTACGCGCGGCTCGAGCGGATTGACCCGAAGCGGGCAGACGCGATCCACGCCAACGACGAGCGCCGAATTATTCGGGCACTTGAAATTTGGGAATGCTCTCGGAAACGGACAAGTGACTGGATACGTGAAACGAGGGGATTGCAGCTGTTTGGGATGAAGTTGTGGGTATTCGGATTGCTTCGTGACCGGCAGGAGCTCTACGCGCGTGTCGAGAGGCGGGTCGATCAAATGATGGAAAGCGGATGGATCAAGGAGGTAGAAAAACTTGCGCGAGTAGGATGGTCAAAAACGGCGCGGGCTGCCATTGGCTATCAAGAGATCTTGCAGTACTTACGAAACGGCAGGGATCTAGAGGCCGCCGTTGGGGAAATCAAAAAAAGAACGCGCCACCTTGTGAAAAAGCAGATGACGTGGTTTCGACGAGATCCGCGCATTCGGTGGATTCCAACTTCAGGCAATCAGTTTGTAAGACCCTGTGTCCAAACGGTTCTTCAAGAGATAGGCAGTTAGTCCGTGGCAAGGGATCAAGCGTTTCTCGTCGTGGTTCGGTTCAAAAGGAATCGTCTTCGATCGGTTGAAGACCTCACGGCGGAACTTTCGGAGCTCACGCGATCAGCGGGCGGAAGAATCGTCGGTCATGTGACTGCAAATATCGATCGTCCAACACCAGACCTGTTCATTGCACGCGGCAAGCTTTTTGAGATTAGGGAACAGGCGGAACGGAATGGAGCGAATTTGCTCATTTTTAATGTTGACTTGTCAGCTGTTCAGGGACGGAACATTGAACAGGCAACCGGTCTTCGCGCCGTCGATCGAACCGGAATCATCTTAGATATCTTTGCCCGGCGGGCCCAGTCGCATGCAGGCCGCCTTCAAGTAGAACTCGCCCAACTCAACTATTTATTGCCACGTCTCATCGGTCATGGAGTCATCATGTCCCGTTTGGGCGGCGGGATTGGGACGCGCGGTCCCGGGGAGCAAAAGCTTGAAGTGGACCGAAGAAAAATCAGGGAGCGCATCGTACGTTTGAAAGGTGAACTCGATAAGTTGAAGATTCACCAGAGGGTGGTTCGAAGCAGCCGAAAGCGCAAGGATTTTTCAGTCGTGGCACTGATCGGTTACACGAATGCCGGAAAGACTACGTTGCTCAACGAATTAACGGGTGCTGCTGCCCTGGTGGAGGATAAGTTCTTTGCCACGTTGGATCCAACCACAAGAGTTCTCCACAATAAGGGTGGGACGAAAATTTTAGTCACTGATACGGTGGGCTTCCTTCGCGATTTGCCCCATACGTTGATCGAGTCATTTAGGGCCACGCTTGAAGAAGTGACAGAAGCTGATGTCCTCGTCCATGTTCTTGACATTGCAGATTCTGCGTGCGAGCAGCATTATGGGTCTGTCGGCAAGGTTTTAGAAGATTTAAACGCCATTGATAGACCAACGATCTTAGCCTTGAACAAGGTGGATTTATTGGATGACCATGCGATTCACAAGATTTCAGAGCAATTTCCGGATGGAATCTTGATTTCCGCACAACGGCGGACGTCATTAGATTGCCTTGTCGATCGGATTCTTGCTAGGGTCAAGGAGATCAAGACCGCTCACAATGCCGAATCGTTCCATCGCGCTCATCAGTGATTTTGGCTTAAGGGACCATTATGTAGGTTCCCTAAAAGGGGTCATCTTGTCCATCCACCCGAAAGCCGTCATCTTTGACATCACACATAAAATCCGCCCGCAAAATATACAGGAAGCGGCCTTTGTCCTGTATTCGGCTTATCCCTATTTGCCTCAGGGGACGATTGTAGTCGTGGTAGTCGATCCAACGGTCGGGACGAAGAGGAGGGCTTTATGCGTACGAACGCGGCATGCGTATTTGCTGGGTCCTGACAACGGTGTCTTGAGTATGGTGTTGTCAGATGAAAAGGATATTCAGTGTCGTATCGTAACGAACGACCGATATTTTCGAAAACCAGTCAGCGCAACGTTTCATGGCCGGGATATCTTCGCGCCGGTAGCTGCATGGCTGAGCCGCAGTGACATTTTTTCTTCCTTGGGGCCGACGGTCACGAGGGTTCACCAAATTAAAATTCCGCGCGTCGCTTTTGGTCGAGGAGTCATCCGCGGCAATGTGGTGTACATCGATCGCTTTGGTAATGCAATGACAAATATTTCACGGGACGCATGCGCTCAGTTTTTGAAATCGAATGAAGTTCGAATCAACGCGGGAAGCAAAAGGGGCGTCCGATTAAAACGGACTTTTAGCGAAGGTAAACGTGGTGAGCTGATCGCATTTTGGAATAGTAGTCACCATCTTGAGCTGGCCGTGAGAGAAGACTCTGCCGAGAAGCGATTCCTCATCCGCATCGGTGATTCCGTACACATCCGAGTGTGAAACATGAAAACCAAGATTCGTGAGCTTGAACGTAAAACCATTTATGAGGGTCGTGTATTTCAATTGGATTCGGTATGGATGAAGGATCCGAAGGGTCGTCAGTTCGAACATCAGATCATCCGACATCCTGGTGCCGCTGTCATTGTCCCACAGCTGGATCGGGATCATTTTGTCTTGGTGAGGCAATTTCGAAGTCCGGTCCAAAGAGTACTCTGGGAGTTTCCGGCAGGTACCTTAGAGCGCAAAGAATCGGCACTCGCTTGTGCCAAGAGGGAGATTGCTGAGGAGGTAGGATATGAAGCCAAACGGTGGGAAAAGTTATCAAGCTTTTATCCAACACCGGGGATATCGACAGAATCGATGCATTTGTATCTGGCTCTTGATTTAAGGCCGGTGCCCAGCAGGTTGGACACAGACGAGTTTTTAGAACGGCAGGTCTTGTCCTTCAAGCAATTGCGAAACATGGTCTTAGATGGTACGATAGAAGACGCGAAAACAATGCTCGGTTTTTTTTATTACTGTGAGTACTGCAAACGTTGCAAATGATCCGTTCTCGTCGCATATCAAGAAGAACCTGATTAAACCGATAAAGTAAATAAAATGAAAGTCGTGTCTCTCATATGGCGAAGCACATATTGATTTCGGACGATGAAGCAGATGTTGTGGAGACGGCTCGTCTTCGTCTAGAAGCGGCGGGCTACCAAGTTTCTGCGACGATGGGTGAAAAAACCATCGAGGATGTAAGAAACCTGAAACCAGATCTTGTCTTGCTGGATGTCATTATGCCGGGGATGGATGGTTTCGCTGTCATCCGCGAGTTAAAACGAGATCCTGATACTTGCGATATACCTGTTCTCATTTTTTCTGCCAAGCCTAAATCAGCCATGATCGAGCTTTTTGGTCCGGAAGGCATTGCCGGTTATGTTGCGAAGCCTTATGATCCTAAGGAGCTACTCGCGCAGATCCGAGAGATCATTGGTCACTAGTGGTTAGACTTTCGCCACTCCGCCAAAATATGGACGGATGCGTCCTCCAGCGCAAAAGATGGCGGATCCGTCCTCCGGCGGAGAATGTTGGCGGATCGCTCACGACAGTGCTGAGTGAGTGCGCAAAATGGAATGAGTCGGAGTACTTGACGCATTCCCACCCCGCTGCGGAAACCAAACCGAATTCGAAAGAAATATTAACGCAGAACGATTTTCTGTGCCCTTAAGTCACGATCATCCAATGAATGAGTTGATTTCGCGATTCAATATGACTAGAATGCGTGACCGTTGCTGTAATTTCGTCAATCTTCACTCGTCCCCGTTATTTCCCTCTGGAGGCCAGGTTAAATCTGCGCTACAGCAGGGGAGACGACGTGCTTCAGTGAAGATCGACCGACGTGTTTTATTTTCGTAAGTTATGTCGGGAAAGAGGTTTGGCGTGGAAAATCTTGGCCATAAAAGATTAAGCGATCCAGTACTGATTAAGCGCAAGAAGGATATTTTGAGCCAACCTGTCACTCAAATCGATCTCGAAAAATCATTGACGATTAAAGACCTTGTTGCATCGTTTCAAGGTGCGTCGATTCAAGCGAGGAGCATTGGTGAGGTGGCCCGCATTTATGAGCAAATGTTGACCGATCCTGAGCGGCCTACCATTATTCTCGGATTGGCCGGTCCGTTGATTGCCGCCGGACTCAGGAAGGTTCTTCGCGATTTAATTGTATATGGTTTGGTTGATTGTGTGGTCGCAACAGGAGCGATCTGGTACCAGGACTATTATCAGGCGCATGGATACCAACATTTCATTGGAACGCCAGATGCGGACGACCGGGTCCTTCGAGATCTTTTGGTCGATCGGATTTACGATACCTATGTCGATGAAGAAAAATTCAGTCTTTTGGATGCTCAGATTGGTCGTTTTGCGGACCAAATGCCGCCAGGCAATTATTCCAGCCGTACCTTTTTAGAAGCGCTGGCTCGGAGCGTTCAGGATCCGGATTCGATCCTCGCAACAGCTTATCAGTATGGGACTGCTATTTTTTCTCCGGCCCTTAATGATTCAAGCATTGGTATCGGGTTGACGGAACACTACGATCGTATGAAAAAGCTCGGCCAAGCAGGTGTGGTCCTCAATGCGATCCGCGACAATTACGAGCTCACCCAAATTGTCGTCAAATCACAGGCTACGGCGGCGATCTATGTCGCTGGGGGGGTGCCAAAGAATTTCGTGAACGACTCGATCGTGAGTGCGTACGTCTTAGGTCGGGACACAGGAGGACACAAATATGCGATCCAAATGACGACCGATGCGCCGCACTGGGGGGGGTTGAGTGGGAGCACGCTTACCGAAGCGAGATCTTGGGGCAAAGTGAGCCGCAACGCCCGAACGGCAACGGCATTTGTGGAACCATCCGTTGCCTTGCCTCTAGTGGCGGGGGATGTTCTCCAAAAGAGATTGTATTTGGATCGGGCACGAATCCGGTTTCACTGGGACGACGATCGGTTGGAAAGAATTTCGTTTGGATCGCACGATAGCAAGACGGCGACTGACACTGTTCAAGGTCTACAAGAGGTGTAAAGCAAAATGAAGGCTATTGTAACCGGTGGTGCAGGTTTTATTGGTTCTCATGTGGCGCTTGCTTTAGTCGAACGCGGTGCGAAGGTGACGGTGATAGATGATTTTTCTTCAGGGGACTTTGTTAATCTTAAGCGGTTTCGTGGCGAAGTAATTGCTCAGGACATCAATCATGTACATTGGGATCAGATGAACCAGGGCGAAACCGTTTTTCATCATGCGGCATTGACCGATACGACGGTGACGGACCAAAGAAAGATGATGTATGCGAATGTGGAAGGGTTTCGAAAAGTTTTAGACTTCTGTTTGGAGCGGCGGTGTAAACTCATTTACGCTTCTTCAGCAGGGGTTTACGGTAACGAACCAGCTCCACAAAGCGAGGAAGGTTCCAAGAACCCACTTAATATTTATGCTTATTCCAAATGGGTGGGGGATCAATTAGCAGAAGAGGCATTGCGGGAAAACCCGGTTCCCATCATAGGACTCCGATATTTCAACGTCTACGGTATGGGAGAACAAAACAAGGGCACAGCTGCCAGCATGGTCTACAGGTTAGCCGAACAAATGCGGTGCGGAATGCGACCTCGGATTTTCTTCGATGGGGGCCAATCGAGGGACCTTATTTACATTGAAGATGTTATCGATGCGAATTTAAAGGCATTGGAAGCTACTCGAAGCGGTATCGTTAATATTGGGACCGGAACGGGAACCACTTTTAACCGACTGATCGCAATCTTGAATGAGGTGCTTCACACGCAGCTGGTACCAGATTATTTTGAAAATCCATATCGCTTTTACCAGAATGAGACCCGAGCCGAGATAAAGCAGGCAGAGAAATTACTCGGATTTAAATCCCACTACACAATTGCGGAAGGGATACGCGATTACTTCGCTCGGCTTTATCAATTCCCCCGTGTGGTTGCCTCGTCGATATCATAGAACTCTTGCCCGATCTTACAAGCTATGGATTTTGTCTCGGAGTGACCGTCTTAGGGCAAGAATAAAGCACGTTTTCGAGTTGAACGCTGGTGTAGCTCAGCCGGTAGAGCAGCGGTTTCGTAAACCGCAGGTCGTGGGTTCAAGTCCCACCGCCAGCTCACCTATTTTTTGTAAGAT
>MHFT01000002.1 GCA_001804315.1 Omnitrophica bacterium RIFCSPLOWO2_12_FULL_50_11
CGTCATTGGGATGGCCGTAGGTGGGAACCAAAACCGTACAATTCCCAATGTAAAAATTGGCATAGCTTGCCGGAAGCCGGCTTGCGCCGTGCTGGACCCTTCCTGGCATCGGAAGTGCAATCAAGTCAAACGCTTCGCGCCCTTCGCTACGCGCCCTTTCGAGCCGATGCCAATTTCTCTTGAGCGCTCTAAAATTTCCATCTGACTCATCATCTTCCAAGCAGGCGACGATCATTTTTGGCCCCACAAATCGCGCCACGGTGTCCACATGGCCGTCCGTGTCGTCCCCCGAAATCCCTCCACACAACCAAATGAAGCGCTCGACACCCAAAAAGTTTTGCAAATACCTTTCGATCCCTCGTCGCCCAAGATGGGGATTCCGATTTGGATGGAACAAACACTGCTCGGTTGCCATTAAAAGACCGCTGCCATTGACTTCAATAGCGCCGCCTTCCAGCACCATCTCCGGTTGAAACCGAACCCACCCCATTTCTTGTGTCAATGCCTGTGCTACGTGCGCGTCTTGCTCATCCGATTTGTACTTTCTGCCCCAGGCATTAAAACGCCAATGGCAGATCGCGATCTCGCCTCCCGTTCCAACGAGAAAAAGAGGCCCGTAATCCCGGATCCAGTTGGAAGCCGTTTTCACCGAATGAAAAAAAACGTGCTCCTCTACTCCGTCTGACTTCAACTGTTTCGCGACACGCTCTTCATGCACTTCATCCTCGACTAAGATATGAACCTCTTCGCCTTGATGAAGTTCCCGAACGATCTGGACGTAGATGGCTTCCACTTGAGGCATCTCGTTTGGCCATGTTTCGACGTCCGTAGGCCACGCGAGCCAGGTTGCTTCATGGAGCTCCCATTCGGCCGGCATCCGCCAGCCAAGCGCCTTGGGAATTTGCTCCTTTTGAAACGCCGTCGTCATCATCGTTTGAGCAATTAGAATAACGTTGACTGGTAGTAGGATCAAGAAAAGAAAACAGGAGAATGGGGACATGCACCTTTTCAAGGAAGAACTTTTTCCTTTCAGGCGGCATAAGCGAGGGGGCTTTGCTTCTCCATGCGGCCCAGTCGTGCGACGGAGAAGCTGAGCGTGAACGTCGTGCCGCATCCCTTAAAGCTTGATGCCGTTACAGAACCGCCGTTCCTTTTGGCGAGGTTTTTCACAAGACAAAGACCAAGGCCGCTGCCTTCTTCCAGGGATTTCGTCGTAAAGAATGGTTCGAACAGGCGGCTTAATATGTCTTCGGGGATGCCGGGACCGGTGTCTGAAACCGTAATCACGGCCAAGGGATAATCCTCCTTTGAGAACTGAAGGTTTGCCCTGATGATGAGCTTTCCTTTCTGATTCATGGCCTGGACGGCGTTCTCAACAAGGATATAGAAAATCTCCATGAGATCATTGTGGCTGCACCGGATGGGCGGATATTCAGCTGAAACGTGATCAAGAACCTCAAGACTTTCGAAAGAGTACCTGCGCTTGAAGGTGTCCACGACTTCCCTCCATACGTCTTTGACGGAAACTTCTGAACCGCAATCATCGCTGTCAGGCTCGGCCTTCATGGCAACGCTGATGTGTTTCGTGATCAAAAGGGCCCGGTCCGCCTGGTGGTAGATCCGCTTCATGACACTGCGAGCGTGTTTCAGGGCTTCCTCCCTCGTCCTGAAGAGATTCTCCTTGGTCTTCATGCCGTGACATTCAATCATGCCCTTGATTGTGCATAAGATGCTCACCACATTATGCTGTAAATGAAGCATTTTTTCGTTCCCTTCCTCGCTGTCAATCGTCTAAGCTGTAAGCGATCCATTTTCCAAACGGCGCTTGGGTTGATTGGCTTTTTCCGTCACGAACATCCACGAAGCACTTCTTCCCGCGCCACCCTTTGACATTTTCCTGAGCTTCTCTTCTGAGTAACTGTTTCCGTTCCTCGCTCCTTTTAGTATAGTTGCTAATTAGAACAAGTAATATGAGTTTTAACATATATTTATCCACTCCTGTACCTACGCATAAATGCTTTTTCAAAGTGGTCATAGAAAGATATAGCTTATGAAGCAGATCTTGTCAAATTACTTTATGCATGTTTTTTATATCAATAATATTACTTACTTGTACATACACTAAAAAGCTGTTACACTTCAACAAGTTGGGATGAAAACAGCTGTTTTTAAGAGCCAAAATTCACCCAAAAAATAGGGTGGCAATATGTCAATCTATGCTGAAATCAGCCACTCCCTGCTCGAGCAACTCAGGACCAAGAAGGATCCGAAGCTTCTGGCGAGGAAGCTCAATATCGGGATGGCGCTCAGGCAGATTCGTGACCTTGAGAAAATCCCGCTCCGCGATGTCCTCGCGAAAACGGGAATTAAACGGAGCGCCTTAAACGCGATTGTCCATGAAAAGGAATGCAATACAGCATACGACAAGCTCGTCCAGATCACAAAGGCGCTCAAGGTGGGCTTAGATGAATTTATCGCCGTGGCGCGTGAGACGGCGAGCTACAATTTCTTCGTCCTGAGAAGAAATACTGCCCCGCGGTTCAAATTCGGGCGCACGCATGAAGTCACGGTCTTCTCGCCTCCCATATTCAATACCAGAGACTTCTTGTTGGCATTTGTCAGAATCCTTCCGGGAAAGAAAATCACCGACTGTCTTCATCCAAACACGAAAGAGGTGTGCTGCTTTTTAGTAAGCGGCCACTTAAAGCTTTCCTATGGGCATGAGGAGTCTCGGCTCTACGGCAACCAAGCGGTGTTTTTTGACGGGCGCGTTTTTCACGAATTCACGAATGAAGAATCCGATTCCACAACTGATTTTTTCCTGCTCTATCACCTCAATCCCGAGGTCGCCCCCCGGCCCCAAAGAGGAAGGCCGGCCACGCCTGCCCCTTTTGATACAGCGCGCCTAGTCGAAACCATCCGCCGGGAAATTTCGCCTGATCCGAGTGACCCCGTTTCCTGCCATACCCTGTCTCAACTTTCGGGAGTCGATTACAACAGCATTGCGTATCTCGTGTACCGAAAGCCAAAAATCCTTTTTCTTGAAAAAATCGACTCCCTCTGTGCGCTAAGTCCACTGCCCTTTGAGCGCATGCTTCAGAAGGCTGAAAACCGTTATTCCGGATGGCTCAAGATTCATACCGATCAGGATAAGACTATTTTGGATTACCGGTTCCAACACGGCATGAGAATCCATACACATACAGCGCTTGGTACAGGTTTAAGGTCGTTCGGGATTGCAGATCTGTATTTTGAGCCGGTCGAGGACGCTCGAAGGCGACTTGAGTGGCGCTTCACGGATTCAAGCTTTATGGGGCTTAAGGTAGAAAAAGGGGTGCTTGGAATTCAATACGGCAAACAGCCGGTAGAGAAACTTTTGTGGGGAGACACCGTTTATCTCAACGCAGATATTCCAGTTTCTTTCTTTAATGCTCTTACGGTTGAGGAAGCGGCAAAGGAAAATCAAAGTGCAGAAGTCAAAGTGACCGCCTTTAGCCATCCTCCCTTGTTTTAATCGGGATTCCCCTTGATGGAATAAGAAGGTCTTGTGCTTCAAGCTTGAAATCTCCGCGATCAAGAAGGACGGGATCCGAAGAGCAACACCTTCTTTGGATGAACCGCATCCACAATTTGCATGACGACACTGTGGATCAGCTGGCGGTTCGCAACTCGTACTCCGCGGTCATTTCTTGAATTCGATGACATAGGTTCACTCACTTTAAGCGCTTATCATCCTGGACATAAGTGGTACCACTGTTCCATTGGGCTTCCAAAATTGCGTCCACCAAACCTTGAAGCGTTGAGACGCGCGCTTCGCGCTCAACGGGCCGGCCAAAAGCCCGAATCGCGCTTGATGTTGCAGGACCTATCGAAATCAATTTCGCGGCAAGGCGGCTTCCATTTCTAATAGATTCAAAGAAGTGAGCAGCGGTCGACGCGCTCGTAAACGTAACGTAATCAATGACTTCGTCTTTAACAAGTTCGTTCAACCGCCCGCCTAAATCTGCCGGCTTCCGCGTCCGGTACGCCGCCACTTCGCTGACCACCGCCCCACGACTACTCAGGGCGTGCGTGAACGCTCGAGGAGCAATGTCAGCGCGGAGGAGAAGAAACCTTTTACCTTGAACCCGTACGCTACGAAAAGCGTCCAACAAACCTGCCGTCGTAAATGTCGTGGGCACGAGATCCGGTGCAATCGCATATAAATTCAATTTTTCTTCAGTCGAAGGGCCGATCGCCGCGATTTTTAATCCATTTAAGATTCGGCTGTCTTTTTTTAAATGTCTCAGACGATTGAAAAACATCTCGACACCGTTTGGACTGGTAAACACAAGCCAATCGAAACGATTGATTCTGAAAATTGCTTGATCTAATTTGTGAAAATCACGCACGGGTGAAATTTCGATCGTAGGGAGTTCAATGACACGGGCACCTTCTAGCGTCAACGCTTCGTGCAGCTCCGAGGCCTGTGTCTTAGGACGCGTGATCAAAACGGTCTTCCCAAAAAGCGGCTTGGCCTCAAACCACTTCAGAAATTTCCGTAGCCGGTTCACCTTGCCAATAACGGCTAATACTGGGGAGGTCAGTTTGGCCTTCTCGATTTCGCGCACAATCGTCGCGAGGGTTCCCTCAACCACTTTCTGTCGCGCCGTTGTCCCCCAACGAATGACGGTCACAGGGGTATCGCCTCTTTTCCCGTATTTCAACAGATGCTTGACGGTTTTGGGCAACATGATCATGCCCATGAAGATAACGACGGTTCCTTTTAAAGACGCGACGGCTCTCCAGTCAATTTGCGGACGCTTTTTGGCCGGATCTTCATGAGCGGTGATAAAGGTAACGTCCGCAGACAGACCTCGATACGTCAACGGAATGCCAGCATATGCAGGTGCTGCAATGCCTGAAGTGATGCCAGGAATGACTTCGTACGGAATACCTGCTTGCACCAAATGTAGAGCCTCTTCGCCTCCACGACCAAACACAAAAGGATCTCCTCCTTTCAAGCGAACTACGTGTTTGCCACGACGAGCAAGCTCGATCATCGTGGATTCAATCGATTCCTGAGATGTCGACTTCTCACGGCCTTCACCATGCTTCCCCACATAAATTTTCGAAGCGCGCCTTGCGTGATTAAGCACCACCGGATCAACCAAATGGTCGTAGATCACGACGTCACAGGTTTCGAGCACTTTTTTTCCACGAAGCGTGAGCAACGTTGGATCTCCCGGTCCCGCACCCACCAGTGAAACGAACCCGTTGCGCCGATGAATTTTCCGACTGGTCACTTTAACCGCTCCGTATTGAATCTAAAATTTCTCGCCCGCCTGCTTTCAAAACGCGCTCGGCTAATACGAAACCTAATTGCCGCGCCTCTTGAGGTGCGCCGGAAAGGACGTCCGAAACTTCGCGATCGCCATCGATTGAAAAAACAGCGCCTCTCAATCTCAATCGATCGTGATCTAGGTCAGCGAATACGCCCACAGGTAGCTGGCAGCCGCCCTGAAGGCCGCCTAGAAAACTTCTTTCGGCAAGGATCGCAGTCAACGTCGGTTGATGATTGATTGCCTCCGTAAGTGATTTTGCCGTAGCGTCGTTTTCACGGATCTCGACCGCGATCGCACCCTGTCCAGCCTGGGGTAAAAATACCTCCGGCTCAAATACTTCCGTAACCACGTCGGTCAGACCGAGCCGCTTTAAACCCGCATAAGCCAGCACTATTCCGTCACATTCTCCGTCGCGAATTTTCCTAAGGCGCGTCTCAATATTCCCGCGCAATTGTGCAAACCGTAGATCTGATCTCAATCTTTTTAGCTGTGACCTTCTCCTGAGCGAAGTCGTGCCGATCCATGCGCCCTGCTTGATCGTTTTTAACGTACCACCTCCGCGTGTGACCAAACAATCCTGCGGATCCTCTCGCGCCAAAACCGCACCAATGACCAAGCCTTTTGGAAGTTCGCACGCAAGATCCTTTGCGCTGTGAACAGCCAAATCAACTTGTCCCTCCAACAAGGCATCTTCGATTTCACGAGTAAAAATCCCGGGGCCGATGGCACCTATGGCACCTCGGAGAATCTGATCCCCTTTCGTTTGAATCGTGATCACTTCGAAACTGAGATCTGGAAAAGCTTGTTCTATCTTTGATCGGACTTGTTCCGTCTGACAGAGCGCAAGTTGACTCCCACGTGTGCCAATTTTAATTGTTCTCATCGTATCGGTAGCCGTCATTCTGAGCCCCGCACCTTTTGATTCAGCAGTGTCCAAAAAGGTGCTGGGCGAAGAATCCAGTTCGGGATCCTTCGACCTAGCTTCGTATCGCCGTCTCAGGATGACGATGCCTCAGATTTCACCGTCCTGCCCTCTTTGGAGTGCACCGTCCTCCGCCCACCCAATTGGAACAGAGTGTGTAATGCCTCCAAATAACGCTCGATGCTTCCAGACTGAGCACGTTCCTTTAGTTGCTCAAGAGGAACGTGGAGAAAACTTGCTTTCATCTTGCGGACCAATGCGTCCAATTCTTTCTCTTTCCCTTTGAATTGATGACGTGCCTTTTGGAGCTCCTGCTCCACCACCTCATCAAAATAAGCGTTGAGCTTTTCGACAACAGGCCTTGCTTGCAGATATTCATACCACTGATCGAAAGAATCCACCTCGCGTGCAATGATCGCTTCGCAGTGCTCGACCTCTTTCTTACGCAACCGAAGATTCGCCTCCGAAACGCTTTTCAGATCGTCAATGTCATAAAGATAAACATCGTCGATTTCCGCCACGCGCGGATCAATATCACGCGGAACTGCGATATCAATAAAGCAAAGGGGTTTGTGGCGCCGCTGGTTCATAATCCGCTTGACATCGTCCACATGAATGATCGGCTGCGGGGCTGCGGTTGACGAAATCACAATATCGCTCGCTTGAAGAGCCCGAAACCACTCGTCAAATCCGATCGGCCGTGCCCCAAACCGTTGAGCCGTTTCCAACGCGCGCTCATAGGTCCGGCTTGCTACGGTGATGCTCCGGGCGCCGCTTGCGACCAGATGCTTCATCGTTTTGTCGCTCATTTTTCCAGTTCCTAAAACTAAAATCTGCTCCTCCGTAAGACGCCCAAATATCTTTTCGGCAAGATCCACCGCAATGGAAGAAACGCTCACAGACCGGTCATTAATTTTTGTCTCGGATCGAACCCGCTTGCCCACTCGAATCGCTCGTTCGACCACCTGATACAAAACCGAATCCAGTGTTTTGATTCGATTCGCCAGCCGAAATGCACTGCGAACCTGGCCGTAAATCTCATTCTCGCCAATCACAAGTGAATCCAACCCGCCCGAAACACGAAACAGGTGCCGAATGACTTCCCGTCCACGATGCCGATAGAGATAAGGCTCAAAGAGATCTTTGTCGACGCCGTGAAAATCAGAAAGAAAATCAATCAAGCTGGGCTCCACCTCAACAACCGCGTGACCGTACACCTCAACCCGGTTGCAGGTAGAAAGAAGAAAGCATTCTCGTAGACCATCGATTTGCCTGAGCTGCGCTAAAGCAAACGGAAGGTCGGATTCCGAAAAAGCAAGCTGCTCACGGATTTGGACGGGACATAATTTGTGATTAACGCCGATGCAAACTAAATCCATTCGTCACTCAGACGCCCACGTGAAGCCCTAGTCGAAACACACTGGTCCCTAAAAAAGTAAACAAGACCAATGCAAAAGCCCAAACCGAAATCAAAATCACACGCCGGCCCTTCATCAGTGAAACTTCATGAAGAAGCATAATGACAAAGTACGCGAGCCAGGTAATCAGTGCCGCCAAGGACTTTGGTTCGATCAAAAGGAACGTGCCAAAAGCACGTTTTGTCCAAAATCCACCCGTCACGATCGCCCCGCCCAAAAGCACAAGACCCCAAAAAATGGTTCGGAACAGAAACCGCTCCAACTCTTCGAGCGGCGGCAGGTTGTGGTAAAAGTCAATATGGATTTTCAGTTTCAGCGCTCGGTCCTGAGTTAAATACAGTGCACCTGCAATAAAAGCCAGTGCGAAACTTGCGTAGCCGAAAAAAGCGGAAAGAATGTGCAGCAGAAAATAACGATTGTTCAAATCAGGAAGCAGAACGGGACGCGTCTCGAACGGCACGAGCGACGGAATTAAAAACAGCACCAAAACAGGCGCAAGCGCCAACCCAAATCCCTCGGTTCTGTGACGCTTCACCAAGATGAAATAAACAAAAGCGAGCGACCAAGCGAAAAAACTCGACGTTTCACCGAGTGTTCGAACCGGTAAATAAAAAAGGGGCGCGGCAGCTTCAGAAAAAGAAAATGTCCGAACAAAAATTTGAAGCGTGTGAAGCAGAAAGCCGGTTTCCACCAGACGGCCGGCCCAAGACCGCCGCGCCTGGCGAAGCTTGAGGAACTCGAAGAGATATCGGACGAACGCTGCGAAGTAGATACCGATAACCAACACAATCAAAAACGCTGAAAGACGCACGGAAAAACCTTTTTCGCGTCCACGGTACCGGCTGCCGAATGGGACACATTCACCCCGCACCACAGGAAGCCATGGGTGTAAATCCCGCACCCATATGGTGCGGAATAAAGCCGTGGTGCGGGGTTCACTGAGCCTGCTCCCTTTTTAACCAGTACCCTGACTTCCGAATGTGTTTTTCTAAAAACTCCTCAACTTCGTTCTCAAGAGCAAATTTCGGAACCACGCGAAATCCACTCAGAGCGTGAATTTCGTCCATCGTGTTTTGATCTAAGGGATTCGCCATCGCCACTTCCAAACGATTGTCGTAAACCCGAAGCGGAACCACCTGGCGATTTCTCATCACCTCGGTACTCAACAATTCCGTTACGTCGTCGGAAAGCATATGATCTTTCAAGCTTACATATTTGACGCCCAATTTTCTACCAAGGCAGCTGCCTAGCTGATCGCTTGTCAACGCGTTCATTCGAAGCAAGACCTGTCCAATTCGCTCCCCTGTTTCCAAATGCTGACGCACTGCCCGATTCAACTCTTCTTCATGAATCAGACCTATCTCCAAAAGCATCTGGCCAATTGGTTTTGTGAACTTCCGCTTTTCTAACTCCGTGGTTGGCAAAATTTCAAAAGTCTCTTCCAAAGAGGTGACCGGGTCCCGGCGGCGGTCTCGAAGATAATGACTTCCTGGCTGCGACTTGAGATAAGATTTCACTTCCGCAAGATCGCGCGCAATCTCCGCCATACTCGTGTACGGATGATTTTTATTGGCCGCTGCCGCAACCGCCAGGCTCATGAGCGGAAACGAGCAGGCAGCGCCATTTCGGTTCTCGACCGAGATGGATCCTCGTTTTCGGTCCTCTTCATCATAGTAGGACGGGATAATGCGATCAAATTCTGCAAGGCATTTTCGTGCAAAGATAAGTTCCCATTCCGTGTCCATGACCACAATGTAATCATCTCCACCAATATGCCCAACCAAACTATTCTGTGCTGCGCCGCACACCTCAAGACATTTGACGATGATTTGAGCCGTATGCCGGATGACACTATCTCCACGGTCAAATCCATAGTGATCATTAAAAGACTTGAAATGATTAATGTCCAAATAGCAGACAGAAAAAAGATCGTTTCGCTCGATCCGCCGTTTGATCTCAGATTCAATCGCAAGGGACCCGGGTAGGCTCGTCAGCGGATTCGCTTGAAGCCGCTCACGGGCACGCATCATCGTCAGCTCAACACGAAGCTGGAGCGAAAATGCATCAAACGGTTTGATCAAAAAATCGTCCACGCCGCGTTCGGGACTTAACGCCAGTTGACGTATCTCGCGCGCCTCGGCCAACAGAATAACTGGAACACCAAAATTGGCCGAACATTGCTTAATTTTCCGGCACAGATCCAAGCCGTCGACCTGCTCCATAGTAGAACTCAGGAACACAAGATCAAATCGCACCTTCTGAGCCAACCGGACGGCTTCATCACTGTGAGTCGCTACAAACACCTCATAGTCCCTCACCTGAAGCCGCATCTCCACAAGGTCCAGCGTATTTGAATCTTTATCCGCAATCAAAATCTTAGGGGCGCTCATGGGTCATTTTGGATCCGCACGACTCGCTAACCCGCATTTCTCATCGCCAATGAGAAATGCCCTCGAAGAGGCTGTGGTGCAAATGGGCTTGTCCATTTGTACCACAG
>MHFT01000003.1 GCA_001804315.1 Omnitrophica bacterium RIFCSPLOWO2_12_FULL_50_11
GAGCGCTCCGAGGTGCGGCGGTTAGGGTTAGAAGGAAAGAATGATGAAAACCAACCGGCGGCATGGGGGAAGGGGCAAGATAAGAGCCGGCTTATCGGCCGTGATGACGGCGAGAGCGAAGCTTCACACCAACTGCAAAAAGGGCTACTAAAATCACCAAAATGGTTGGAATCCATATGGGATGCCACATTGGCTCAATCCTCCTTATCGCGGCCGTTAAGGAACCAGCCCGCCATCAGCGCTGCAAGACAAATTATACAGCCAGCGGCAAACAATAACAAGGAGAAGCCTGTTTCACGCAGAAATGAGCCGAGAACGAGGGCAGCAAGCGATACCGTTGCCGCATTTCCAAGGAACCCTGAAATGAATTTTCTTCGTTCGTCTGTTAAGTCAAACACAACCAATTCTTCCCTCGGCCATGATTATAACTTAATCAACAAAAGTATGCAAGAAATGAATATCCAGTCACCTCGTTCCGAGGTGCGGAGTCGCGAGGCAGAACCACTTTTTTCGCAAAAGAGAACCCTAACAAAAGCAGAGCGAGTCGAACTCATCGATCGCGCAATTGAACTTCTCAGAGGAACGGATTATTTAGGGCAAACAGCCGAAGCGCTCCTATTAGACGCAAGAGAGACGGAACGGCTGAAAGGTAGGTTGATGATTGACCAATCAAATCTTCGTTCTTCGATCTGGCGGCGGCACCACAATATCAAGTATGTTTTAAACGAGATTCGTCCAAGAGGAGAGAGAATTACACTAGGGCCTCGAGCACAAGAGGCATACGATGCGCTAGCATTAGTGAGGGATCTGGAAGTCGTCGATGCGGACATGGTCAAAGACCAGGGCTTTATCGACTTTATCTTATCTCAAGATTCTCCTTTGATCGACAATCAGAAAAAAGTTCTCCAACTGCGCGGTGTCTTTTCTGATTCTGCAGAACGAATGCGTTGGGCTGAAATTGCTAGGGGCTTGAAGTTAAATCCCACGACCGTCCAGCGCCATTTGGCAGAAAGCATTCTGGAAGCGACGGCGTTTTATTACACCGAATGGCTTCAGAATGAAAAAGTAAGAAACTTACCCCAAGATCTTCCCGAAAGGATCAAACCGAAAAGCATGCCTCTAGATGAGTTAAAGAAAGTCGGTGTCCAACGGCTTGGAAACTTTCCAGCTCGCGCCAAAACGGCCTTCCGGTGGTTAAATATTTTGACGGTTGGCGACCTTTTAGAAACTTCTGAGAGACGGTTACGCGGGCACGGTAATTTTGGTGAAGCGACGCTGAGAGAAGTTAAAGCGATTTTGAAGAGGCACGGTTTGAAACTCAAGCCGGACCGAACCCACCGCTCCGAAGTGCGGGATCCGGTGCTTATGGATTCTTCAGTACCTCGTCATGATTTCCAACAACTCTTAAGTAGATTGTATCTCCTTGAATCTCAAAGGACAGCCGGTATTGAAGATCAACCCTTGCTTCCCAAATCACTTTTGTCCCCTGAATTTTCTTCAAATGAAGTGATGGATGACGTGGATTTTCCGCCAGGAGACGAAGCTGTTTATCAGTCTTTTTCTGAACCGCTCCAGGAAGGTCCTGGTAGCATCGTTGGAACGTTTGGTAAGCAAAAATCTTCACTTCTTGAGGGATCTAAGGAGGCCTTCGACGGAGCCATCTCCGATAACTCGACCGACTCTTCTATCCCGGGTGGCGTCTCGTTCCCGCCGCTGCCACGCAGACGTCCAGAAGTAGGCCTGGGAGGGATCCATGTGGGCTCTGGCTTTGATAAAGAGCGTAAAAAGGGTCACCTCTCTGATCTCGGAGCGGTCGAGCCGCATCAACAACGCCATCAATTGTCGGGGAATCTTTCGAGCGGTATTCATATCACAACAAATGGTATCACAAGCAGATGGCGTAATCAAACTGTGCCTTTGTCCCGCTCCGAAGTGCGCGATCGGCACACCTCGGGAGGTCAGGCGAACGTTCCTCGTGGAGTTGAAGTCCAGAGAGGGGAAACGGCTGCTCAGACGCGTGATTCTACGGTGGCGAGTCTAGTGCCGATACCGCGAATTTCTTCTTTGAGCTCAGAGCGCGTTTCTCCAAGCTCGGTCCGCATTTCACCAAGTTCGGCCCTCGTTTCCCGAAGGTCCTTGGAGAGTTTTGACACCGTGCCTTCAAGACGCGACAGCCGCCCATTTTGGGCGGTGATGTGGAGTTCGATCGAGTCCAGCCTTCGGCTGTTGCCGTGGACGGAGACCTCGAGCCGTTCCATTCGCACATCAAGACTTGATAGGCCTTCGGCGAGGGTATCAAATTTCTTATCGAGTGCTTCCAGAAGTGTCCCAACTTCTGTGACGGTGTATCGATCGTTCTTCTTCACTTTTTTTGGAGGTTTGACATCTTTCAGCGGCGACTTCTCCTTACAGAGATTTGTGGAAAGGCAGGAAGGCAAAATTCTACGAGGCCCAGGTGCTTTTGTCAATACGAAAGATGGACCTGATGACCCGGCCGGCCGCCGCGCCGAGGTGCGGGCCAAGGACCGCCGACTTGATCACGTGGAGCGGTTAATCGACGAGGCCATCAAGTTGCAGACGAGGAGGGTTCTGTCTTTAGAAGTGCTGCAGAAGGCGGAACAGAAATTGAACGCTGCGATCTCGGCGCTAGAACGGATATCGGGTCAGTCAGGGTTGACCGAAGGTAATAGGAAACGGGCGGAGCGGTTAAAGTATTGGGTGATCAAGAATCGGGGGTTCAACCATTTAACTCAAGCCCACGCCTATCGAAAACGAAATCAATTTAGCGAGGCCCAGAATCACTTTTTCGACGCGTTTGATGACTTAGATGGGTTTCTTCGCTTGGAACCCGTTAATCGACTGGCGCGCAAACATAAAGTATCGGCCGTCGTCTATTTACTTGCAAACTTTACTGCTTGGGCGGCCGAGCTTTCTAAAAGAGGCGAACTCGATGAAGCACAGGAGAAAATTGACGACGCACGACGTATTTTAAATGCGGATCGCACGTTTTTAGAAACAACGTTCTCCCAGCCAATTGACTGGCTCCAGCTAGAGATCGATCGCATCCAGGACTGGATTGATGAAGCACGTCGTCAACCGTTGGCCGTCATTTCTGCCGATGACCGTCTTGCTTATCTGCGAGCAGATATCCAATATAAGTTCTTCCAAATTCAGTGGCTGTTAGAACGCAAACCCTGGGAGTTTTACAGCGTGACTCCTCTCAATCGCAATGCAGCCGGACGAATTGAAGAAGTCCTTCGCTCATTCGTGAAGCTGGCGATCAGAGCGTATGAACAGGCATCAGTCGGAGAAGCACAGAGTGAGGAAACACTTGTGCAAGTCCGGCGGGCGGTTGAAGAACTCACCTTGCTCTTGGCCGCTCTGTTCCGATTGCAGACCAAGCAGGTCTGGTTTCTTGATCCGCAACCACAGGACGAAGCGGGCGGCAAAAAATACGTATTCAAATTCATCTGGGACGGGAGGACATTTCGCGCATATTTCTTACTCCGTCCGGAGTCCAGTCTCGAAAGACAAGCGCGCGTGAGATTAGGAGTAATGACACCACAGGAGTGGAAAAGTGAGGCAGGAACAGGTGACTTCGCAAGTTTACGTATCGACTATGACCCGGAGCGTCGTCCTCCTTCGGGTACGATGGACCTACCCGCAGGGCTCCGATCCCTAATTGCTTCGGTACGTTTTCATCATCATCATTTTCCGATCCAAGAGCTTGAGAAAGAGACAGCTTTTGGGACTTTTGCGATACAGATGGATCACAAGATGCACCGGCTTAATTCTACCCTCTTTGAACGGTCCGAAGTGCGGGAGAGCTTGGTGATGTCAGACTGGGATTACGAAAGGATTGTCAATTTTCCTTTGAGCGTGGGGGGATGGGTTTCGCGGACAAACGATGTCATCCGGCGAACGATATTGGAAATAGTCGGAGGGAAGACGCGTAAGCAAACAATTCCTTCCGTTCCTCTTGGTGGATATCTTTTCTCATCGCCAAAATCCTGGTCTTGGGTCAGCAGTATCCTTTTTTTGTTTTTTGCCAGCTGGTACACGGCTCCGTTGCTAAATCCTTTAGGAGAAGTAAGTACGCTGCAACCGGCCTTGCTAAGCGCCTTCGTCAGCTTCTTGTGGATCATCTCGTCGGTAAGGAATCGGAAACGGGTTTTAGGCAGCGCGGGCACGGAGGGGACTCCGAAGCTTCCCACTGTCTATCATATCGCCAGCGAGATGCAACGCAGCTTCAATATGTCGCGGGGTCAGGGAGGGATAACCCCCGAGGATGGCTTCGATGGAATCTCCTCCCTCGAGCATGTGAAGCACGAGGGAGACTGGGATACGCGTGCTTCGGAAGCACGGTTTCCCGTGGCAAATATCGGGCCGGACCCAGATATATTTTCGGATATCAATCCCTTTCATAAAAAGCAATCTATCACACTGAGTTTACCCCGTCAATTATCAGGAAATAGCGGGGCCCTTGCCCTGACGAACGGCAGGGTTCTTCCAGAAGGCCGCTTCAACTTCGAGATGCGGGGTGATTCGGATTCAGGCATAGAGCATATGGCAAAGGGCACGGAGCTTGAAGAAGAAACTCCTGGCGCTCCTGGCGGGCGCATAGCCCAAGGCCGTGACAATGTCCCAAGCGATCATGGTGTAGACGGCTCCCGTATCGAGTATCAAATCGACGGGAATCAGGGCCTTGGGCCCGGCGAGCTGCACGTGAGGGATGATGATGCCCGCAGCTTTCTTATCGAGATTGATCTTCAATGGTGGGTCAATATGATCGCAACGTTGTCAGGAATAGGCTTACCTGCAAAAGTTACATATACGCCTTTGGATTTTCTCAATTGGCGGCTTTTGGCAAGTTTTTTGAGCAGTCTTTCCCGATCGGTATCGTGGGCGAGGACTCGTCCTTCTTCCGCCTCTTCATTTGAAAATCGGAACCCAATCCAACTTCCCTTAAAAGTTCTTTTAGCATCCGTGAGTTTCATAAGCGGCTTTGCTACCTTTAAATACAAAGCACCACATGGGTCTACCCCTGTCAACGTGCCGGGTGCATCCCAGTTCATGCAGTTGTCTACGTCATTGCGAGGGGGCGTAGCCCCCGAAGCAATCTCGCGAGATTACTTCGTCGGCCCTTACGGGCCTCCTCGTAATGAGGGACATCGAGGCACTGCATCGAGTGGGATACGCCCCAACGTGCCCCGCGCCGAAGTGCGGATGTCCGTGAGCGTGGAAGATGCAAAGGTCATTAAAGCGCTTTTGGATGGAGTCAAATCGGATATCAAAACCGGTCGGACCGCCAGGGCTCGCGACAATCTCCAAAAAAGCGAAGATTTGTTGAACAAATTTGAGCGGAAATATCCGCAAGAAGTTTTGGAGCTTGCGGAAGTTACAATCCGTTTCGGTGCTGCCGCATTGGATTTAAGGGATGAGAAAAAGGCCTCCGAAGCCGTTCAAAAAGGGTTCGCGCTTGCTTCCAGAACGACAGGGAGCGACAAGAATTTGATCCAAGGCTGGGCCGTTCTCCTTGATGCAAAACTATCTCAGAGAAATGTTCCAGATCCGGATTGGAAGGATTTTAGATATCCATTACAAATACCCGCGCTTTTGGCATTACGTGCTCTTGAAAAAAAGGATTATGGGCGTGTCGAGGAGTTGCTCAAGATCATGGATGCGGCAATGAGAAAGGATGATTCCAGCGGTAAGCTGGATCTCGAATATTATGGGGGGAATCATGTCCGTCTTGCCCCCCTTGTCGCAAGAATTTATTGGGTTCTGGGACATACCGGTAAAGCCCAATATCTTGCACGCCGCATTGCGAAAATTTTAGCGCAAATGGGAGAACGAGGATTGAGTTTTGACGTTGCCGCTGTTTATGCGCAGCTTTCTCTCTTGCAGGAACTTTTGGGAGAAAAAAATCAAGCTCTCTTATCACGTCAAAAAGCTCTGGAGATTGCCGCACCTAGGATGCCCGAAGCCTCCGGGGATGAGATTTGGAGAGCTCTTCTTAACGAATGGCAGGTTGAGCGCACTTTTTATTTGACGGCAGAGGATCGCTATCTCGGCGAAGTTTTAGGTGCCGATGAAGCATTGCAAACAAAAATGCTCGGCCAACAGGTAAGAGAGGCCGAGTCAAGCCGTGTTATGCCAAAAGAACAAATACCTCCGGATAAAACCGCAATTTTGGCCGCGTTGCGATCTCTAGAAATCTTTCTGTTTGCATTCGTGAAAGTGCACCATTTTTTTGAGATGGCAAGATTGACGGCAGAAGCTTATCACGCCGCCGGCCTTGATTCTTTAGCCCTTCAATTGATCGATGCAGTCGAAAAAGAAGCTTCCTGGGGCAACGATCCTTTTGCTCAGCTTGAGATGGCAAGAGCGAAAGCCGTTTTAGGCCGCCGTGACGAAGCAGAGAAAATAGCTCAAGAGAAAGCCGCCAATCTAGCGCCTCCTGCGACGGAGGATGATTACTATGACTATGGCCTCTTAAAATGTTTGCATGCACTCGCTCGGCTGTGGAACGAACTTGGCAATGCCTCTGGGGCAAACACCCTGTTCGAACGTTTGGAATCGTATCGTCCCGAACATAGTCGGGATGCTGAATTAGTTTTTGACTGGAGAAAAAAAGAGACAGGTTCTGCCCTATGGTCAACGGAGGAAATGCGCGGGAAGATTCCTCCTTTAAGAGGGGACAGCGAGTATGCAACGAACGAAGCCTATATTGAAATCATACGCCAAGCCGCTTCCAAAGGAGATTTAGAGCTGGCCGAAGAGCTTAGTGAAGAAATGGGCATCGCCAGTTACAGAGCCCGCGCCTACGTTCCTATCCTCACAGGGTGGGTTGAGCGGGGAGATTTAATCCGGGCCGAATGGATTTTGGAAGAGCTGGCAATTCTATTAGAAAGGGAAAAAAAGGAACAAAGCGGCCGCCTTTATTCTGATTCCCGTGATCTATTTGATATCCAGATTTCTTATGCCGCCGGACTTATTGCGGTCGGGCGAACAAGGGATGGACTCAGTCAATATCACGAAGCATTAAAACTCTTTATGGAAGGCCACGAAGGGGACTTAGATAACTTGGACCGGCCTCGTCTTCTCCACGCAGCGGCCGCATTTGTGGATGTCATTAAAGCAGTAGGTACAAGAGCTCAGCCGGATATTTCCCTCGCATGGATTTCGAGGCCTTCTTCTTTCGCAGATTATCTTCGGAAGATTTTGGAAGAAGCCGCACAAACAAAAGACGCGGATCTCATTTTATTGCTAGAAAGGCTTTTGGCCGCACTTGCCGACGGTCAAGGACTCATGCCGCGTTTTTTGAACTCTGAGGAACTTGATGAGATGGCCTGGCGGCTCTTCGAGAATTGGTTTCGGCTGAAAGGTCTTTGGAAAGACGAAACAGCCGTTGTTTTCCATCAAGCAAGAGCACGCCAGTGGCCACCTCTGAAAAATGGCGCAGTCCCAACTGTGCGCAAAAGGATTGCCGAAGTTCTCCAATTATTGACAACGCTTAAGATCCCCGGCCTGCCGGAGAATCCTTATCTTCTTTTGTTTTTGATCGCTCCCCAAAAGACAAAGGCGCAGGACCGAGAAGCGATCCGGCAACTTGGGCAAGCCCTGGAAGCTATTTCTTCCCAACCGCCGGCTTATCAAGCCTTACTTCGCACATTGCTTGTCCGGCCTTTTTACCGAAATACCGCAAAGAGGAATACGGATTATGGACAGCACTACCGAGCTCTTAAAGAATTTTTGAAGGTGGATCTTGTCATACGGCGAATTCAAAAAACAGGGCATGATCTTAGTTTCGCGGATAAAGAAATCCGGCAGCTCCGTCCTACAGAAAGAGAACCTAATGTAAGAGAACTTGAAGAAGTTTTGTCCAGTGGGAAACTTCTCAATGCCATTGCGGATGGCCTGTTAGGAAACCGATTACGGTCTAATTTGCAAGTTCGGTGGACGGAAAGAGAAATTAATGCTTTGACCTATGTTGCAGAACAGAATGATGAGATCCTCACAGAGGCTTTTGTCCGTTATTTGAATGAAGGGAATGAAAAGGCTTTGGAATATATTAAGTCCCTTCCTGGAAATGAGCCTTTTGCGCAACTGGAGACGTGGCTTAAGGGGCCAAAGCCTCTTCCAGTTCAAGTCGGTACGGTTCGGGATCTTGAGAAAGCGTTTCAAGAACGCAGCCGCGAAATCATTGAAGATATTGAAGCTCATCTTAGGACATTTCATGACCGGCATCCTGAATTGGCAAGAGCTTTGACATTAACCGAAGGAACGCCGGAAGCGCTCCAGAGGTTTCAAGAGGATCTGCGCCGATTAGTTCGCGCAGGAAGTGTCAATAGAGGGGATGCCGATATTCTGGTTATTTTGGGAAACCTTGAACAATTCCGTGGGCTAAGGGTTTCTCTTGAGAAAGCAGAGCAATACGATACGGTCACTTTGGAAGTCGCTCAAGATTTGATCGATATGATCAATATGGGAGTTGGTTTTCAAAGTTGCTTGGATTGTATTTCAGGGGGCTACCGGCACCATACAAAATCGTATGCCTTAGATTTAAACAAGCGAACTATTATTGCACGAAGTAAAAACGGCGATGTCATAGCTCGCCAGGCTGTAGCCCTGTCAAACCGCGGTCTTGCGCCCCTAAGCCGTCTTTATAATCAGACGGTTTCAAATCTTATTCCCCATTTTAATCGTTTCCTAGACAGTTTTGCTCGCATGCTTCCCAAGGAAATATTCGATCAAGAACCTCCGCATATGGATAAGGCCTATAGTCCTGTGATCTACTCCGATCTGACTGGAGTTGTCGAAGGAGAAGACAAATTTCCGGTGGCTTTGCAGGCCGGAACCCTTCTTTTTACCCTCGATGGGCCGCGCCTCGTCGCCGAGGAAAATACTTTAACACCCGTCGACACCCAACTTGCCCACTTTGTTGGGATCGCGCATGAGACGTTAGCAGATCCCAATGCCAGCCGCGCCGAAGCGCGGGAAAATGATGATAAAACACGCGTGCTCAAGAAGATGTTTTCTGAGCTAGGCCTGGATTTGCGCGTAGAAGAAGAGAATAGGAAATTATTTGAATGGTTAGAGCAAATCCCCGGTCTTTCTTCGAGATATTTTCAGTGGATTCTTGGCGCGCGAAGATCCATAACCGAGAAGATAAATCTGATCACTGAATTGCATGAGAAAAAGGATTCTTCCCAGAAGGCTCTTTTTAACGGCTATCAGATTGCCACGATCATCGCTTCCAAGCGTGGGAAAGAGGAATTAAGTGAACTCATAAGGACCTTGACCGAGAAAAAGGATTCTTCCCAGAAGGCTCTTTTTAACGGCTATCAGATTGCTCTTATCATTCGTTCGCCTTTGAATAAGAGTGAGCTACTGAGGAGACTCGATCCTATGCTTGAGCTGAAGACCGATCAAGGGGTTATGATTTTGTCGCCTTTTGCAATGGCTTGGCTGCTTTGGGGGAGAAAAGAGGAGTCCATACCTCTCGACATGTTAACTCGAGGCGTTCAAAGATTCGTTTTAGGAGCTTATAGAAAAGAAGTGAGCATTGAAGAGGACGAGACAGGCAGGAGAAGACGAAAGACTTTTTTTGGAAGAGACCGCATTGCGTCACCCGAAGAGGTGGTCCGTTATCACGAATTGGAGGAAGCCATTGCGGATTTTATTGAAAAATTACCGGAAGAGGAACGTGAGATCGCGGCGCACCTTGTAGGACTGTTCCATACTTTTGCGCAAGAGTCGAGTCCTCAGATAGTAAGAAGAATCGTAAACCAAGTCGCTGGGGAGCATGAGGCCGGAACGGAACAAGTGGAACAGATTCTGAATGATCTGAGAGCCGAGTTGATTAGAAGAGGATTTGCCCGCTCTGAGGCGCGGTTAATCGATCCTCAAAACGAGTTTTCGGTAATCAAGGGTCGTGCGGAAGAACTTGAGGAAGCTCAGGCCGAGCAATCCGGAGACTTCGATCATTTCGTGAATGTTATGGCAGATGACCGGAACGTTCCTGGCTACACTGGTTTGGACCGCAATCCGACGAATCATAATCAGCGGAACACGGATCTTGCCATTGGCCGTCACGATAGGGATCGATCTCTTGCGGGAGAGGCGGTATCCGAGATCAACGGCAATGTCTCGGGAGATCATCGTATAAACCGCGCCCGTATCCAGAATCAAATTAACAAGGAGGCTGCCCTTAGGCCCGGTCAATTGGACTTGCGGGATAATGATTCCCCGGGCGTCGTTCGAGAGCTTAAATTTGCTCACGGTTTATGGAGCAGGATGATGGAATATTTCTTCGGAAGGAGGGGGCCAGCGAACGTTACATATAGATTGGAAGGCAGGCGTTTGAGAGACTGGATCCGTTTATGGAGCTGGCGGCGGTTCTTATCCCGAAAAAGGAGCGTACCTTCCTCTCCCGATTTGCTTCGCAATCTGAATGCGAGCCAGTTACCTTTGTACCTTCTTTTCACTTCAGACAGTTTCATCACACTCGATTACCTCTTTCTTCAACAACTAACACGAGTTCCGGTCGATGTCAATAGCAATAATTTCCATGGAAAACATGATCAGAATGAATCGAACCTCGTCCGCGCCGAAGCACGCCTGCCGGACGGGCAGGCGCGGGAAACAGCGCCTCTGAACGTCGAAGAGTACCGGTTCTCAGAAGTAGATGACGCACAAAAGGGAGCGCTCATTCAGCAAATGATAAGCATTAATAAAGCGTCTGGTTGGGATTTTTCGCAAGAGAATGATCAGTTGCTTTACGATCTTCAATTTGGCCTGCTTGACGGCGTGGTCTATTCCGCGTTGGATGAAAAGGGCAACCCGATTGGCTACGCGTATGCTCAATATGTATTACCTCACAATCGGATTGACTTCCATCTTATAGCGGTAGAGAAAAGTTCGCAAAGACAGGGTGTTGGCCTAACCCTGGCAAGGAAAGTATTTGCATGGTTTGAGAGCGCAGACCGGATTCCGACCATGAGAGCGTCTATCGCGTTGAACAACAAACAATCCATCGGGTTAATCGCGAAGGCCGTCCGAGAATTTGGTTATGAGATAGACTCCATAAGTATTTCTGCTGCCGGTCAAGTCATTCATGCGAATCCAGGAGAGGACATTGAGGTTTTTTCGGATCGAATCAGAAAGACTTTTAACATTTCTCCAAAAGACAAAGGAAATCTTCTGGATGTTTCTATACGAAAGCCCCGCTCCGAGGCCAGGGGTCGGCACACCTCGCGAGGTCAGGCGAACGTTCCTCGTGGAGTTGAAGTCCAGAGAGGGGAAACGGCTGCTCAGACGCGTGATTCTACGGTGGCGAGTCGAGTGCCGATACCGCGAATTTCTTCTTTGAGCTCAGAGCGCGTTTCTCCAAGTTCCTTGCGTACTTCTCCAAGTTCAGCCCGAAGGGAGCTTCCCGTTTCTCCGAGTTCAACCATCGTTCCCCGAAGGTCCTCGCGTATTTCTCCAACTTCAACCCTCGTTTCTCGAAGATCCTTGGAGAGTTTTGACACCGCGCCTTCAAGACGCGACAGCCGTCCATTATGGGCGGTCATGTGGAGTTCGATTGTGTCGAGCCTTCGGCTGTTGCCGTCGACGGAAACCGCGAGCCGTTCCATTCGCACATCAAGACCTGATAGGCCTTGGGCATGGGTATTAAATTTCTTATCGAGTGCTTCCAGAAGTGTCCCAACTTCTGTGACGGTGTATCGATCGTTCTTCTTCACTTTTTTTGGAGGTTTGACATCTTTCATCGGCAACTTCTCCTTACAGAGGTTTGTGGAAGGGCAGGAGGGTGGAATTCTGCGAGGCCCAGGTGCTTTTGTCAATACGAAAGATGGACCTGATGACCCGGCCGGCCGCCGCGCGGAGGTGCGTGGAGATTTCAGGGAAAAGGGAAGAGGAAAGAGGGGAGAGAGAAATCTTTTACCTCTTACCGCTCGCCCCTCACCGGATTACTCCCGCGCCGAAGTGCGCCAACCCGTCGGTCAGGCACGGGGTGGGCACGCCTCGGATGATAAAATTTTGAATGCAATTAGGCAGTTGAAAACAGAGGTAGGCCTGAAAAAAATAACGCAGCAGATGATTGCCGATAAGGCTGGTGTTGATCTGACGACAGTCTGGCATCGTAAAAGGCGAAATAAGGCAGTGGCAGAGGCATTGGCCAAGCTCAAAGATCCTTCGGATTCGCCTCAGGTGCCTGATGTAACGCAGCGCTCCGAAACGCGGGAGAATCTTAGGGGAGGGGAAAATCTCTCACCTCTCACCTCTCACCTGTCTGATGGTCGGTCCGAAGTGCGGTCAGCTGAGCTTGAAAAGCGAGACAAGATCGCGGACGGTTTTGATATTGTTCAAGCCGGCTGGACAGACGAG
>MHFT01000004.1:0-16085 GCA_001804315.1 Omnitrophica bacterium RIFCSPLOWO2_12_FULL_50_11
TGAATTTTATGCCATCGAAGGGGATGAAACGCTTTTTCGGTATTTGAAGCATAACTTAAAGCCTTTCAAGCAAGGACATCTTATTCATCAGGTCCTTTCCGATAAAGAAGGGGAAGAAAGAAGCCTGCGAAAGATCAGCGCAGGAACCGTAAGCGCCCAGGGCTTGTGCAAAGTTCAGGCGACAACGCTTGATGTCTTGTTGCTGGATTCAAAGAAGGGTCCCGAATTCATTGATGTCTTAAAAACCGATGTCGACGGATTGGATGGAAAGGTGCTCTCAGGTTCCCAGAAAATTTTTCAGCGATATCATCCCGCTGTGATTTTTGAATGGCATCCTCGACTTTACATACAGACGGGGAACGATTGGAAAGTTCCATTCAAAGTTCTCGGTGAATCGGGCTATGACCGTTTTCTATGGCTCACCAAATTTGGAGCATGGAGCCATGCCACGCAAGGATTTGATGAGAAGGCGATCCAGGCGCAGGCCGACCTGTGCCTTCGAATGAGAAGAAAAGAGGATTGGCATTATGATATCGTAGCCTTGCATGAATCCTCGCCGATCAACTCGGAGGAATTTTCTCGATTTGCTTTCAGCCAGAAACGGATTTCTCCGTGGTAACTCATGAAAGCCACTGATCCCTTTGTTAGCATTATTGTATTGAATTTTGACGGCAAGGAGTGGCTCAAAGAATGCCTCGCATCTTTGGAAAAACTCCATTATCCTAAAGATCGTTACGAAGTCATCATGGGTGATAATGGGTCGACGGATGGCTCGGGGGAATACGTAGCTCAGAATTTTTCATGGGTTCGAATCTTCCGCTTCAGGAAAAATTACGGATTCTGCAAGGCCAACAATTTATGCGCCCGCGGGGCGAAAGGTGACTACCTTGTCTTCTTAAACAACGACACGTTTGTTGAGAAGGATTGGCTTCGCTTTCTGGTCGAGGAGGCGCGCTCAGGACCGAATATCTTATCGTGCGCGAGCAAGATGTTTTTTCCTCAATATAAAAGAGGACACCTGGTCCAAACGGCGGGGGGAGTTATTGTGCCGAGTGGGTGTGGGCTTTACGAAGGATGGATGGAGGAAGACTCTGAAGCTTACAACGTCCCCCGAGATACCGGATTCGGGTGCGCCGCCGGGGTCCTCATTGAGCGGCAATTCTTTCTTGAAACAGGCGGTTTTGATGAGTACTATTTCTACTCGGGCGAGGAAGCAGACTTGGGATTTCGGGTTTGGGCCTATGGTTACAAGGTGCGCTATGTTCCGACGGCTGTGATGTACCACTTCATGGGCAGGACTGGATTCCGGGGCAAAGGGGTCACCCCTACCATTGAATATTTAATCCTGCGGAATAGTCTGTATTTTATTTTGAAGAATTTCGAGTGGGTCAATGTCCTCAAAGGGATCTTGCTCTACGAAGCGCGGGTAGTAGCCAAGATCCTTTATGCTTTAGCGAAGGGGAACTTCCCAATCCTCGCTGCGATCCTGAAAGCACACGCAACCCTGTTGAAAGATAGGGGTAAAGTTCTCCGCGTTCGGAGAGAAATGCAGCAAAAACGGCGCGTGACGGACAAGGAATTACGCCAGAAGGGCGTTCTGATCTCAGTTCCAGAGTTTATTCGAAGAAATTATCGGCTCGTGAAAAATCTCAAGAGATATCAAACGGGAGATTTTTATGACACCAAGGATACGGTGAGAGTAAAGGTCGACGAGGAGGGTGACTGGGTCTTTGAGAAGGTTCAATGAGTCGACGACTCGAGGGCTTGTTTCCACCGTTGTGTTCAATTGGAAGGGATGCGGAGCGGGGGATGGATCGTTCCTATACTCGCGAAGCGTAGAAACTGTGATTCCTGGCGTTGGACAGGAGGCAGTCGGCAGTGAGCAGGAGGCAGGAAAATACAGTTTTTACTGCCGACTGCTTTCTGGGTCACTCGGCTCGCAAAATCCCAATCTTCAGCTTTCTTGAGTAGAGTAAGGTATGAGTCAAAATGTGCGGCCGGTACACGCAAGCAGTTGATCTAAAAAAGTTGATTTCGCGTTTTCGGATTGATCACGCCCTTCCGAAACTTCCTCCGAGATACAATGTGGCTCCCGGCCAGCAAGCACCGATTGTCTTAGCAGATGGTGGGCGTCATCTCAAACTGATGACGTGGGGGTTAGTTCCTCATTGGGCGCAGGATCCGAAAATTGGCAACGGGATGATCAATGCCCGCGCGGAGTCCCTCACGGAAAAACCAAGTTTCCGTCGCCCTTTCCTTCGGAGTCGGTGTTTGGTTGTTGCCGACGGTTTTTACGAATGGTGCGACGTAGGTCATGGGCGAAGAAAAGTGCCCACGTGGATTAGTCTGTCGAGCGGTGAACCCTTCGCTTTTGCAGGCCTGTGGGACGCGTGGCGGAATCCAGCCGGTGAAACCATTGAGTCCTTCACTGTTATTACAACAACTGCTAACGACGTCGTAAGACCAATTCATCATCGGATGCCGGTGATACTTGCACGAGAAGCAGAGGATCATTGGCTTGATCCGGAATTAAGAGATCCAGACAAGTTACGAGATCTACTCGTCCCGTACTTATCTGCCGAGATGAGAGCCTATGAAGTCGCGAGCTTGGTCAATTCACCTGAAAATGATGTTCCGGAATGTAAACAACCGGCAACCTCACCATACATAACCTCTTTAAAATCAATAAGATACAATAACTGAGTCAGAAGCTGATTGGCGTACATGATTCTTTCAATTCGGGAAGAGGCGAAAGTGTCTCAAAAGCATTGACAATGTGAAAGCGATAAAATAAGATTACCGGAAAAATCCATTAGAAGTGAAAGGTTTTATACAAGCCTGACGCGTAATTTACAGGATCAGATATCTGATCCTGCGGGGGGAAGATAAAAGGGTGAGAGCCATAGTGCACCCCGGCGACAAAATAACTTGCGTTTGGCTTTCATAGGAAGGAGGTGAGAAAATGAGAACGCTTGGGAAAGTAGGGTTAACGCTGGTTACAGTGTTGTTCCTGCTCCAAGGCGCCGCTGAGGCAAGGACGATTCAAGGTCAAGTCGTGCGTACCGATACGAACGCGGGATTGTTAGTCGTCCGCGAAGTCGGTCCTGAACTTAGCGAGCCGATGGAACTGGAAATTCCGGTTCTTCCGGAAACCCAGCTCGTAGGGTTTCAAGCTTTGGAGGATCTCAAGGCCGATGACGAAGTTTCCGTCGAAACGGAAGAAGGTGCTGAAGGTGGTGTGATCAAGGCACTTTCGATCGAGCGGATCGAGTCTGAACCGGCCGTGGAGCTTGAATAATGGTGTTCCAGTCGCCTAATTCGCACCAACCTTGCGGATGCGGGAGAATTTCCCTGAGGTGAATCAACTCTTGTTAAGAGTTGAGGGGCTACTCTGCGGCCCCAACCGATGAGCTAATCCCGCAGGCGTTGCAGAACCGCTTCATACCAATTTCAATGTGAGGAGAAGAAGAGGTGTCCCTGTGTGTGGCAGGGTGAGTTCGTCACCCAGAGGGATACCTCTTCTTTTTTGTTTGCGTGGCTTGGTCTGTGAAATGTGACGCCTGTCACAGCTAATTTTGTAGGATCGTTTTAATTTTATTCGTAAAGAAAAAGGGAAGTGAATCAAACAGGAGGAGAAAAAGATGGCAACAACTGCGACCATTGCAAAGAAAAGAATTGAGTTCGAGTTTTTCGCACCTCAGGCAAAAGAAGTCCAACTCGCCGGCGACTTTAACGGCTGGAATCCCAATAAGACACCTTTAAAAAAAGATTGGGAAGGGAAATGGCGAACTTCTTTGTCGTTTCCAAACGGTCGGTATGAGTATCGTTTCTTGGTGGATGGCGAGTGGCAGAACGAACAGCGGCAGTGTGAATGCGTCTCTAATAGTTTCGGTACTTCGAATTGTGTTCTGCAAGTGCGCTAGGATATAAGGGGGGATTCATGGGCATGGGAGAGCATACAAGCAAGTTTTGTCCGGCAATATGGTTTTCCGGTTTTTTTGCGTTAGGAGCGCTCGTGCATCTTGCGCGGTCCATTCTTCATTTCTCATTAGTCGTCGGAGGGTACGCCGTTCCCTTGTGGCTGAGCGGTAGTCTCGTGTTTGTTCTAGGAGGCCTTTCGATCGCGCTTTTGATCATTGGCTGTAAAAAGCCTTGTTGTCAAACGGGCAAATCGAGCGAAAGTTGTCAGAAATAAATGAGGGGTCGGAGAGTTTCCCGACCCCTCATCCTGAGGGCCCCTTCGGACGTCATCCTGAGGCCGCGAAGTGGCCGAAGGATCCTGTCTTCAGGGCAGGCTCCGGCCCGAAGGATCTGGGATCCTTCGCTTCGCTCAGGATGACCCCTCGGGGAAAGAGAAAAAACTCCCCGAGGGGTCAAATAAATACAACCCCAACTTGACATACCCTAACGGGGTATGGTATTATTCCCAGCGTGAAGAAAGGAATATGCCACCACGATAAGATGCATGCCCTTCGAAGGATTGAAGGACAGGTGAGGGGAATCCAAAGAATGATTGGGGAGGAACGGTATTGCGTTGATATCCTCAATGCGGTGGGAGCAATTCTGGGTGCATTGAAGAAGGTAGAGGCAGACATCCTCAGGGATCATTTGGATTCTTGCGCCCGAGCTGCTTTCACGAGTAAATCCAAGAAGAACCGCGATGAGAAGCTAAAGGAAATATTCGGCCTTTTGGCGAACCTGAGGAAGTAGGACGATTGACCATGCGGTTGAGTAGGTAAGAGGTGTGGCCATTTGCTGGGGTGAGAGACGGTTGATCATGATACAAATTAGGAATGAGATTAAGAAAAGTAAGAGCTGTGTGCCAGTGATTGTCGCATTTCTTATTTTATTCAACTACTGTGGATTTCAAGCGTTGACAGCGAACGCCGAACGAGCCGGTGAACATGCCGCAGGATCTGCCCATCCTCCCGGTGTCCCGAATCATCACGAAGATGCGAATTTGTCCGGCTCTCCTCATGACAATAATTCCTGCTGTCCGGAAATGTTTTGTTGCACCAGTCTGAAACTCACGGGAGACATCAAAGAGCTTTTCTCTCGTTTCGTAAGTCCTCCGGTCAGAAACGTTCCTATTGCGCTGGTGTTTCCGTCGGCTGAACAAAATGCGTCGGACCAACACGGTGTATGGATGCATGCTAACGGGCCGCCTGCCTCGTTAGTACAACTCCCATTTTTCATTCTAGAATACCCATCTCACGCTCCGCCCTCAGCCTAAGGGCTGAGCGACAACGGCGGGGTCCCTTCATTATTTACAGCACCTTCGTTTGGCTCAGTATTACGGTAGCTTACACTCGGCTTCATTGACTGAACTGTTCTTTAACTATCCATAACAATAAGCCGTTAAGTTAATACGAGAGGATAATTCCATCAAAACGAAAACGCGAATGATTGCGGTATTAGCGATTATGCTTGGGATCTGTACGGGGTTGCCTGCTGATACGGGAGAGGAATTGATATGACGAATTCACTGAGTCGAAGAACACAGATTGTGTTGATAGGGATTGTATTCGTGGTCACGTTTTCTAACGCTACGCTGGCTCAAGGACCTGCAACAGATTTGGATTTGACTCAGATGAGTTCCTCATTGGAAGCCGATGGGGTGAGGATTGAAAGCCTCATAGAGATTGCTGAAGCAGAGAATCCGGATATTCACGCGGCCCGTGCCTCATGGCAAGCGGCTCAAAAGAGGATCCTTCAATCGTGGGCTCTTCCAGATCCGATGGCAGGAATGGACGTGATGGGTGAGATGACCGAAACGCGGGTGGGACCCCAAGAAGACCGCTTGATGGTTAGCCAGGAATTACCGTTTCCCCTAAAACTTTGGGAGCGGCGGAAGGTGGCCAAAAAAACCAGCGAGGCAGCAAAACAGCAGTATGTCGCGGTGAGGAGAAATGTCTTAAATGAACTCCGGCGTGCGTTTTATTCGCTTTATGAAACAGACGCTTCTCTGGAAGTTATCCATGAAATCCACACACTCCTTAAGAAATTTGAAGGAGTTGCACAAGCCCGTTATTCCAACCGCCAAGGAAGCCAGAGAGACGTAGCGAAAGCACAGGCGGAAGTATCTATGACTTTGGAGCAGCTTTTTGTGCTCGAGCAAAATAGAGAAACCTTAGTCGCCTTGATTAACTCGATTCTTAACCGTTCAGCTCTCGCAGGTTTAGGCAAGGCAGTACAGGCTGCTCAGCCGACCCTCGAAGCGACGCTGCCTCAATTACTTACCTACGCGTCCCAAAATCGGGAGGGCATCAAGGAAATGGAAGCAATGGTTGAAAAAAGCAGGCACAATAAGAACCTGGCGAAGCTCAGCTGGATCCCGGATATGGATGTCGGGTTTACCTATACTTGGGTCGGCAGCGGAATGACGATGTCAGCAGAAGATGGGAAAGACAGCTGGATGTTTCCGCTCAAGATTAACGTTCCCGTTTGGCAGAACCGGCTCATCCCCGCGTTACAAGAAGCGCAGCAAGAAATGGAGGCTGCGAGGGCGAAACTCTTGAGTTCCCAAAACGAAACCTTCTTTGAAGTGAAAGATGCCTATGTCCGCTTCACGACGGCGGCAAAGATCTCGGCGCTTTATGAAACGGCGGTCATCCCGCAGGCTAAGTTGGCGTTGTCGTCCGATCAAGCGGGCTATGAATCCGGCGAAACGGATTTTCTTAATCTCTTGGACAGTGAACGGGTTTATCTCAATGCGAAATTAGCTTATGTCAAAATCTATGCGGAGACCTTGAGAAGTCATTCCGATCTGATTCGCGCGACCGGACTCGATCTTACGGAGGATTGATATGAAGAACATAAGGGGTTTATTCATTGCGATCGCCATCGCTATTCTTGCAGCGGGCGGCGTCATGGTCGTCAGAAATTTCGTTGGCGGACATGCGCCTCGTGGCGCAACCCAAGAAGCGCTGTATTACTGTCCCATGCATCCGACTTACACATCGGATAAGCCCGGCACGTGCCCCATTTGCGGCATGAGCCTCGTCAGAAGGGAAGACGCAGAAGCTCGGCATCAGGAGCACGAGCACGAAGCGGAGCCAATAGTCCCGCGTGAGTTTACGGTCGAAGAGCTCGTGCAAATGAAGCCTGGAGAAATTTGTCTGCTCCACAAGTGCAAAACGGGCCAGTGCATGATTGCCATGAGCGAGGAGTTTGCCCGTTTGGGGAAATGCCCTGAGTGCGGCGAGGATTTGGGACTTGCGATTAAAAATTTAGCGCCGGAAGGGTATGCGAAGCTCAAGTTAGGACCCGAAAAACAGGCAATCCTCGGCGTTGAGACTGCCCCTGTTCAAAAGTTGAACATGGTAAAGATGATCAGGACAGTAGGTCGCATTGCCTATGATCCGGAACTTTACCAGGCCCAAGAGGAATATCTCCAGGCTCTGGAAGCGGCTAAAAAGGCGGGATCTTCAATGATCCCTGAAATCCGGGAACAGGCGAACAAACTCGTTGAGTCCGCCAAGATTAAATTGCGGTTACTGGGTCTTAGTGAGGAATTGATTAACGAAATCAAGACTGCCGGAACACCGGATCGTTCACTTCTCTACTCAGATCCGGGAGGCCGTGTGTGGTTGTATGCGCCGATTTACGAATACGAGTTGTCTTTGGTCAAGATAGGCGCCCAAGCGGTAGTTGAAGTGCCGGGCGTTACGGGCAAGGAATTTACAGGGCTCATTCGTTCCATTGACTCTGTTTTAGATCCCATGACGCGCTCGGCACGGGTGCGGGCTGTGCTGGAAAATCCAGAAGGTTTGCTCAAGCCGGAAATGTATGCGAATGCGACCCTGAACGTGGACTTGGGAGAAAAATTGGCGGTCCCTGAAGAAGCGGTGTTTGCGACGGGGGATAAAAATATTGTATTTGTGGCGAAACCGGACGGAAGCTTGGAACCTCGTGAAGTTGTTTTGGGGGTCCGAACCGATGATTTCTCTGAAATCAAAAGCGGCGCCGGAGAAGGCGAGCGGGTGGTAACCAGCGGAAATTTTCTGATCGATTCAGAGAGCCGCCTAAAAGCTGCCCTTCAGGGCGCGGCCCGCGCTACAGGCAGCACAAAGGGTGACGCTGGCAGCAGCATGGGAGGTCATCAACATGGGTGAGATTGGTCCACGGTCCACCGTCGACAGTCCACCGGTCAGAGGTGATTAGAACATGGCATTTAAGTTTGAAAAATTGGAAGTGTGGAATAATGCAATTGATTTCAGTGCCAATATACATGAGGTGACGAGAAGTTTCCCTCAGGAAGAACTGTATATCTTGACTTCTCAAATGAAAAGGGCAGCAGATTCGATAGCCCTGAATATCGCAGAAGGTTCAACCGGTCAAACGAATCCAGCGTTCAGACAATTTTTGAGTTACGCTGTTCGTTCTGGCATTGAACTCGTAAGCTGTTTATATATTGCAGTAAAGAGAAAACTCATTGATGAAGTCCAGTTTCGTGATCTTTATGACGAGGCTGAGCAATTGATAAAAAAAATTCAAGCTTTGCGTAACGCGATTCATTAACGGCGGACGGTGGACTATGGACCGTAGACTAAGAGAGGGCGGTTTCGTCGAGAAGATCATCGAATTTTCAGCACGCAATAAATTTCTGATTTTCATGTTGACGGCAGTAGCAATCGCAGCCGCCATCTGGTCCATGAAAAATATCCCTTTGGATGCGATTCCTGATTTGTCCGACACTCAGGTGATTATCTATTCACGCTGGGACCGCAGCCCGGACATCATGGAAGACCAGGTGACTTACCCCATTGTGACTGCCATGCTCGGCGCCCCGCGCGTAAAAGCGATACGTGGTTTTTCAGATTTCGGATTCTCCTACGTCTACGTTATTTTCAAAGACGGAACGGATCTTTATTGGGCGAGAAGCCGCACACTGGAATATTTAAGTAAAATAACGCCACGTTTACCCGAAGGCGTGAAAACAGAACTTGGTCCTGATGCCACGGGCGTTGGATGGGTTTTTCAGTACGCCTTAATCGACAGAACAGGAAAGCACAATCTACAAGAGATTCGCACGTTTCAGGATTGGTATCTCCGTTATCACTTACAAAGTGTCCCCGGTGTTGCCGAAGTAGCTCCGCTCGGGGGTTTCGTGAAGCAATATCAGATTACGATCGATCCCAATCGTCTGCTCGCCTATAACATGCCGCTTACGAAAGTGGTTGACGCGATTCGCAGTGGAAATCAGGAATCAGGGGGCCGCTTGCTGGAATTTTCGGGTGCCGAATATATGGTGCGCGGCCGTGGGTATGCCAAATCAGTGAAGGATTTGGAAAATATCGTCGTTGGAGCTGATCCAAAGGGAACACCAATTTTGGTGAAGCATCTTGGTCAGGTTGCGCTAGGCCCAGAAATCCGCCGAGGGCTTGCCGATCTGGACGGCCAAGGGGACGTGGTTACCGGCACGGTCGTTATGCGGTCCGGTGAGAACGCGCTGAACGTAATCAATCGGGTGAAAGCAAGAATTGACGAACTCAAGCCGTCTTTTCCAAAAGGGGTCGAGCTGGTGGTGACTTATGACCGGTCTGAATTGATCAAGCAATCCATCGATACGTTGAAGCATCAATTAATCGAAGAAATGATCATCGTGAGCCTCGTCATCCTTCTTTTTCTCTGGCATTTCCCCTCCGCCATTATTCCGATCGTTACGATTCCGATCTCGGTTTTATTATCCTTCATTTTTCTCCACGGCATGAAGCTCACTTCCAACATCATGTCGCTCTCAGGAATTGCGATTTCGATCGGCATTCTTGTCGACGGTGCTATTGTAGAGGTCGAGAATGCCTATAAACGGCTTGAACAATGGATCGAAGGAGGAAGAAAAGGAGATTATCACGCTGTTCGCCTTCAGGCTCTGAAAGAGGTGGGGCCTGCCGTTTTCTTTTCGCTCCTCATTATTGCGGTTTCGTTTATGCCGGTTTTTACCTTGCTGGATCAGGAAGGCAGGCTTTTCAGGCCCTTGGCTTGGTCTAAAAATCTGGCGATGGCGGTTGCTGCAATCCTGGCCGTAACCTTAGATCCTGCGATGCGGATGCTCTTTACCCGGATGGAACCCTTCCGCTTCCAACCTAAGTGGCTCTCAAGGATCGCGACCTCTGTTGCGGTGGGAACGTACTATAAAGAAGAGCGTCATCCCGTCAGCAAGGTTCTCTTTCGAATCTATGAGCCGGCATGCCGCTGGGTCCTAAAAAGGAAGAAGATCGTGATCATCGCTGCCGGCGCGCTGAGCCTTTGGGCCTTATTGAACCTGATGTCGATGCTGATCGGAGTCCGCTTGCCCGGGACATTGATTCGAGGCTTTGAATTCATGCCGCCTTTGTGGGAAGGAAATCTGCTCTACATGCCGACGACTTTGCCGGGGATTTCGGTTACGGAAGCCCAGAAACTGCTTCAAAAGCAGGATCAGGTTTTGATGACCTTTCCGGAGGTGGAAAGGGTCTTCGGGAAGTCCGGAAGAATGGAAAGTTCGACTGATCCCGCTCCCTTTTCAATGATGGAAACAGTGGTGATACTTAAACCGCATCATGAGTGGCGCAAAAAAACACGCTGGTATTCAAGCTGGGTTCCCCCGTGGTTCCAGGGACCGCTCGAGTTGATTTGGCCGGAACGCGTTTCCCATGAAGAGTTGATTGCGGAAATGGATCGGAAATTAAAGATTCCCGGCACCACGAATGCTTGGACGATGCCGATTAAAAATAGAATTGACATGCTCTCGACAGGGGTCAGGACGCCGATCGGCATCAAAATTCTCGGCTCTGATCTCGAGGAGATTCAAAAGATCGGAACTCATCTTGAAATGATCCTGAAGGACATTCCCGGCACACGAAGCATCTATGCCGAGCGTGCCGCAGGCGGATATTTTCTAGATTTGGATATCAAACGCGAAGAGATTGCCCGTTACGGGTTATCCATCGCGGATGTGCAGATGGTGATCATGGCGGCAATCGGCGGAGAAAATATTACCACCACAATTGAGGGCAGAGAGCGCTATCCGGTAAATGTACGCTATTCACGAGAATTACGGGACGACATTGAAAAGCTCAGGCGGGTTTTAGTTCCTACGATGGCGGGGCAGCAAATTCCCATGACTCAGCTGGCCGATATCCGCATGGTGAACGGGCCTGCCATGATCCGAAATGAAAATGGCTTGCTGGCTGGTTATGTGTATGTGGATATGGCTGGGCGAGACATCGGAACGTACGTCGACGAAGCCAAGGCAATCGTAGCGAAAGAACTCAAACTTCCAGCCGGTTACGGCCTTCTTTGGAGCGGTCAGTATGAAAATATGCTGCGTGTCCGCAAAAGATTGATGTTCGTTTTGCCTCTCACTTTGTTCCTGATCATCGTTCTGCTTCATATGAATACAAAGTCATGGACGAAGGCCGGCATTGTCCTTCTCGCTGTACCCTTTTCAATTATTGGGGCGGTTTTGCTCATGTGGATACTGAATTATCACGTCTCCATCGGCGTCTGGGTAGGTGTCATTGCGTTGATGGGTTTAGATGCAGAAACGGGTGTGTTTATGCTTCTCTTTTTGGATCTTGCTTATCGCGAGGCGGTAGAAAAAGGGAAAATGCGAACGGAGGAAGACCTTGAGGAATCTATCATTCACGGTGCCGTCAAACGGGTACGACCGAAAATGATGACGGTGATGGCAGCTTTTATGGGACTCCTGCCAATTATGTGGACAACCGGCGCAGGTTCGGATGTGATGAAACGCATTGCGGCGCCCATGATTGGCGGGCTTTTTACGTCCTTTATTTTGGAGCTCTTGGTTTATCCCGCTGTTTATGCCATCTGGAAATGGCGGTTCGAGATGAAACAAGGAAAAGCGGAATGGATGACTCAGACGGCAGGCCGTGCTTGAACAAAAGAAAGACATTGCGCTATTATAAACGGTGCGTCGTATGAACAGTGCGCGGCACCGCGGGTACGGTTGCCGTTCGTGCTATTAAATCATGGACATACTTTTGCTCGCTATTCTTATTGGACTTGTTTTGCTGTCGCTCGGTTTTATTAACTTTATTGGTCGTCTCTAGATCGGCGGGCTCATGGCTGTCATTTACTGGATTGGGGGAAGCATTGCCGTCGTGCTCTTTATTTATTTGCTGGCAGCCCTCCTGAAGCCGGAACTTTTTTCATGAATCTGCCTGTGGATTGGAACCCCGCAGTACAGGCCTTCGTCTACCTTGCCGCCGTCCTTGTTTCTGCCAAGCCTTTGGGAATTTACATGGCCTTGATCTATGAGGGAAAGCCCGCACTACTTAATCAGTGGTTGAAACCCCTTGAAAACTTTTTTTACCGGTTTTCGGGAGTCGATCCGGCGAAGGGAATGGACTGGAAAGCTTATGCGGTTGCCATGATGATCTTTAATGCGTTAGGTTTGATCATGGTTTATGGTCTTCAACGCCTTCAAAATTTTCTCCCTTTAAATACGATGTCGCTTTCTCGAGTGCCTCCGGATCTTGCTTTCAATACAGCAATCAGTTTTGCTTCCAATACGAATTGGCAGAATTACGGCGGCGAAAGAACCTTGAGTTATCTCACCCAGATGCTAGGCCTCACGGTTCAAAATTTCTTATCCGCAGCTACGGGCATGACCGTTCTGATCGCTGTGATTCGCGGGTTTGTCGCAAGGCAAGCCAAGGAAATAGGGAATTTTTGGGTGGATCTTACGCGCTCGGTCCTTTATATCCTTCTGCCATTAGCCACTGTTCTGGCTTTTTTTTTAGTTTCCCAGGGAGTCGTTCAGTCTTTTAAACCTTATGGAAAGGCATCTCTTGTCCAGCCGTTAAAGGGCGAAACAGGACAGGATGTTTCGGAACAGATCTTACCTTTGGGCCCGGCGGCATCTCAAATAGCAATCAAGCAGCTTGGAACAAACGGCGGCGGTTTTTTCAGCGTTAATTCCGCCCATCCTTTCGAGAATCCGACACCTTTGTCCTGCCTCCTTCAGCTTCTTGCCATTCTTCTGATTCCTGCCGCGCTTTGTTACACGTTTGGCTCTATGGTGGGTGATTTAAGACAAGGCCGGGCTCTGCTCCTTGCCATGACCCTAATATTCGTGCCATGCCTTTTGGTTTGTTATCTTGCCGAACAAGGGGGAAATCCAGTTTTTGAACAGCTTGGGATTGACCAAAGCGCCAACGCTCTTCAGCCTGGTGGTAACATGGAAGGTAAGGAAGCGCGTTTTGGGATCACGGATTCCGCACTTTGGGCTGTGGCTACAACCGCAGCTTCGAACGGTTCAGTTAATTCGATGCACGATTCCTATATGCCGTTGGGCGGCTTGATCGCCATGTGGCTGATCGAGCTCGGGGAAGTGATTTACGGAGGCGTTGGTTCCGGTCTGTACGGAATGATTGCCTTTGCCGTTCTGGCTGTATTTATTGCAGGGCTCATGGTAGGCAGAACACCTGAATATTTGGGAAAAAAAATAGAAGCTTACGAGATCAAAATGGTCTCTTTGGTGATTCTGATCCCTCCCATTTTGGTTTTGCTCGGGACCGCTGTGTCTGTGATTCTTCCCGCTGGAAAATCTGGAATTTTAAACCCTGGCCCTCATGGTTTCAGCGAAGTCCTTTACGCTTTTTCCTCAGCAGGAAATAACAATGGAAGTGCCTTTGCCGGCCTGAGCGGGAATCGTTTTTATTACAATGTTGCGTTGGGGCTTGCCATGTTTTTTGGCCGCTACTGGCTTGCCATTCCTTTGCTTGCTCTGGCGGGCTCGCTTGCCGGAAAGAAGACGGTTCCGCAAAGTCCGGGGACGTTGTCAACGCATACACCGATTTTTATTTTCTTTCTGGCCGCCGTGGTTTTGATTGTAGGGGCGCTCACTTTTTTCCCTGCGCTCGCGCTCGGACCTATCGCTGAGCATTTAATGTTCAAAGGATCGACTGCATGAAATCTTTGAGACGCGAACGTTCACTTTTTGACCCCCGGATTTCGGTTCCTGCCATGTTTCAGTCTTTCAAAAAACTGAATCCACGCCATCAAGTGAAAAATCCTGTGATGTTTGTAGTCTGGGTGGGATGTATTTTGACAACGGTTCTCCTGGTTCAAGCGCTTACGGGGCAGGGGGAAGCACCTCCGTCCTTTATATTTGCCATCGCGGTCTGGCTGTGGTTCACAGTGCTTTTTGCAAATTTTGCGGAGGCGATGGCCGAAGGGCGCGGTAAGGCTCAAGCGGCAAATTTAAGGAGGACTCGGAAAGAGACGAGTGCCAAGAAATTGCCTTCCCCCGATTACGGCACAGAGCCCGAAATGGTTGCCGCCTCTACGTTGCGGGCCGGTGATTTTGTCCTGATGGAGGCGGGGGATCTTATTCCAATAGATGGGGAAGTCGTTGAGGGGGTTGCCTCGGTGGATGAAAGCGCTATTACGGGGGAAAGCGCGCCTGTGATCCGCGAAAGCGGCGGAGAGCGGAGCGCCGTGACCGGCGGAACACGTGTCCTCTCGGACTGGCTGGTGGTACGGATCACCGCGAACCCAGGAGAAACTTTTTTGGACCGCATGATTTCGATGGTGGAGGGAGCGAAACGGCAAAAAACGCCCAATGAGATTGCGCTGAGTATTTTTCTTGCCGGCCTTACGATTCTCTTTCTCCTCGTAACGGTCACCTTGCTGCCTTTTTCGATTTATAGTCTTCAGTCCGCCGGAGCTGCCGAGCCCGTCACCCTCACAGTTCTTATCGCTCTTTTGGTGTGCCTGATTCCCACGACGATCGGCGGGCTGCTTCCCGCCATAGGCATTGCAGGCATGGACAGGATGATCCAGGCCAATGTGGTCGCCATGTCCGGCCGCGCCGTGGAGGCTGCTGGGGATGTGGATGTCTTGTTACTTGATAAAACGGGCACCATTACATTGGGAAACCGCCAGGCGGTTGAATTTATACCTGCCCAAGGTGTTGAGAAAGAGCAGCTGGCTGACGCGGCTCAGCTTTCGTCTTTGTCCGACGAGACGCCCGAAGGGCGGAGTATCGTGGTTCTAGCGAAAAAGAAGTACGGTATCCGGGAACGTCATATTCATGAGCTTTCTGCCAAATTTGTTCCGTTCAGCGCCCAAACCCGAATGAGCGGCGTGGATTTAGGGGACGGACGGCAGATCCGTAAGGGATCTTTCGATGCGGTTGAGAATTATGTGAAGAGTGTAGGCGGTTTGATTCCTCCGGATATTAAATCGTCTGTGGAGTCGATCGCTAAATCAGGTGGTACCCCTCTTGTCGTTGCGGAAAAAACACATGTGCTCGGCGTTGTTCATCTGAAAGATATCATCAAAGGCGGGATGCGCGCGCGTTTCGCTCAACTCCGGCGCATGGGGATCAAAACCGTGATGATTACCGGAGACAATCCTCTGACGGCTGCGGCCATAGCTGCAGAAGCGGGAGCCGACGATTTCCTGGCCGAGGCCACTCCGGAAACCAAACTGGAATATATCCGGGACAAGCAAAGCGGTGGAAGGCTTGTCGCAATGACTGGAGACGGTACCAATGACGCGCCCGCTCTAGCGCAAGCCGATGTCGCCGTAGCCATGAATACCGGAACGCAAGCGGCCAAAGAAGCAGGCAACATGGTGGACCTTGATTCCAACCCCACGAAGTTAATTGAGATCGTAGAAATTGGAAAGCAGCTTCTCATCACGCGGGGCTCGCTTACGACATTCAGCATTGCCAACGATGTATCCAAGTATTTTGCCATTATCCCGGCCGCTTTCTCGGGAACTTATCCCGTTCTCAATGCGCTTAACATTATGCATTTGAGCACACCCCAAAGCGCCATTCTTTCTGCGGTCATCTTTAATGCCCTGATCATCATTTGTTTGATTCCGCTCGCTTTGAAGGGGGTCCGGTACAGGGCATTGCCCGCGGGCAGGCTGCTGAGGGACAATTTGCTGATCTACGGTCTTGGGGGGCTTATTTCTCCCTTTTTTGGAATTAAACTGATTGATATGATTCTCAATTGGTTTCGTTGGGCGTAACCGTTCAGCCCCGTCATCCTGAGCGGAGTAGCACTCAGAGTAAACTCCGCGAAGGATCTCGTTTTTCGAGATTCTTCGGCCGGAGCCTGCCC
>MHFT01000004.1:16093-22656 GCA_001804315.1 Omnitrophica bacterium RIFCSPLOWO2_12_FULL_50_11
CCCTGAGCCAGAGATCCTTCGCCCCTTCGGGGCTCAGGATGACGGCGAAGGGGCCTCAGAATGACGATACGTGGGTGGCTGAACGGTTACCATTGGACATAGATGGAACATGATTCTCAAGCAGCTTAAAACAGGATTCCTGGTTTTCGTGCTTTTGACCTTGTTAACTGGAGCTATCTATCCTCTGACGATGACAGCCCTTGCACAAAAGTTTTTTCCATCGCAAGCAAATGGCAGTTTGATCCGGCAGGATGGTAAGGTGGTGGGATCTTCGTTAATCGGTCAAAATTTCGGGGATCCCAAGTATCTTTGGGGCAGGCCGTCGGCAACTGCTCCTATTCCTTACAACGGGTCCTCGTCCGGCGGCTCGAATCTAGGTCCTCTCAATCCTACGCTCCGGAATATCATTGAGGCCCGAATCAAAAAATTAAAAAATGCTGATCCTGAAAATATCACTCCAGTGCCAGTCGATCTTGTCACCGCTTCGGCAAGCGGGCTTGATCCCCATGTCAGTCCCGCGGCGGCATTTTATCAGGTTCCGCGCGTGGCGCGGTTACGCAAAATGCCCGAAGGAGAGGTTCAGAAGATCATTCGTCGCTATACCACCGCTCGCTTTTTGGGACTTGGAGGTGAGCCTGTGGTGAATGTCCTGCGGGTGAACCTGGAGCTTGACCGTTATGGAAACAAGACCAAATCCTGACGAGCTTCTGCGCCAGGTTCAAAGCCAGGAAGGACGGCGGGGGAAGCTGGAAATCTTTTTCGGCGCGGCCGCCGGAGTCGGGAAGACCTATGCCATGCTGGAAGCTGCTCGGGGCAGAAAGAAAGAAGGCGTGGATGTAGTGATCGGCATTGTCGAGGCCCACAAGCGTCCAGAAACCGAAGCCCTCCTTGAAGGCTTAGAAGTGATCCCTCGCAAAAGCGTTCCCTATCGCAATGTCCATCTTGAAGAGTTCGATCTTGATGCTGCTTTAAAACGTAAGCCGTTTCTCATCCTCGTAGATGAGCTTGCTCATACCAATGCCCCCGGACTCCGGCATAAGAAACGATGGCAGGATGTGGAGGAACTGTTGGAGGCAGGTATGAACGTCTATACGACGCTCAACGTCCAGCATTGTGAAAGCGTCAATGACATTATTGCTCAGATCACGGGTGTTTCGGTACGCGAGACGGTACCGGACTCATTTCTTGAAAAAGCGAACGAAGTGGAGCTTGTGGACCTGCCGACCGAAGACCTTCTGAAACGTCTTCGCGAAGGCAAAGTGTATCTGGGAGATCAGGCGGATCGTGCGATTCAAAATTTCTTTCAACCCGGCAATTTAATTGCGCTGCGTCAGATGGCTCTGCACTATACGACCAAAAGCGTTGGGCAGAAAATCCGTTCTTTCAAACAGGCCTATGCGATCTCAAAGATATGGGACGTGGGCGAAGAGTTTTTGGTTTGCGTCAGTACCAGCCCGAAGGCGATCCAACTGGTCCGCGAAGGCCGCAGGATCGCCACAGATTTGGGAGCGGCCTGGACCGTCTTTTATGTCGACGTACCGGCCGCCAGACATGCCACTCAAGAGGACAGTTCCCGTATCAGCGAGATCCTGCGTTTTGCCGAGAAAATGGGGGCAAAAACAGTGACTTTAACCGGTAACAATATTAGCGACGCCATTCTTGCCTATGCACGTTCCATGAATATCGGCAAAGTCATTATCGGAAAGCCGGAGCGCTCCCGCATCCAGGAAATTTTATTTGGCTCGATTGTGAATGACTTGGCACGCAAGTGCGGCGAAATTGATCTTTATTTGATCAGCGGTGAGGCGGCAGGCGAAACTTTAACAGTGCCTCCTAAACGGAAATCTGCTTTCCCCTGGCGCGGAATCATTTGGGCGGGGCTGATTGCTGCAATGTTGACCCTCGTCAACTGGTTTCTTTTTTCCCGTACCAACCGTTCCAACATCATCATGGTTTATCTTTTGGGTGTGGTTTGGGTCGCGTATAAATACGGCCGCCGGGTTTCAGTATTTTCGTCTTTTGTGAGCGTTTTGCTGTTCGGTTTTTTCTTCGTTCCGCCTTACTTCACTTTTGTGCTTACGGATGTTCACTACCTCATTACGTTTCTGGCCATGTTGGTCGTGGGAATTTTAATCAGTAATTTAACAGGAAGGCTCCGGCAGCAGTCCCATATGGCTCACGAGCGAGAAGATCGCTACCAAACTTTATACACCCTCAGCCGCGATCTTTCCAAAGCAACGGATCCCTATGAGCTTTTTAGAATCACAGCCTTTCATACAAACAAATTTTTTCGGTGTCCGGTCGGCATTTTTGCTCCTGACGATAAAAAGATTTTGAAGCTTCAGGCCGGTGAACATCCCTATTCATCGGTCAATGAGGAAGCCGTCATGCGCTGGGTTTTTGAGCACCGGAAAATTGCCGGAAGGGGAACGGACACGCTTCCAAGTGCACCAGGCCTTTATTTGCCGCTTGTGGGCACAGAAAAAATGATCGGTGTGCTCGGTATCTTCTCAAAGGATCAGGATTTGGCCGAGGACCCCGAGCAAATGCATCAGCTTGAATTAATCGCAAGCCAAAGCGCACTCGCCATTGAAAGCACCCAGCTGGCGCGCGCCGCTTTGGTTGCCGAAACGGCAGTCGAGAAAGAGCGGGTACGTAATCTGATCCTCACAACCTTTTCGTCTGATCTTCCGAAGGAGTTGATAGAACTCTCAAGAGCCATTTCGGATCTGGTGGATCCCGCCATAGAGGTGGACGAAGCCAGCCGGAAGCAGCTGATCGAAAGAGTCCGGCGCCAGGCTGAACATCTGAATGATTTGGCCAAGGACCTGCCTGGCATTATGGATTCAATTTAATGAAGCGAAGATGAGACTTGACCGAGGAGGCAGAATCATGAAGAATAAAGCCAGATCAATGTGGAAAACAATGGAACCATTAATGCAAATCATTAATGGAAAAAATTAATAAGGAGGGGAAGATGCCGTTAACCACTGAAAACGCAGCGAGAAAAAGAGCGGGCAGCCGGGAGGTGAACTTTGAGTATTTTGCGCCGGAGTCAAAGGAGGTTCAGGTTGCCGGTACCTTTAACGGTTGGAGGCCGGTCAGTCTCAGAAAAAATAGGGATGGGAGATGGACGGTCACTCTCGATGTCAAACCGGGGCGGTACGAATACCGGTTTTTTGTCGACGGGACCTGGCAGAACAATCAGCGCCCATGTGAATGCGTCCCGAATGCTTTCGGGACATGGAATTGCGTGCTGGAGGTCCGGTAGGTCAACCGTCGCAGCCAAGGTAGAAAAGAGGAAAGGGAAGTGAGAATGGAAGGATATTGTCTTTGCACGCGGGTAGACAAGAGTCTGTGGAAGATCAAGTAAGGTCATGGCAGCTTTTTTTTCCACCTTGTGTGCCGTTTTATTCGTTGAGTTGACGGACCGGACGCGCCTGATTGCTATGCTTTTAAGCACACGGTATCGGGCTCCGATTCAACTTATCTCGGGAATGACTTTCGGATACGTCCCGGCGATCGCACTTGCCGTATGGGGAAGCGGATTCATTGCGCAGTTTATCCCGTTTGGAGCTTTGAAATGGATAACGGCGGTCACGTTCATTGGGTTCGGGATTTTTCTATTAAGAACCGAGAATGAGCACGAAGAAGGTACTCCGAAATGGGCATACCGCCTTGAGAAAGCCGGCCCATTTTTTATGGGTTTTATTCTCGTGGCAGTGACGGAGTTTGGGGACAAATCCCAAATTGCGACTGCCGGCTTGATGATGAAATATCGGACTGCGATTCCAGTCTTTCTGGGTTCGATTTCTGCTCAAACGATTTTGAACATCATCTATGTCGCCTTAGGCTATTTTCTGGGGCAAAAGCTTCCCGTAAGAACCGTCCGTTGGATTGCCGGTATTTTGTTTATCGGTATCGGGATTTTGGCATTAGTGAAATAACGCTTACCACCCGACCTGAATCCCCCGCCTGTGTTCATCTTTGAATAATATTCCTGACGTTGAAGCAGGCTTTATTGACGAAAGCAATTGGCGGGTGTCAATAATTTCAGGATGGCACAGCAAATGAATATTCATTCACTGGAACACGTATGGTTTGAGGATTTGGCAAATATAGGACCTTGGGCGCAGAGCAGAGGTCACACGGTGAGAAAAACGTTATTGTTTGAAAAGGCGGCACTCCCTTCTATGAGCGACTTTGATTGGCTTGTCATCATGGGCGGGCCGATGAATATTTATGAGGAAATCCGCTATCCGTGGCTGGTTGAGGAGAAAAGATTTATCAGAGAAGCCATACTTGGAGGCAAGTGCGTTTTAGGAATTTGTCTGGGCGCTCAGCTCATCGCCGATGTCCTTGGTGCAAAAGTCCGTAAGAATGATCATCAGGAGATCGGTTGGCATCCAGTGACGTTGACAGAACGCGCGGCTCAATCTTCCGTCTTCCGGACGTTGCCAAAGGGGTTCGACGCCTTCCACTGGCACGGAGATACCTTTGATTTGCCGCCGGGTTGCGCGCCGATGGCAACAAGCGAAGGCTGTGTGAACCAAGCTTTTGTATGTCATCATCGTGTGATCGGTCTCCAATTTCATCTTGAATCATCGCGGAAAAGCATCGAGCGGCTCATTGACAACTGCGCCGGTGATTTCACGAACGGCCAATATGTTCAACCGCGCGATCACATCTTGTCCAATCTTGATAAAGTAAGAGACCTTGACACCTTGCTTTACCCTTTTCTGGATCAGATGGCAAAGTGCTGAGAAGAGCCGTGAAGCTTTGGTGTCGAGAGCCTTACCGGATTTTCTTTCCCCTCGGGATCCTTGCAGGGGTTGGAGGCGTGGGGCACTGGTTCTTTTATCGGTTGGAATGTTGATTGCCGGACACTGGCTGATTGCTTTTCTTCCTGTTTACCGGAAGGCGCTTCTACATATTTCTTTTATCGGGGGCTACAGTTTGATGACCTTTGCTGTTGCTACGATGGTGATTCTAACCCATGCAGGGTTTGCAAAGCGGTTGAAAGAATCCTTATGGTCATTAAGAATTGTGGCGATTGGAGTGCCTCTGAGCTTGGGATTTCGCGTGGCTAGCGAATTCGTCCCTAGTTTATATTTTGCCCTGCTCGGTATTGGATCAGCCCTATGGATGGGGACGGCTCTGATATGGCTCGTTTCAATGCTTCCGTATCTGACGAAAGCCCTGGCACCCCAAGAGTTTGAACAGTCCCACAATGCAATGAAACACGAGATTCTTCACACAAGCGAGGGATCTGTTTGCTAAGGCCTCGTTAAATAATAACTAAGTCGAGTTCTGCAAATTTTTCCCCTCTCCCTCCTTTTTAAGGAGGAAGAGGGTTAGGGTGAGGGTGGGTAAAATCAGTCATTAAACCCACTTACCTTCATCCTCTCCCTCTGATAAAAGGGTGATAAAAGGGGGAGAGGAGAGTAGGAAAAGTGCAGAACTCAAGTAACCATACTCAAGAAGGCTGAAGATTGGGATTTTGTGACCCGAGCGTTCCAGAAGGCAGAAGGCAGTAGGCAGAAAGCAGTCGGCAGTAAAAAACTGTTTTTTTCTGCCTACTGCCCACTGCCGACTGCTTTCTGTCGAGCGCCAGGAATCACAGTTTCTACGCTTCGCGAGTATATTTGGGCTTGAACGTGTTCCATGTAAAAGAAAAGCTTTATCCTGAGATTCGGTGATCCCTTCTGAGTAACAGGGCAATGGTTTCTTTTGAAGAAAGAGTCAGACGACAATACGATCAGGTAGCATTCGCCTACGACAAGCGGTGGAAAAGTTATATCCACTCATCGCTGCGCTTTCTTAAGGAATGGATGCATGTCACAGGCCGTGAGAGGATTTTAGACGTCGCTTGCGGAACAGGCGCTTTGGAGGAGTTGATCGTAAGAGAAAATCCATTTCAAAAAACGGCGGGCGTTGATCTTTCGCAGGAGATGTTAAATATTGCAAAAAGAAAGCTAGCGGCCTACCCGAACGTTCAATTTTTTCTCGCGGGCGCCTCTCATCTTCCTTTCGCCGACGACACCTTTGATCTCGTTGTGTGCGCAAATTCCTTCCATTATTTTGATGACCCGGTTGGATCGCTTCGCGAGGTGAAACGGATCTTGAGACGTGGAGGACGGTTGATCATCCTGGACTGGTGCCGCGATTATCTCGTCTGTCGACTCTGTGATCTCTTTTTGAAAGTTTTTGACCGGGCACACAAATATTGCTATCGGCAACGTGAGTTGAACCGTTTTCTTGCCGATGCCAGCGTACAGGTTTTGTCCGGCCATAAATTCAAATTGAATTTGGTCTGGGGCATGATGATCGCTGAGGCAGTTAAAAGGTGAAGCAGAAAGGACTTGCTGGGATGATTTTCATTGGGTCATTAAGCTCGAGGAGTAAGAAAAATACCTGTGTTCTCTCAACTGCAGAAAGATTCGGTGAGCCCGGCCTCATTTTTTACTTCGTTTTCCACGCTTCTTTGCCGTGCTCTGCAAGAGTGGGAAATTTGGGTTGATGGTATCCACTTGAGACCAATTCCTCAGTGAATAGATCCAGGT
>MHFT01000005.1:0-20531 GCA_001804315.1 Omnitrophica bacterium RIFCSPLOWO2_12_FULL_50_11
TAAAGACGGCTCATCCTGAGGCCCGAAGGGCCGAAAGGATCTCATTGATGAGATCCCTCGCTTCGCTCGGGATGAGGGGTCGGAAAACACTCCGACCCCTCAGTTAGATTGGCTGCGTGGAGGGGGATGCGGGAGTAGCTCAGTTGGTAGAGCGCAACCTTGCCAAGGTTGATGTCGCGGGTTCAAGTCCCGTCTCCCGCTCCATTCATTTGTCTGGTCATGAACTTAAAAGTCAGTGTCAAAGACATCAAATCTTGTGAAAAGATGCTTACCATCGACGTTTCAGAAGAGGCTGTAAGTAATGAATTTGCAAGCTTTTACGACACGGTGGCAAAGCGCGCCAAAATTCCAGGCTTCCGTCCGGGTCATGCGCCGAGGTCGGTAGTTGCGCTGCACTACCGTGAGGAAGCGCGTCGTTGGGTGCTGGATCAACTCCTCATGCAAAGCTTTCGTGAAGCGGTAGCGCAGGAAAAAATTCCGGTGATCGGTGAACCCGCGGTCCATGAGATCCAATTCGACGAATCCCACTTAAAATTCAATGCGCATGTCGAGACACGGCCCAAGATCAAATTGGACAAATACGTAGGACTTTCGCTCACGCACGCGCCGATTCAAGTGAAGGAACCTGAGGTGGAAGAGATGATCAAGCGTTTGCAAGAAGCACGCGCCAAATTCGTCGCTGTTGAAGACCGACTCTCTGGTCATGGTGATTTCCTCATTTGTGATTACACGCTCGCAGTCGACGGAACGGAAGTGGAAAAACGCGAGGGCGAATGGATTGAGCTTCGCGAGCGCGATCTTCTGGAAGGATTCTCAAAACAATTGGTTGGTTCGAAGCCGGGCGAGATGCGCCAAGTCGTGACGACGTTTCCTACCGATTTTGGGCGGGAAGAATGGCGGGGTAAATCGGGTGTGTTTTCGGTCACGGTCAGGGAAATCAAGGAAAAACGGTTGTTGCCCCTTGACGACGAGTTCGCGAAAGAGACGGGGGAGTACAGCACACTTGGGGAATTGAAGGATGCGGTTCGGCAGGATTTGGAAGCGGAAAAAAATAAGGCCAATGCGCTCCAATTGGAGCGGGATCTCATGGAGTTGCTGCTTACGAAGTCGCACTTCGACGTGCCGGCGCCAATGGTGCAGCGTTGCGTTGCTCGACATGTGGAACAAGAAATTCGTGCTCTAGTCGCTCAGGGACGGAAGCCCGAGGAATTAAAGAAGGAGCAGGAAAATCTCAAGGAGCGGCTTCGTCCTGCTGCCGAACGGGAGGTGCGGATTGCTTTTGTTCTCGATGAAGTTGCGCGGCGAGAAGGCATTAGCGCAACCGACACTGATCTCGAAGCTAAGTACGCGGAGATCTCCCGCAGGTCTCGTAGGCCCATCGAACAGGTAAAGACCTTCTTTCACAAGGACGAGGGTCGTCATGAAGAACTCATGATCCAGGTGAGACAGGAAAAAACGGTTCAGTGGATGAAAGACCGCGCGAAGATTAAAGAAGTAGTGAGCAAAAAGTAAATCGAATGGGTCTTAATTTATTCAAGGAGGAAAAGACATGAGTGGTTACTTAATACCGATGGTGATCGAGCAAACAGGCCGCGGCGAGCGTGCCTACGACATTTATTCACGCTTGTTGAAGGACCGAATCGTATTCGTAGGAACGCCCGTCGATGACACGATTGCGAATTTAATTATTGCGCAGATTTTATTTCTTCAAATGGAGGATCCGTCGAAAGACATCAATATCTACATCAACTGTCCCGGTGGCGTCGTCACTGCTGGGCTAGCGATTTACGACACGATGCAATTTGTCAAGTGTGATGTGTCCACGTATTGCGTCGGGCAAGCAGCCAGCATGGGCGCGCTTTTGCTTGCGGCCGGGACAAAGGGGAAGCGTTACTCGCTGCCGTATTCGCGGATCATGATTCACCAGCCTTGGGGTGGAGCGCAAGGTTCCGCTTCCGACATCAGCATCCATGCGAAGGAGATTTTGAAGATGAAAGAGCAACTGAATCAGATTCTCGTAAAGCACACGGGGCAGCCGCTCGAGCGCGTGGAAAAAGATACGGACAGAGATTACTTCATGTCCTCCCACGAAGCCCAAGCCTACGGGGTTGTCGATCACGTGATCGAGTCGAAGTCGGAAGCCTCGGAAGGAAAGAAGAAATAACCGGAGCGGCCGCAGGATGACATTGGAGAACATGACCAAACCCAATTTGCTTCTCACGCCAGGGCCGACCCAAGTTCCGCCCGAAATACTTCGGGTGATGGCGGAGCCGATCTTTCATCATCGGACGCCACAGTACCGAGCCTTATTTAAAAGTATCTCGGAAGATTTTAAAGCCGTATTTCGTACGGACGAGAGGGTATACGTGTTTACGGGATCAGGAACTTTGGCCATGGAAGCGGCGGTAGCGAATTTTTGCTCGGCGGGCGATCAAGTGCTTGTGCTCGAGGCGGGAAAGTTTGGCGAACGCTGGCACGCAATTGCTGAATCTTACGGATTAAATGTCATTTCGCTCAAGGCCGGTTACGGTGAAGTCGTCACGCCGCCAGAAGTGGACGATGCGCTGAAAAAGCATCCGACGGTGAGCGTCGTCTACGCGACACTTTGCGAGACGTCGACGGGCGCCCTTTTCGACATTGAGGCAATCGGCCGCGTTGTATTAAAGATGGGCGCCATTTTGGTCGTCGATGCGATTAGTGGACTTGCAGCAGATCGTTTGGAAATGGATGCTTGGGGTGTGGATGTGGTCGTGAGTGGTTCTCAGAAAGGGCTCATGCTGCCGCCCGGACTTAGTTTTCTGGCCGTGAGTGAAAAAGCAAGAACCTTGAATCGAAAGGCGAAATGCCCGCGTTTCTACCTCGACCTAGCGAACTACGAACGTGCGCTGCGGAACTGGGACGCACCATTTACGCCTGCGATTTCTTTGATGTGCGGACTTCGCGAAGTACTCAATCGGATTCTCGAAACAGGCATAGAAGGGGTTTGGGATCAAGCGGCTCGACTTGCCGAAAAGACACGCACTGAGGTTCGCAAACTGGGTCTTGATCTCTTCGCACGGCGGCCGTCGAACGCCGTCACGGCGGTGAAGGTTCCTCAAGGACTTGATGGGGGCCGGCTCGTATCCGTCATAAGGGACGAGAAGGGCGTGACGCTGGCAGGCGGGCAGGGAGAAATGAAAGGCAAGATTTTTCGGATCGCACATTTCGGAGCGATTACCGCTCGCGACATTGACCGAGCAATTTCCGTTTTGGCCGAGACCATTCGTGAGCTGAAACCGTAGGAATTCCGCAAGGCAGCGGGCATGAAGAAAGAAAATATGAAAACGAAATTCAAAATACTGGTGAGCGATCCGCTGGGCCGAGGGGGACTTCGGATCCTGAAGAAGGAACCGAAGCTCGAAGTTGACGAGCGGCCCGGACTCGGTCCGGGGGAACTCAAGAAGATCATTGGAGACTACGACGCGATTATCGTCCGTTCTGCGACAAAACTCACGAAGGACGTAATCGAAGAGGGCCATCACTTGAAAGTGATCGGCCGAGCGGGCGTGGGCATTGATAATGTGGATTTGGATGCGGCGACGAAAAAAGGAATCATTGTCATGAATACGCCCGAGGGCAATACGGTCTCGACCGCCGAGCACACGATGTCGCTGCTTTTGGCGCTGGCCCGAAATATTCCTCAAGCCCACGAGAGCGTTCATAAAGGAGAGTGGAAACGAACCCGCTTTGTAGGTGCCGAGCTCGATGGCAAGGTGCTTGGCATCATCGGCGTTGGCCGGATTGGCAGGGAAGTTGCGAAACGAGCGAAGGCATTCGGTATGCGCGTCATTGCGCACGACCCGTTTATTGCCACGGAGAGCATCCGCCAGTTGGGTATTGAATTTGTGGGGTTGGAGGAGCTTTTTAGGGCGTCCGACTTCATCACGTTGCATGTACCGGGAACCAAACAGACTGAGAGAATGATCAACCGCAAGACCCTTGCCCTGATGAAAAAAGGGGTGTTCGTTGTTAACTGTGCTCGTGGGAGTCTCGTTGACGAAAAAGCGCTCTACGAAGCATTGAAGTCGGGCCGCGTACGGGGGGCTGCTTTAGACGTCTTTGAGACAGAACCACCGAATCAAAATCCCTTACTTGGACTGGATCAAGTCGTTGTGACGCCGCACTTGGGAGCAGCCACTCAGGAGGCTCAAGAACAGGTTGCCCTTTCGGTGGCTGAGCAGGTGGCCGACGCCCTGCTGGAACGGGGGATTCGAAACGCAGTGAACATGCCGTCACTTGATCCTCAAACGATGCAGTTTTTGAAACCATGGCTGATCTTGGCCGAACGAATGGGTTCGCTTCACAGCCAACTTTTTGGCGGCGGCGTTCGGGTGATTTCGGTTCGGTACGGTGGTGAACTGACAAATGTGTCTGTGGAACCGCTTACGATCGCAGTCGTGAAAGGTCTACTTGCACCCATATGCGGCGAGCTCGTTAATTACGTCAATGCTCAGTCGATTGCTCGAGAGCGGGGGATTACGGTCGATGAGGCTAAGACGACGCAGGCTGAGGAGTTTACCACCTTCATGACGGCTGAGGTGACCGTAGAGCACCGGAAAAATTTGATCATCGGAACACTGTTTGGGAACCGCGAACCACGAATTGTTCGGATCAACGAGTTTTTTCTGGACATGGTTCCTAAGGGAGAAGTGCTTGTGATCCACAATGAGGATCAACCGGGCGTGGTGGGAAAGGTTGGGACGATACTGGGTCGAAATCGGATTAATATTGCGGAAATGAGTCTTGGCCGAGTGGTGAAGGCAAAAAAAACATTTGCCATGACCGTGCTCAATGTCGACAATTCCGTCCCGAAATCCGTCATTAAAGAGCTGAAAGCTTTCCGCCCTATCCTCGACGCAACGGTCATCAAGTTCTAGTCCTCCGCCGCTTTTGAAATGATGTGTCATCCAAAGCCGTTCAAACCACCGACATTAAAAGTGGCGGGCAAGGGGGGCTGGGGAGAGCGCAATGTCATTCTGAGCCATGTCCAATACCATTTTGATCGGTGCCCAGTGGGGTGATGAAGGGAAGGGAAAGGTGATTGACCTTCTCGCCGAGAAAAGCGATTACATCGTCCGCTTTCAGGGGGGGAACAATGCAGGTCACACGGTCGATCTTGGCGGCAACAAGGTTGTGCTGCATCACATTCCTTCCGGAATTCTTCATCGGAAAACGGTCTGCGTGATCGGCAACGGGGTGGTCCTTGATCTGGGCGCTTTTTTTGAAGAGGTCGAGATGCTCAGGCGGCGCGGCATTACCGTACGTGGGAGGCTGTTTGTCAGCGATCGGGCACACATTATTTTTGATTACCACCGCTTGATCGATCAACTGAGAGAGGAATGTCAGGGACGCGGAAAAATTGGAACGACGAAGAGAGGAATTGGCCCCTGCTACGGCGACAAAGTGAACCGCCTTGGGATTCGTTTGTGCGATTTGATGAATCTGAACGTGTTCCGCGAGCGGCTTAAGATGGTCCTTAAAGAAAAGAATGCGATGCTCAAAAAAATTTACCGCCACCGTCCCTTTTCGTTTACCGCAATGTACCGAACCTACTCGCAGTACCGAAGACGAATCGCTCCCTTTGTGCGAAATACAAGTCTCCTCTTGGACCAGGCGGACCGCAAGAGAAAACGAATTTTGTTTGAAGGGGCGCAAGGGACGCTCCTCGACGTCGACCACGGTACGTACCCTTACGTCACCTCTTCGAATGCGTCTGCAGGCGGCGCTATTGCCGGGACCGGGATGAGTCCTCGGAGGATTTCGGACGTGATTGGAGTCGTCAAAGCGTACACAACCCGTGTTGGCGAAGGGCCCTTTCCAACAATTTTTCCGCCCGATTTGTTGTCACACATTCAAACGCGCGGGGAGGAATTTGGAGCGACAACGGGCAGGCCGCGTCGTTGCGGCTGGTTCGATGCGGTCGTGGTCCGGCATTCCATTCTGGTCAATGGGCTCTCGAAAATCGTCGTCATGAAGCTTGACGTTCTAGACGGGCTGCCGAAGATCAAAATTTGTGTCGCTTACCGCTACCGAGGAAAACGCTACAAGCACTTTCCCGCAGATCTGGAGGTTTTGGAGCATGCTCAGCCTGTGTACCAAGAGCTTCCTGGTTGGCAGACACCGACACATGAAGCACGTCGGTGGGGAGATTTGCCGATGAACGCACGACGTTACTTAAGACAACTTGAGACAATTTTGAAGGTTCCGATCGCGCTTGTCTCCGTCGGATCCGAACGCTCTCAAACGGTTTCCATCGATGGGACGCTCTGGTAAATTGCCCCAACATATTGCAATCATTATGGATGGGAACGGCCGATGGGCTCGCGAGCGCGGTCTTCCCCGGGTGGAAGGTCATCGGCGCGGAATCGAATCGATTCGCGAGGTCGTCCGTGCGGCGCGCGAGCTTGGGATCCGTTACCTGACGTTGTACGCCTTCTCGAAAGAAAATTGGGGCCGACCAAAACGCGAAGTGAATTTCTTAATGTCGCTCCTTTCAGCGTATTTAGATTCTGAACTCAAGGAATTGGAGGAGAACGATATTCGTTTCAATGTGATCGGTCGTGTGGGCGATCTGCCTCCGGGGATCCGAAAGAAGATCGAACGCAATATTTCACAGACAAGAAATCATAAAGCTTTGGTGCTCACCTTGGCCTTGAGTTATTCGAGCCGTGTAGAAATTGTCGATGCGGTAAGGCAGTTGTGTAGGCGCGTCCAATTGGGTGAACTTAGAGCGGAGGACATTACCGAAGGAGAGTTTTCAAAAGCCCTGTACACGTCCGGCATTCCCGATCCTGATCTTCTGATTCGGGCGAGCGGCGAACTTCGCGTCAGCAATTTTTTGCTTTGGCAAATTTCCTACACCGAGCTTTACGTGAGCGAAAAGTATTGGCCCGACTTTAGAAAGGCTGATTTGATCGATGCCGTAGAGGAATTCCAAAAGCGCGAACGCCGTTTCGGAAAAACCGAGCCGGAGGAATCGGGGGTGAAACGTCTGTCGTTGACCTCAGGAGCTTTGCGATGACGCAGCTTTGGAAGCGGCTCGTTTGGTCTTCCGTCCTGATCGCAATCTCTGGGTACACCATTTTTTATGCGCCAGGTTGGTTCTTTGTCCTCATGGTTGAAGTATTCGTCTTGTTGGGACTCAACGAGTATTTTCGGCTCGCTGAACGCAAAGGTTTTTTCATCAACCGCTACCTCGGTCTTGCTTTTGGCGTCCTTCTCCCGCTTCCTTTTTACTGGCCGGGCGAGGCAATCATCTTAACGATCGCAGTTCTGTGTTTATTTCTGTTTAACTTTCACAGGCAGTTAAAAGAACAAGCAATGGTGGGTACGGCGCTCACGTTGTTTGGTTTGATTTACGTGGCGTGGTTTTTTTCGTTCTTGACGAAAATCCACGCTTTTCCCAATGGACAGTTGTGGGTGTGTTACACCATTTTGATTGTAAAAGCTGGAGATGCGGGAGCGTACTTTGTTGGGAAGCGATTTGGCGTGACAAAGTTTGCGGAGCATATTAGTCCGAACAAGTCGATCGAAGGAGCAGTGGCTGGATTCATCGTGACCCTTATTCTCTCACTTTTATCCAAGCTTTATTTGGTCCATGTGCCGCTTTTCGATCTCGTCATCTTGGGTACCGTCATCGGCGTATTGGCTCAGCTGGGGGATCTTGCGGAAAGCTTGCTCAAACGGGATGCAGGTGCTAAAGATTCTGGGCACATTCCCGGTTTGGGCGGAATTCTCGATGTGATCGACAGCCTGCTGCTTGCGTTGCCGGTGGTGTACTATTACTTATCGGTCGTGCGGGATTTCGCGTGATGAAAAAAATTGCGCTCATTGGTTCTACAGGCTCGATTGGCGTCAACGCGCTCCGTGTCATTGAAACTCATCCCAGAGCGTTAACCGTTGTGGCGCTCGCAGCCAGACGCAACGCAGAATTGCTCGCCGAGCAGGCGAAGACATTTCGTCCCAAGGTTGTGTGCTTGTTTGATTCGGCTCAGGCGGTGTGGCTTGAGCGGCAATTGAAACCGTTTCATATCCGTGTTGTCACCGGAGAAGACGGATTGATCGAAGCGAGCACGATGGCTACTGCGGATCAAGTCATCTTCGCGATTGTGGGTGCCGTTGGCTTAACACCCATTTTAGCGGCGATTCGGCAAGGAAAATCAGTGGCCATCGCGAACAAAGAGCCGCTCGTCATGGCTGGAGAACTTTTGGGTCGTGAGGCGAAACGGTTTGGAACGCAGCTCCTACCGATCGACAGCGAACATTCGGGTTTGTGGCAATGTTTGGAAGGACGTGACCGAAGCTTGATCAAGAAATTGGTGCTTACGTCGTCGGGGGGACCTTTTTTTGGCCGTCGAATAGACTTTCGTAATATCTTACCGCGTCATGCGTTGCGACATCCACGTTGGAAAATGGGCCCGAAAATTACAGTCGACTCGGCAACGTTGATGAACAAAGGGCTCGAAGTCATCGAGGCCAAGAATTTGTTTCACGTGCCAGCCGATCAGATCGAAGTACTCATTCATCCCGAAGCAGTTGTGCATGCGTTGATTGAATTTGTCGATGGCTCGCAACTCGCGCAGCTCGCGGTGACCGACATGCGGCTTCCGATTCAATATGCCCTAAGTTATCCAGAACGTTTTGAAAATAAACTGCCGGCGCTTGATCTAACGGAAATCAGAACGTTTCATTTTTTTAAGCCCGACGTGAAACGATTTCCGTCTCTTGCCCTGGGATACGAGGCCGCGCGTTTGGGCGGAACGATGCCTGCCGTTCTGAATGCAGCCAATGAAGTGGCGGTTCACCAGTTTTTGAATCGCACGATTAAGTTCCTCGACATTCCAAGAAGGGTGGAACGTGTCATGCGTCGGCATCGGCGGATCGCGAAGCCAAGTCTTCGCGAAATCTTAGAGGCAGACCGTTGGGCACGCGAGGTGGTATCGACCCATGATTGACTTCTTGATTCAGCTCATTCCGGCGGTCATTATTCTCGGGGTCCTTATTTTTGTGCATGAGTTGGGGCATTTTCTTGCCTGCCGTTTTGCCGGCGTCAAGGTAGAAAAGTTTTCGATTGGTTTTGGTCCGGAACTGACGAGTTGGCAGGGACGCGAGACGCGTTATTCTATTTCACTGATTCCGTTCGGAGGTTACGTCAAGCCTAAGGGCGAGTCGTACGAGGAGATTGAAAAACAAGATCGCGAGCCCCAAACGGGTGACTTCTTAGCGGCATCTCGGCGGAATCGCTTTCTCATTTTGATTGCTGGAGTGGCGATGAATTTTGTGCTTGCCTACGTATTGTTCGTTGCCGTCATGGTCATGGGCCAACCCGTTCCGGCACCAAAAATCGGCGCGCTGATCGAAGGTTCGCCGGCCGAGGCGAGCGGTCTAAGGGTCGGAGATGAGATTTCACATGTGAACGGAAGTGTCGTAAGCAGCTGGCAAGACCTCATCATGAAGATTTTAGGGAGCGATGGATCTACCTTGACACTCACCCTTGAGCGTGAGGGCAAGATTCATGAGATCCAAGTGACGCCAACCTTGGAAGAAGGGAGCGACGTATTTGGTCAAAGGGCACGCGTTCCGCGGATCGGTATCATTCGGGCGGACGCCTTCCGAATCGCAAAATATCCGCTCGCCGAAGCCTTTGTCGCAGCCGGTGTGTACGAATGGAATTTAACTGCTTTGACCTGTCGAGCTCTGTGGCGGTTGGTAACAGGAAAACTTTCTCCCAGAACGCTGGTCGGTCCGATTGGCATTGTGTCGTTGGCCGGTAGTGCCGCCAAGATGGGAGCAGCCACGTTGCTTCAGTTCACAGGATTTTTGAGTGTTTCATTAGGAGTGCTTAATGTGCTGCCCATTCCGGCGCTGGACGGCGGCCATCTTTTGTTTTTGGGGATCGAAGCGGTCCGAAGAAAACGTGTGAGTCCTCGCCTTCAGGATCGTGCGACGCAACTGGGCTTTTATTTGATCATGGCACTCGCGGTTTTCGTCGTGTTTAACGACTTAGTCAACCTTGGCATGATCCAGAAAATGAAAGTGTTCTTTTCTTAACGGTGTTGGATACCATTTTTTTGACCTCATGCGTTGGACCGAATCGTTAATTCCAACCTTACGGAAAGTTTCACAGGATGTCGAGGCGACGAGCCACCGGTTGATGCTCAAGGCCGGACTCATCCGAAAGCTTGCGTCCGGCCTTTACTCGTATCTGCCCTTGGGATTTCGCGTCCTTCAAAAAGTAACCTCCATCATCCGCGAAGAAATGAATCGGGCGGGCGCGATTGAACTTTTACTTCCTGCGCTTCACCCGGCTGAGCTTTGGAAACAATCAGGCCGATACGAAGCGCTCGGTCAGGACAAAATTTCATTTATCAACCGTTCGGGTCAAGAATTTGTGCTCGGCCCGACTCACGAGGAGGTGATCACCGAGCTTGCCCGAGCGTATCTGAAAACGCATCACGTTCTTCCGAAAACGCTTTACCAAATCCAGACGAAATTTCGGGATGAGATCCGTCCTCGTTTTGGCATTATCCGAACCAAGGAATTCATCATGAAGGACGCGTACAGTTTTGATGCCGACGAGGCGGGCCTCGACCAAAGTTACCAGAAGATGTACCAGGCATACGAACGGCTCTTTCCCCGAATGGGCCTTGCGGTCGACGTGGTTTCAGCCGATCCCGGAATCATGGGCGGTAACATGTCTCACGAATTCATGGTTCGGTCGGACTTTGGGGAGGACAGAATCGTCGCGTGTAGGAGCAAGACCTGCGGGTACCTCGCGAGTCGCGACATCGCGGCCCGCGCCGATTCAGGAGCGAAAGGGCGCGCTTCGGCGAATCATATGGAAGCGTTCAACACACCCAATCTGAGAACGATTGAGGAGATTTCCCAGCATTTCAAACTGAAACCGTCGCAACTGATGAAGACACTTCTCTATTTTGCAGACGAAAAAGCTGTGGCGGCTTGCGTGCGCGGCGATCACGAGGTGAACGAAGGGAAGCTGAAGCGACTTCTGGCTGCGAACCGATTAAGGCTCGCGCGGCCTCAAGAGATCGAAGAGGTGACAGGTGCGCCGGTTGGATTTACAGGAGCTGTGGGTTTACGGGCTGTGACAATCGCCGTGGATTACGACGTCGCAAATGGAAGTGATTTTGTCACAGGTGCTAATCAGAAAGACAAGCACCTTAGGAATGTGAATCTGGGTCGGGATTTTCAAGCCAGCCAAATTGCAGATCTTCGTTACGTGGAAGAAGGGGATTCATGCCCGAAGTGTTCCGGGAAGCTCGCGATCGTCACCGCGATGGAAGTCGGACACATTTTCAAACTCGGAACACGATATTCCGAACCGCTGGGCGCCTTGTACCGGACTCCAGATGGAAGCGAGCGACCGGTCGTCATGGGTTGTTACGGCCTCGGCGTCAACCGAATCGTCGCCGCTTTAGTCGAGCAGTGTCACGACGCAAAGGGAATTCGGTGGCCCGTGTCTGTGGCGCCGTATCAAGTGCATCTGGTGACCGTGAACCAGGAAGAGCATGAGACACGCGAAGCAGCTGATGAGCTGTATCGGGAACTCACGGACTCAGGTTTTGAGTGTTTGTATGACGACCGAAGTGAACGCGCCGGCGTTAAGTTCAACGACGCAGATTTGATCGGCTGTCCGGTTCAAGTGATTGTGAGCAGTCGGAATCTTACGAAAGGTGAAATGGAAATCAAGATCCGTCGCTCGATGGAGAGCCTTCAGGTCCCGCGTAAAAAGATCGTTGCGAAGCTCACCGAATTGATCTATTCTTAATCTTCGGAATCACCTATTCCTGTAACGCATTTCATCCCAACGAGTTACACTCTTCCCTTGTAAATCGTATATGTGCGGTGTACATTTTGACTAGGCTTGCCTATTCTGGCTGGATGAAGCGAAACAAAGTGTTTGCGAAAATTAGGATTCGCGCTCTCACTCGGGTACGCTTAGGAAAAGGAGAGGCAATGATCCACCCGCGCCAGAGAGAAGATGAAACGATGTCAAGATCCGAAACGCGAAATGGAAAGAAGGATGGAACCCTTTTGAGTGGGGAACAGAAAGTAAGAACGAAAAGCGTCGTATCCGTTGAACCAGGCCGTGTCATTCGTAAGCGGCGGGAACTGGCCGGTTGGAAAGCAGCGGAGCTGGCTCGCCGTGCGGGTATCAATTCGCGAACATTAAGTGCGATCGAACTCGGGCGAATCGCCTCACCTTCTTTGAAGCACTTGGAGTCTCTCGCTCACGCGTTGGGCCTATCGATGGCTTCTTTATTTTCACCTAGGGATGATGCGTCAAACCGCACGTTTCTTTTGGGAAATCCGAAGGGAGTGCAGAAGATTGAATTTCGTAAAGATGGATTTTCGATTGTTTGCTACACACCGCTCGTGCACGATTTTTTTGTTGGAAAAGTGATTCTCAACGGTGAGAATCAGATCGAGGAACGAATGCTCTCGACAGCAGGGATGATTTTTGTCCAGCCGATTATTGGGAAATTGAGCGTTGTCTTCGATGCCAGAGAATATTTGATTCGGGAAGGGAGTTACGTTTTCTTTGACGGGTCTTTTCCGCACACGTTTGAGAATCCATCATCCCGTGAAGTTAGCTTTTTTCTTGTGACAGTGCCGTCTTTTGTCGCTCGGTTGCCAAGGCGTCTCGCGCTCGTTAAGTGAAGCACCTAAGAGGTCGATAGACTAAGAACAGTCGTTGACTTGTGCAGTCATGCTTACTAGAATACTTTTAAAAGCTTTCATTATTACGCGTGCGCGCACGTTTACATCCAAACGAGGGACCTCTGCTGATGAAAGAGTTTTGTGAGCGGTTAGTCGCTTCGTTTGTCATTTTCACTTTCCTCATGTCTTTCCGGCCCGTCGAAGCAGCCGTTCTCCAGCCTGCATCAGTTCCCGCCGATGACGAGCGGAATGTGGAGAAGGAGCGGCAAGAAGCGATTTACGAGGCAGTGGCCTTTTTAGAGCCTTCGCTTGCTGTTCATGAAGAACCGCCTACGTTAGAGGGAGAAATTAAAGCTCACGATATCATCCTCGAAGAAGTCGAGCAACTCCGTCAGCTTCGGAAGGCGCAATTTAAGCATTTGACTTGGAGTCATATCCGTTCGACGATCACACCGGAAGCGATTCTTGCGAAGCATCGGTTCTTGGCAGAGCGGGAGCAGAATTTGTCTCGTATCGTTGAGCGTGCGGTGGAACTTCATCTGCCGGCCCAAATTGCGCGCGAACGTATCGGAATGGCTCAGTTTCGGATCGCCAAATCCGTGCGTGACTTTCTTCCGGAAGCAACGGCAACGGCGGACATCAAAAGCGGTCAGCTGACGGGAGATAGCTTTGTGAGCGACAATTGGCGGATGAAGCTGCGCCAGCCCGTCTTTCGAGGGGGTGTTCTGTGGAATACGCTTCTCATGGAAGGGTCCAATTTAGAAATTGCGAAGCGAGAATACGACAAAGCCATTTCAGATTTGGTGGCGGACGTGTCGAAAGCATATTTTGAATTCGAACGCGCTCAAAATGCGCTGCGGGATCAAGAAACGTTGTATGAAAAGGTGAAGGAGCAAAAGCGGATTTCGGATGAAAAATATGCGGCGAAACTGATCTCTGAGATTGAGAAACTGAATACGGATTCACTGTACAGCCAAGCCGAATACGATCGGGAGACGGCGCAGCAAGAGATTGAACTTGCGAAGCTCGAACTTCAGAAATTCTTAAAGTTAACCACCGATGATGACATCTACCTCACGGCACTTTACGATTTGGAGGAATTCGATCTAGACGTTTTGCGGAAGGCCGGCGCTTTGCCTGCCGGGACGAAACAAGAAACATCCGAGAGCAATTTGGATCAACTGATCGATAGGGCGTATCAGTATCGGCCAGACCTTCAAGTAGAAGCTTCGAAGTTGAAAGCGGCTCAGCTGGCCTACCATGTTGCGTTGGGCAAACGTCTGCCGCAGTTCGATTTTCTCGTGGAGTTCGGCGAATTGGCCGAGGCGTTTATTGTGAACGACAAAGGTCCTCACCATCGTCATGAATTTCGTGTTGGAATGGAGCTCACGTGGCCGTTTGCGGGAAACACACTCAAGTATACGTACGATCACGATCAACGAGCGCCGTCGGTGACACAGTTTCTTCAAGGAGCGGGCACTCGGATTCGCGCGAATTCATTTTCCGCCGCGATCCTGGATGATTTAGGGCAGTTTGCAGCCATGAAAAAGGCAAAAATCGAGAGTCTGGAACAAGTTGTCGCACTAGAGAAGACAGAACGGGAAGTGGTTAAAGATGTCAAAGAAGCGTATTTTAACTTTCAAAAATCCCGCATCCAAGTGGAATCAGCGTACAAACGGATGGGTTACCGGGAGCGCTTGGCCGAGCGTGAAAAACACCGTTTAGAACGCAACGAGATTCAAATTTCTGAGTATCTACAGGCTGAAATTGCGCATACGGAAGAACGAGGTTTGCTGTACAAAGCCATTTCAGACTTCTTTTCATCGATGGCAAAATTAAATCGGGCGATCGGTATTCGCGATTACCTTGAGGTAGAAGTGCTCGCGTGAGATTGACATTGAGGCGACACAATGCAGACCGATCAGCCTGAACCACCACCACCCGACGCGCCACAATCGAAGTCAAAGCTTTCCCTCATCCGAAATACGCTGAAGTCAAGTATCCCCCTCATCCAAAACACCTTGACGCGACTCGCGACTTGGGTCCGAACGCCGAAACACTTAAGAGTGATCCTGATCGTCGTCGGGGTCCTCATCGTCCTCGCGATCGTGCGGGGAATTTTTTTCCCACGTCCTCCGGATTTAAAACGAATGCGATCGGACGCAGCGGCTGCTCAGCGTGACGTCGTCGGTGTAAAGGTATTTAAAGTAGGACGGTTTAATTTCGAGGATTCCCTGAAAGCCCTTGGAACGATCAAAGGGATAGTAGAGTTTAAATTAAGTTTTGAGATCCCTGGTGTCATTAGTGCGATCAATTACCGCGAAGGAGAATATTACGAGGAAGGTGCGCTCCTCATCTCGCTGAAACAGGATGATTTTTTGCTTCGGCTCAAGCGTTCTCAAGCCCAGCAGCAAAAAGCCTTGGCAGCATTGAAAATCGCCGAAGACAAGTGGAGGGAGAATAAGACCCTTTTTGAGATCGGCGCTGTTCCCCAGACGACTTTGGACCGATCGCAGTTGGAAGTAGATCAAGCGAAGTATGAACACGAAGCGGCGGCGATTGAAATGAAGGCAAATGAAGTGGTTCTTGAAAAGTCAAATTTATACGCTCCAAGTGCGGGTGCGATCGGCGAGTTGAATGTAGAAGAAGGGGAAGCGGTGACTCCCAATACCTTGGTCGGCAGCCATGTGCGGACCGATCGTGTGTCTGCTGAGTTCGGCGTGACGCAGCGGGACCTCAATAAGGTTTCGCTCGGCCAAAAAGCCAAGGTCTACGTGGATACCTATCCGGATCGGGCATTTGAAGGTGTCGTTGAAAACATCGCGCCGGTCATTGGGGGCCCGTCACGGACGGCGAACGTACGTGTGCGAATCGAAAATCCTGAGAGCTTGCTCCTCCCTGGGATGTCTGCGAGCATTAAGATCCTCTTGTACCAAAAAAGGAATACGCTCATTGTTCCAATCGATGCGCTTCTGGGAAAGGAACATGAGCAGTATGTATACGTGGTTGACCCACAGGAAAAAACGGCGGTAAAAACCCCTGTTGTCGTTGGCTATTCCCGTGTGGATTATGCGCAGATTGATTCCGGCGTCCGCGAAGGAGATTTGGTCGTCGTCTCAGGAATGGATCGACTGGAAGAGGGCACGAAAGTTCGGATCATCGAAACGCAAGAGGGAGAGTTGTAGGAGTGAGTTCTGTCTTTTGTGTTAACTGTCCCTAGCAAGACGAATCCACTTGTCACAGTAATGTCTGATGCCCCACCACCTCTGTTGCACCACACACATTGCTTTGGAGGAAGATAATTTTCAACCCCCCGTGTATCGTTATACCGACCCCCCTTTGGGCGTCATCCTGAGGCGTTTTTTGCCGAAGGATCCCGTCTTCAAGGCGGGTTTCGGCCGAAGAATTTCGAAAGCGAGATCCTTCGCTTCGCTCAGGATGACGGGACTGAACGGTTACAGAAGAAAAAATTTGTCTGACCACTCTTCGTACGTCCGTGGCCAATTACGCGAGGGTGGTGGGGGATGAGCCTACCCTATTACGCGATCAAACAAAGAGTGACCACGATCATGGTATCACTGGGGATCGTGTTCGTAGGTTTGATCGGTGCCTTTTCACTCCAGAAGGAATATTTCCCACGGCTCACTTTTCCGCAGGTAACCGTTGTTACGGAGTACGTGAATGCGGCGCCCGAGGAAATCGAGGCCCTCATTACACGCCCGCTCGAAGAAGCGATTAGTTCCACGAGCGGTCTTCGGAAACTCGATTCGGTCTCTCAAGAAGGCAAAAGTATGATTTTTGCGTCTTTCGGATGGAATGAAAATATCGACTTTGCCGCCTTGTCGGTTCGCGAAAAGATTGATCTGGTTAAAGAACGTCTTCCGAAAGAGTCGGAAGATCCCATCGTTCTGAAGTTTGATCCGCTCGATCGTCCGGTCATGATGCTCTCGGTCACGAGCCAGATGCATCCGGCCGATCTTAAGATCCTCACGGAACGAATCTTAAAGGAAAATTTGGAAAAGGTAGAAGGCGTCGCTTCGGCAACGGTTTCCGGGGGTTTAGACCGCGAAATCCAGGTCGAGCTCGATCAAGGAAGGCTGCATGCCTCCGAAATTTCAATTTTGGAAGTGATTGACGCGATTGACAACGCGAATATTTCGTATCCTGCCGGAAGCATCAAAAAAGGGCTCTACGAATATATGATTCGTACGGTGGGCGAGTTCCGTGAGGTCCCGGAAATCGCATACACCGTGATTGCCAGCGACGTCAAAAAGGAACTGAAGCGCCAACCGGAAGGATTTCTCGAACGCGGAGAGAAGGAAACCCGGGATACGCTCGATACGCTTCGCGACGAGCAAGCGCTCAAGATGGATGAAAGGCGGCTCGTTTTCCTCCGCGATATCGGCACCGTCCGAGATGCGTTTCGGGAGCGTTCGTCCATCTCGCGCTACAACGCGAAGGAAAACGTGTCTGTCTCGATTCAGAAACAGGGATCGGCAAACGCGGTGGGAATCGCCAATCGAATCCACCGCGAACTCATATTTCTTAGCGAAGAACTCGAGTCCCGTGGCATGAACGTTGAAGTGATCTACGACCATTCTCGGTTCATCAAACGGGCCATTCGAAGTGTACGAGATGCAGCCATTGTCGGTGGCATCATTGCAGCGGTGGTTTTGTTCTTATTCTTCAGGAACTGGGCGAGTGCGCTCATTGTGGTACTTTCGATGCCGATTTCAATCATGGGTACTTTTTTTCTGTGGCAGCTGCACGGCATTACCATGAACATGATGTCCCTGGGCGGATTAGCCCTTGCGGTCGGCATGATGGTCGACAACAGCATCGTCGTAATTGAAAATATTTTTAGGCTGCGCGAACAAGGTTTGTCTCCTGAAAAAGCATCTGTCCAGGGGACGAACGATGTCTTTTGGCCTGTATTTTCGTCGACGCTGACGACGGTAGCGGTTTTTCTTCCGATTATTCTTTTTGTTCCGGGAGTGGCAGGTCAACTGTTTAAGGATCTGTCATGGACGGTCATTTATACGCTGGCACTCTCGCTTTTTGTCGCGATGACGTTGGTGCCGATGCTCGCGACGTACATTGACGTATCCAAAGAACGGGGTCGGAAGGCGTTTGCGATTCCACGGGCCGTGGGTGAGAAAATAAAATCTTATTTCAGCAAGCAGCAGGAAAAGCAGCAAAATCGAGTATTTCTCAAAATTGTGGGTATTGGTTTTGGCCTGTTTGCCTTGAGCCTGATTATTTTTCGAATGCTAGATACGGAAGTAATTCCAGCTGTAGATCAGGGGCAGTTTCTTGTCCGGGTGAATCTGCCTGTGGGCAGCCGCTTGGAGGCGACGGATGAATTCGTACGGCTGATCGAAGAAGAAGCGAAGGAAATGAAGGAAGTGAAGAGCGTTGCTGTCACGATTGGTTCCGCAAAGACTTCCAGAGCAGGTGAGGTGACGATCGAAACCTTACGCCCCTATGAGTCGCTCCTTACGGTTGAACTGAATGAGAGAAGACGCCGGTCGTCTAAGGAAGTTGTCGACGATCTTAAGGAACGTTTAGAGCGTTACGATTTAGAGAAGGCGGAAATCGAATACATTTTGCAGGGAAGCGAATTCGATTTTGCAACGGGAGGGACCAAACCGATTGAGATTGAAATTAAAGGTTACGATCTCGAGAAACTTAACGATTTAACGGCGGCTGTCGAAAGACTCCTCCAGGCAACGGCTGGTGTGACTGAGATTTTGTCGGATGTGGGAGAGCCTTCGCCAGAAACAAAAGTGGAAATCGACCGGCACCGGGCAGCGCTCTACGCGATTTCGGCGAGGGATATTTCACTGACCGCAAAAGCGGGAATAGAAGGTGCTGTAGCAACGCTCTTTAAAGAAGCCGGTCGGGAAATCGACGTTCGCGTCCGTCTCGAGGAAAAAGACAGGGAAAATATCCGAAATATTGGGAGCCTTTTGGTGTACAGCAATGCACTTGAGGTGCCTGTGGCACTCAAGGACGTGGCATCGATTAAGCCGGGCTACGGACCGAGCGAAATCCGTCGCAAGGATCAAATTCGTACGATTACCGTGCGTGCTGGGATTAAAAAAGGGTTCAAGGAAAAGAAGGTTTTGGGGGGCATTGTCCGAGGCGTAAAGGAGATGGACGTTCCTAATGATTACACGGTTGAGCTGGTGGGGAAGGCGCGGGAAGTCAGGGAATCCTTCCGCCGGCTTGCCTTTGCCATTTTGCTCGCCTTAATTTTGACCTACATGATCATGGCAGCACAATTTGAGTCATTTCTTCATCCCTTTGTCATTATGCTGACGGTGCCGCTTGCTATGATCGGGGTTGCGCTGGCGCTCTTGCTTACAGGGACTGCCATCAGCGTCATTTCGCTTTTAGGCGTTTTGATCCTGGCTGGAACCGTAGTCAACAATTCGATTATCATAGTGGATTTTATTAATCGGTCGCGCCGCGAGGGAACAGAGCTTGTGGAAGCTTGCATCGATTCTGTGATCGTGCGGCTTCGGCCGATCCTCTCGACCACACTAACCACGGTGGTGGGTCTTCTGCCGCTTGCCATTGGATTAGGGGAAGGTGCTGAGCTCCAAGCACCCCTTGCGATTGCAATTATTGGGGGGCTCACGAGCGGCGCTTTTTTTACGCTGTGCGTCATTCCTTCGCTTTACATTTTGGTGACGCGGCTCGTTGAGCACTGGTTTGGTGTGGTGGAGTTGGATGAAGAGCTTTAAGTATGTGTTTCGCTTTTCAACCACATCGTCATTGCGAGGCGGCCTGGCATGCTTCCTCGTAATGACGGCACTGTTGGATTGCTTCGTCAACGCCGGGGTTGCATCCTCGCAATGACGGCTGGGGCACGGACGCTGAAGACGTAGAAATTTAAAGCAATGGGGTTACCTCATTCATCTGTTCGAAGACCGGTTTTAATCTGGGTGATATTTGCCGCTTTAATCCTCTTAGGGATCGTTTCGCTTTTTCTGCTTCCCGTAGAGCTGTACCAAGGTTCGGGACGGGGGATTATCTCGATCATTATTCGAGCGCGCGGGGGCCTTGCCCCCATTGAAGTCGAACACATGATTACGCGTCCGGTTGAGGAATCCGTGTCCACCGTGTCCCATCTGAAGCAAATGTATTCCAACTCACGGGAAGCCGAGAGCAGGGTGACGCTGGAATTCGAGTCGGGAACAGACATGAAGTATGCCGCGTTGGAGGTACGGGAGAAATTTTCACGCGTGAAGTCCGAGCTACCAGATGAAATCGAGAAACCGGTGATTGCGAATTACGAAGACTCGGATGCAGCGATTCTCGTTTTTGCTGTGGCAAGTGAAACCATGAGTCCAGAGGAGATTCGCGAGGTCGTGGATCAAGAACTCAAGCCGCGCCTCGACCGTGTCGACGGGGTTGCGAGTACGGAGGTGTACGGCGGTCGGGAGCGGAAAATTTTGGTGGAGCTCGACCGGGATAAGATGTTTGCGTACAACATTTCGATCGAGCGCGTCATGGACGTGATTGGTGCGAGCAATATCTCACTTCTAGCGGGAAGTTTCGAACGCGGACCGTACGACCTTGCCGTGCGAACCCTGGGCGCTTTTCGAGACATTGATGAAATTGGATCGCTTGGCATTAAGGCAACTCGGCAAGGGTCCATTATCCCGCTCAAGGAGATTGCGACGGTCAAGGATGCTTATTTAGAGTCAGAGGATTACGCGCGCCTTAACCTCGATCAAAATGTGTCGGTTTACGTGAAAAAAGCTTCGCTTGCGAACACGATCAACGTGGTAGATCAGATCAAA
>MHFT01000005.1:20833-21571 GCA_001804315.1 Omnitrophica bacterium RIFCSPLOWO2_12_FULL_50_11
AAGGAGCTGAAGAGATGTGGATCCCCCTCTTGGCTTCGCTCGCAACGAGTCTTTGTGTTTTTCTACCGGTCGCTTTCGTCGACGAAACCATTAAGTTGCAGTATCAGGGATTCGCGCTTACCGTTTCTTTCGCATTAGTGATGTCGCTCATGGTTGCCGTGATGTTGGTGCCTGTGTTGTTGTCCAAGACCTCTCTTGGAACCTCTTCGGCCGTCATCCTGAGGCCCGAAGGGCCGAAGGATCCCGGTCAGAATTCTTCGCCGCTTAGCCTATCAAGAATCATGTCGGACAAGGCGGCTCAGAATGACCACGTGTCTTTTACCATTCGCATGGGACAATGGTATGAGCGTCGGCTCCGCACAAGCTTTCGTTTCCGGTATGTGTTCCTGTCCCTGATTGGTGCAATGTTTGCGTTTTCCTTATGGGCGCTGATCGTTCGCGATATCGATCTCCCGACACAACTTGAAGAAAATGAGTTTGAGATCATTGTGTTTCCCTTAGCGGGTGCAAAGCTGGATGCGAATGACGAGGTGGCACGGCGGCTTGAAGAGCTTTTGAACGAATTCCCTGAGGTGGATCTCATTTCGACGACGGTGCAGAAAGATGATCTGAGAATTTTTGTCCGTCTCGTGCCTCGTGCGAAAAGGAGAACTTCCAAAGATGTCATGATGGCGCAAGTCGAGGAACGGGGAAATGAATTGATCAAAGAGGTTCATGAGGAGTACTCTCTCATCGTTA
>MHFT01000006.1 GCA_001804315.1 Omnitrophica bacterium RIFCSPLOWO2_12_FULL_50_11
CTGCCGTTTTAGCCATTTTTTCTCCCATTTTACGGGCCGAATGGTAAAGATGGGTTAAGACTTCTGAAGAAAATTGCCTAACGTTGCGCCAAAAAGTAGCAGCTTTTATCAGAAATGACTGTGACGTACGTCACACTATTCCATCAAGAATAGACTCGATCGCAATGAGGTGGTCGGGGGTGTTTGCCCAACCCCTCAGTTGCGAATCAAAACCGCATTTCGTGGCTTCGCTGGCGAGCTCAAGTAGATCATGAATTTTTGGGACTTCTTTCCGGCTTTCGATGAGTGCTTTCAATCCCTTTTCGGCAGCTTGTTGAGAATGAAAACATGCGTGGCTCCAAATCGATTCTTTGAAGAGGACTTGGGCGCTCTCGGAATCTTCCAGTGCGAGGCGAAGCTACTCTTTAGGCAGTTCGCTCATAGAGAACTCTGCCGCCAGAGAAAATTTTTTTAACGTAACGATTATCTGAATCCAGAAGCGATTGAACCTCTGTTGGAGTGAGAACAATAAGATCAGCGGCATACCGACGATCGAGCACAGCTTCTATTTTTTTTACCCTGTCAAATATCGGCTCCTTTGAATCTTGGACGATTAAGAGATCGATATCGCTATCGGGTCTCAGTCTGCCTGAGACCAAAGAGCCAAAAAGAATCACCTTCTGGGGTTGAACTCTTGTCTTCAAAATCCCCAGGATTCTTTGAAGTTCCACTTCCAGTTCTTTACCTCGTTCTTCGCTGCTCATAAAGCTTTACCTTTTGACATAAATCTTGAGTTCTACAAATTTTCTCTCCCTCTCCCTCCTTTTTTTCCGCCACCCAGCGCGGCGGATCCGCCACGTCTTCTGGCGGAGGGGGGAGAGGGTTTGGGTGAGGGTGGATAGAATCGGTCATTCTACCCCCTCACCTTTATCCTCTCCCCCTGAAAAAGGGGGGAGAGGAGAGTAGGAGAAGTGCAGAACTCAAGATAAATCTTACCACTGAATCTTTGCAAAATGCCTTCCTAGATAATTCCTTCCCCCCTTGTTCGCCACAACGCGTTGGCGGAATCCGTCCCAAAACGCTTTGTGGACGAATCTCGCCGCGTTTTGTGGCGGATGGGGGAAGGTTTCCGCCAAAGGACGTGGCGGATCCGCCGCGCTGTGTGGCGGAAGGATAGGGGGGATTATCTGATGTCGTCACCCCCACCTTTGTCCTCCCCCATCAAGGGGGAGGAGGTTTGGCTCATTTTGCAAAAGCTCAGTTACCATAGAAATCGAAAAAAGAGATGCTTCTCTTTGTTGAAGTATGTCACATTTTTACCCCGCCCCACAGAAAGTCCCGTCTGTAAACCCGGCCATATGCGGGTATTAAGCTCCCGTATGACAATCGTAACAGGCGGTTTCCTTCCAAGCCTCACCGATTTGCGGTTCAGGGTGTTTGAATTCGAGACCGTCCACGTTCGTTTCCACCAGACTTGGATCCCCCTGAGCGATGATCACGTGACAAGTATTACAATCGGTACGAACGAATTTCCCGTCTTCTGTCCTATGTCTTCCGTCATGACAGCGGAAGCACCCTGGAAAAATGAAATGGCCAATGTTGTCGGGATACACATTCCACGAAATCTTCATTTGAGGGAAGAAATTAGTTTTATAGATATCGATCGCGGTTTGAATGGACTTTTCTACGTCAGCTTTCCTTGAAGACCAAACATCAGGATAGTTCTCCAGATAAAATCCCTCTAGGTGTTCTCTAATTCCTGCGCTTGCTTGTTCGTGGGACTCATATTCCTCCGCAAGAGCCTTCACAGCTTCGCGCTTGAGGTAGGGAAGCGAAGGATCCATCGCGCCGAAAGAAAGTGCTTCATTCACCGCTTCTTGGGGAGATTTAAAAATATGGCTGGGACGGTTATGGCAGTCCATACAATCCATTCGGCGCATTTCTCCTTGCGGTAACTCCGTAGCTGAAAAATCTGAACCTTCGCTCACATAAACTTCTTCCTTTCCGCTTGAACTCACGACTTTCACCCAAGGAATTTCCTGCCGCTTCTCATCTGTGGCAATGTAGTAAACTTGATTATCAATGTTCATGTGCCAGTGAATACCTTCCTTTTCCCCGTAAGGCGGCATTCCTCCTCCGACGAGCATGAGCATCTTCGTCTGCCACTGCGTATTTGCTTCGTCGGACAGGAAATACTGACGATCTTGCTCTACGGCGCCAAAAAATTGTCTCGGCCAGTGACACTGCTCGCACGTCTCCTGAGCGGGTCGCAAGTTTTTGATCGGCGTTTCGATGGGCCGATGAAACTTTTTAAAGAGCACCGAGTAAATTTGATAAGTTCCCGAGAACTTGGAACGGACAAACCAATCCGCTCCCGGTCCAATGTGGCATTCCACACAGGAAACGCGGGCGTGAGGCGAATGTTGATAAGCCGTATGTTCCGGCTCCATCACTTGATGGCACAGCTCGCCGCAAAACGTAACCGACTCTGTAAATTCATAAGCCCGATAGGTTCCATACATGGTGAAGAGTAAAAACAGCGTACAAACACCGATCGTCCCAAAAGCCAATTTCTGATGAGCAGGGTTGTTGAAATCAATGTGGGGGAAACGCCTCACATAACCACGTTTGCGGCGTTTCGTGCGCTCATTCCATGCGCCCAACGGAATGACGAGAAGACTTGCGATCAGAAATACTGGCAAAACGAGGTAGGTAACAACTCCAAGGTAGGGATTGCCTCGCTTGGACCAAAAATCGAGGATGAATAAAAAGAGGAGAACCGCAAATAAGAAAACGGAAAAAATGCCCCCTGTGACACTTACCCAGTTCTGGAAGTAACTTTTCTGCTCAGGGGGTTCGTTCATTAAGAGCTCTTTTTCAATGTGATCGTAATCGGCTCACTCCCTTCTCTTGCTGTGATGGGTTCACGATACTTTCCTAACCATTCGTGCCAGACTTCAATTTCATAATTTCCCGGCGCAACGCCAGCGATTTCAAAATTTCCATTCCGATCCGTAAGCGCATAATGCGGTTGATCGACTCCGACCACGTAAGCAGTCATCCATGTATGCCCTGCATCACAACGAACTTTAATGACGCCGGGTTGTCTGATCTTTGTCGGGACTTCTATTCCAACCGTCGGAACTTCGATATTAAATGCAGTTGAACCGTCTTCGTTAAAACCATGAGTATTATGATAGATTGGATCACTGTTTCTTACTTTAAGCATTGAGCCTACCGGAAGAATTTGCACATGCGGCTTATACTCGCATTTCTCTTGATCTAAGCGCCCGACTTTCGGACCGGGAGCGCTCATTCCTTGAATTCCGACAATCGTGACCACTGCATCTGCTACGCCACCGCCTCCACCCAAAATCAAGGGGTTAATTTCCTTCGCGTTCCCACACGTACCGATCTCACTTTTAATCTTGATCGTCTCAGGGGCTGGAGGAGTTCCCTCAAACGTGACTCGTCCGCTCACTTGAGTCTCAGCGAAAAGCGGGCTTAGAAAAATGAAATGCGCAAGAACAATCAAATTCAAGAAGTAGTGACGCATCGCGCTTACCTCCGGCTTAACGGTGCGCGGGCTTCATTTTGAGGCGCCGCGCAAACCACATGATGATGACGATGTCAGTTAAAACAAAAGCAAGCACACAAGGAAGGCCTCCTCCGCCGAATCCATAACTGTGAAGTCCCGCACCCAATACGAAATTGACCCCATACCAGGCCATGATCACCGTAAGGAAACTCACCGCAGACCAAAGTGCGACGCCAAAAGCGTCGAGCCAACCAGCGGTTCGGCTGTGTAAAACGGCCAGATACGCCAAAACGGCAATCAAAGCCCAAGTTTCCTTGGGATCCCAACCCCAAAAACGCCCCCAAGATTCGGCTGCCCAGACGCCGCCCAGAATCGTTCCGCTCGCAAGCAAAATGACGCCCACTTGAAGCGAACGATAAAGATACTCTGTCAAGCGGTCTGTGAGTTCTTTTCTCTTATGAAAGGCAAGCGAATAAAGAAGCAGGTGAGCGATTCCCCAATTAAAGAGAAAAGCCCCGTAACCCAAAGTGATCGTAAGCACATGAATCGTAAGCCAATAATTACTTCGCAGCACCGGAACCAAAGGAGAAATGGTAGGATCTAAAAACGTGGGAAAACTTTCACCCACCAATAAGGCGAAGGTAGCGACACAGGCCGCAATCGCGGGAAGAAGCGTAGAACGATAAAAGAGCCAAAAAACGAGCGAAAAGAAAACGCAGGCCCACGCCACCCAAATAATGGATTCATACATATTGGTAACGGGCGGCCGGCCCGCAATGAGAATTCTCAAGACAAAACCGAAGGTATGAACAACAAACCCCGCTGCAAAAATTGAAAAGCTAAGTAACCCTACTTTTCCCTTTTTCTTTGGTGCAAGCCAAATCAAAATGCCGATCAAGTACAAAATCCCAGCCAACTGAAATGGCCTCAGTTTGAGATAAAGCATTTCTCGGTCGATCGCAGCTTCATCGAAGACCATATCTCGTGAAAACAGAAGCTGGGCTAAACTTTGCGAAAAGCCTTGGGCAGCCAAAAAAGCTCCATCAACCGTTTTTCCTTTCAACCGCTCGATAAGAAAATTAAATCTGGAAGCGATTTGATCCACCTCGTCCTGAGGGTAAAGTTGAGCGGCGATATCACGCCCCTGTGGATCGCGAAATACTTCGAGCGGAAGCCACGTCATTTTAGGATCGCCTGGATGCGGCACAAATCCCGGCATGCGTACGTTCGCGATTTCCTCAAAAAGACGTGCCCGCTCGTAAAGTTCTAGTTGCTTTTGCTCAAGTTGGGTTAATTTTTCTTTCTTTTCTTGTTTGGTCCGCGCAGCGCTTACTAATTTTTTAAACTCTAAATCGCTCAACACCAATGCGGGTGAAACTCGGTTTTGAACCAAATCGCTTGAGAAATGTTTCCGCAGCTCAGGGTGCGCTACCGAAAGAATGGGTTTCGCATTCCAAACCTCCGGCTGAGCAATCCAATACCAGACCAAGAGAGCGGGCTTCTGGCGCTCAAAACCGGTTTTCCCTGTGACAACCAGAACGCTCTCCTTCGCAAAACTCGCAAAAGGCTTTACGCGCCCTCCATGTTGAACGGGAATACGACCAAGGACATCCTCAAGAGATACGGCGGCATGAGCAAGTGGAACGCAAGAGAGCAACAACAGCAGCACGCCTACGACGGTACCATTTCTAAAAGTGCCGGGTTTAAAGGCACGAATGCACCTCAAACCCGGCACTTTTGGAAATGGTACCGTTCTTGTTCTTGTTTGCATCATTTGCTCCGTAATCTTGGATCGCTGCCCTTAAGAGTTGAAAATTGTTTCGTGTAGAACAGCATAAGGATCCCTAAAACCATCACGATAGCACCCGTATACTTAAGTGGATTTCCAGGATCTCGAGCAGCAGTAAAGATGGAAATATCAGGTCTGCCGGGTTCCACGTGATACGCGGATTGATAAAGCTTAAAACCGCGGTGCTTGAGCGGCTCGTTCATCTGAATGAGATGTTCCCGCTCGATTCCTTTCATCGGATCTTTCAAAACCACTTCGCTTTTAAAACTCGCCGGCCGGTCCGTTCCCGGATCCTTGTCCATGATGAAATCTTTAAGTTCCACTTGAAAACCAAGCGGCCTCGTTCCCAAGCCGTAGAGGACGTGATAATCAAAATCACTCAGCCGAAGATGCGCCATTTCGCCCTGAGGAAGCCAGATCGATTTTGCTGCCTCCTCTTGCTGAAATTCGACCTCGACAATAGGAAGCGCTTCCGCATGCTCCGAGGTATTGGGAAGCGGATCATAAGTTTCTTCAATTTGAGCATGCGGATAATAAGAGGTTACGACAAATTTAAAATCCATCCAACCTGTTTCCACTTCTTTTTCGAGTTCGACCTTCCCGCTTTTTAGCTCTGTTCCCCTTTTGACTTGATACAGGGGCATTTCACCCTGTTGGAAGATAAAACGAACTTCATTTTTTTCGGACGCAGAAGCGAATTGCGGCACCTGATAGGCAATCCGCACGTGGGCCTCGCTTGGATCAAGGCCGTGAAGCGTGGGGAATTCCGGAAACTTCGCGAAAATCGTGTGGCGCTCAGAAAGCCCTTTCCCTTCCAAAGTGATCTGGACAGCAGGATTTCTCCACTCACTCGAATGTTCAACCAATTCGTTGCCGCTAACCACCGCATCCTTAAAAATTCGATGCACGGCAACCTGAAAGGGTGTGTCCAGCAGAGCAAAGCTTTTACCAGCGCTTTTCGAATCAAGCGGAATATCAAGAGACAAACCGCTTTCAAAATCAAACTTTAAAGCTCCCCATTCGCTGGATGGTTTTTCCTCGCGGATTTCGATTGGCTCTTTCGTAAAACGGATCGCAGCGGGTCCCAAGGAAATCGAGCTCTTTTCAGGATGGTCCAAAAGAAGCCATTCGCTCACAGAAGCCATTTCTCCATTAAGCGAAACGTGAAGGGCGGGGTCCCCATTTTCTGTTTCATGAATCGATTCGCTCCGCTTTGCCTTGGGATAATCGCGAAGGAGATACAAACGAAACGGCGAGGCAAACTCAGTGTGAAGTTTTTCCTTCCCTGCCCAAGGAAAAACATGCGGCTTTATCGGAACGATCCATCTTCGTCCTGAATCGACCCCGATCACGTGAAGAAGCGGTTCGGCGAGTGTCATTCGACTTTCCGTACTCCCTTCTTGAACTTGAACCTGACCCTCGATTCCAAATGCTTGCGTGACAAGCGCTCCCGCCAACATAAGGATAATTCCCAGATGGGTCGTCAGGAAACCCACGTGTTTTTTCTTCCAAGGAATTCTGTCCAGCGCTGAGGCAAAAAGGTTGAGGGCGAGCAGGAAGAGGAGTACAGTCATCCATCGCGTTCGATACACGAGCACCTGAGCTGCATCAGCTCCGTGATTGGACTCAATCACGGTTCCAACAGCAAAGGAAATTCCAAGAACAACAATAAGAAAAACGGCCAGCCTTAAAGAGCCGAAAAATTTAAAGCACGCGTTTAACCACTTCACGATGGATTTCCTACTCCCCAATCATCGGAAAAGAACGAAATGAGAATGGGTTATTTTATTGTCACAGAGGTTTGATCGGACGTCAACATGTTAAACGCAGGCTGTCAACGCAGTCCAAACTGGTCCCTTCACAAACGGTTGAATCTGCCGCGCCCAGATAACAGAAAACAGAGCACAGAGAACAGAAAAAACTTTCAAGACAGTCTGTTCTCTGTGCTCTGTTTTCTGTACTCTAGTTTTAATTTTGGTGATTCGAACCGTTTATATGACGCTTCATTTAAAAGCGGTGGGGGACTAGGCGTGGCAGTGCGACCGTCTGGAGTGAGATGCACCCAGAGGTGACAGGCGTATCCCGGTTCATGGAGAAGCATCAATTTGCAAAGATCCAGTTCTTATTGCTGGTTCTGATTTTGTCACAAACTGGATGTGCCCGTATCTTCGGATGGGATATCCATGCGCCTGGAATTTTATCTGAGCAGTTTTTGCAAAGTACTCAAGCTCTCCCGCAGCGGATCGCTCTTTATGTTCCACCCGATCTTTTTCGCTACGAGTCACGCGACCGTGGGAGCCGCACAGCTGATCCGCAAACCTACCATGTCGGCGAAGCCTATGGGCCGATGATGGTTGAGGCGTTCCAAGGTGCTTTTGACGAGTTCATTTTCTTAGAGACGGAGCCTACCGAAGCCATCATGAGACGATATGGAATCCCATATGTCGTCGTCATCCGAATCAAAGAATTTCAAAATCGTGTCACGTGGCGCGGACATGCGATCAAGATCGTGACGGAAGCGGTCACTTTAGATTCTCATTTGGAAGAGTGCGGACGGTTTGAAGCAACAGGAATCAGCGATGCCGAGAAAGTTTTTGCTAAGAAAGGCGGCCCTCAAGTCAATTTGAACGCTGCTCTTGAAAATAACATCCTTGCGATGATCAACTATCTTCAAGATGCGCTTCGCACGGGCACATGGCCAGAATCCCAGTTGACGTCTGGAAAAGTAAAACCATGACACAAAAAACTTTGATTCTTTTTCTGGTTCTTTTCCTGTCGATTCTCCCACGTCCTGTATTTTTGCATGCCTCTGAAGTTCTCGAAGATACGGATACACAGGTCGTCGTTCGTCATCATCCCAAAACGGGGAGGCCATACGTCAGTATTACTTCGCCAGAAAAGTTGGAAGATCCTTTTACGAACGCGCGCAGTACCTATGCAAGGCCGGATTATCGGATGCTGGACCCTAAAGTCAAATCGGGCCAGATTCCCTATGACGGTCCTTATACGAGTTCGAAGAAGGTCTACGTTTTTGCGGCTTCTTTGGCAACGCTCGGAACAGTCGGAAGTGCTGTTGGTTTCGCAACGATACCGCTGGCCAGCACGACGAGCGCAGCAGGTGCGGGAACGTATTTCGCGGCAAGCGGCACTGCTCTAGCAACAGGTGCAGCCGCCACGGTGGCCGCAACGAAGTCAAATCCAAAATCGGACGATTTCGTTCAGACAGCCATAGCCGAAAACACTCGTAAGAGAAGCTAGCTGGGGAGCAGCGGCCCAGGACAGGCTCCGCACCCGCCAGAAAACGTGTCGGGTCCGCCGCTCTGTCTGTCGCCAAAAAGCGCTGGCGACCCGCCGACGCCTTTTGGCGGGGCGGAAAGGATCCCAGATCCTTCGGGCCTCCGGCCCTCAGGATGAGGGGTCGGGAAACTCCCCGACCCCTCAATTAAAGATGCTTGCGCGCTGCGTAGGTAAAAACTAGAAAGTAGTTCTTCAGGCCAGCTTCGGTAGAACCATATTCGTTCTTGCCAAAAAAATAATCGACAAGCGCCTCTCTGGCCCGCGAAAGCTCTTTGAGTCGAGAAAAGCCCCTTGTGTTTTCCAAGGTTAGATCCATCAATTCGAGAGCCCGCTCCGCCGCCCTGAGGCAATAGGAGCCGTTATTTTTCTCCTTCCAATTCAAAGCCCGCATCACTTCCCCTCCAATATTCGCCATTTGTTCCGCCAACGATAATTGACCCCAGCGGCCAGAAGCAAGATCTTGGTGCTGATAACTCATCGGCTTATCCTTTTCTCAACGACAGAAATAATTTTCCTGCGGACTTCTTCACTCTCAACACCGCGGCTTCGGTTGCCCTGTGAAGGGCGCATGTTAATCATGGAATCGAACTCGATAAACTCCTCCCCGCCCAAATCTGGATAAAGATTAATGCCCCAAAGATCTTTTTGTTTCGATCCATCTTCAAGCAAAAGGGCTTCCAAGTCGGCATGAAGTTCACCGTCAAGAGCGATTAGCTTTCTCTCCACATCCACAACCGCCTTCACCATATTTCCAAACATAGCGGCTGCCATTTGTTTTAATTCATCCCTCGTTAATTTATCCCTCACTATGTCCATGCCGTATATCTTAAGAAAAGAGTCGCGTCTCGTCCAGACTGATCCGGACGAAGGCGTTTGATGAACACTCAGATTTAACTCGGTGTCCAACCGACTCCGCGCAGACGCCGCGTGCGAATGAAAAAATGGCGCGGTCCCCGAGGAGAGAAGCTGATCGCTTTATTTTGAGCCTGGCAAGAATTCTTTGCTTTCTCTATCAATCACATGAACTATTTGAGGGGCTGCGAAACTGTGCAACCCCTCACTTCACTGAATGCGGAGAAATCCGAACGGTTTTGCCGTTTTGCCATACCGCAAGTGGGCGGCCTGTCTTTTTATGCCTCTCCACCACCTGCCGCACGGCTTCCTTTAATGCGGCTTCGGCTTTGTCCTGTAGAGACATTCTTTTTTTCATAATTACCTCGCGGTTCTCTGGATCATTTCGAATAATTTTTGATCCGTAACAGACGATTAAATATAACTCGTGGATTTCTTTTTCATTCAAATCTATGATTTGCTTTCGCTTTTTCTCTTAAGCTTTTCCCGGAATCGACTTTCTTGTTCTTCCCGAAGTTCGAGGTACCAGTGAAAAACATGAAGCGCCTTACGATGACGAGACTGGCTCATGCTCGTTTAGGCTCGCTTGAGTTTCCCATAGAGAAAGTAGAAGGGCACCCTGTAATGTTCCCGACCTTGCCGCATCCTAGCCAAGCCATGATCGGGACGGTTGTCTCCGGCCATCGCATCCGAGACATGATGAAAAAAGAGCGTCAGGAGGGACAGGAAAGCTCGGGGTACACCTATCTTCACGCTGTCTCGGATCATTGCTGAACAGATTCCTCGCCCATTCGGCATCTCGCTTATCATTCTTTCTGGTATTCACTGTCTTTTTTGGAGCCATGGGGAGAAAAATGGGTCCTGGAAGATTACGTGGTCATTTTCCTTATCTAAAATATCCCTTTCAATCAAACCCTGAAAGGCTCTCTGAATGGAAGAAGCGCTGCCAAGGTGAAAGCGGGATAGAAATGGGCTTGAAAAAATTTGGGCTTTGGGTTCTGAACTTAACGCGATCAATAGGTTTTTCTGCGTTTGTGTCAAGCCGTCTATAATTGTCTCGTAGACCTGACTCTCCCGCTCAAGCATTTTCTCCAAATCTTGACTGACATCTTTTTCGGAAATTTCTTTTCCATCCAAACACTCGTCCCAGAGGATATGGCAGAGAAGCTGGGTATAATAAGGATGTCCGCCGCTCCTTCCCCCAATAAGCGACAACACCTCTTGAGTCAGTTTGATTTTCCCTTGAGCAAACCTCTCTTTGACATATTTTTTGACTTCTGAGAGAGGCAGTCTTCCAAGCGGCATATGCTTTCCACTTTTATAAAAGGGGCGGTTAGGATCCTGAAAGAGCTTGCCAAAAAGATGTTTCTTGCTTCCGAGAAAGATATAACTCACGTTCCGGTGAGATTGAAATACGGTCCGCATCTCTTTTTCGACTTCATCGTCCGCATAATTCGTGATTTCCTGAAATTCATCAAAAGCAACACAGGCCTCTTTTTTCTCTTCCAACGCCCTCTTATGAACCGCGTTCAAAAGGTCAGGAAGGCTCGCTTTGAATACACTTCGGGGCTCATAATCGAACTCAAATTCCGCTTCTCCTTCTCCGCGGATGACAATTTTGGGTATCAGTTTGGGAAAGAGTCTCTTCACGGTATCCAAAATTCTCTGGGTGGGTTTCCCAAGCGAGCGGGAGACGGCCTTGGCATAGATTTCGACAAACTTCTCTTTGGTGATAGCAGGGTATAAATCGACATAGACTGTCAGAACGCCTTCTTTTCGAACTTTCTCAAGGACTGTTTTTATGAGGGACGTCTTGCCATAGCGTCTCGCAGAAAAAATGATGACATTCTGGCCGTTATGAATATCGCGGCTGAGTTCTTGGATTTCTTTCGTCCGATTCCAGAAAGCATCACCCGTCACTTCTTCGCCATAAACAAAAGGGTTTTTCATTAAGTCAACTCTTTCGTGATTACGCAATTTGCGTAACGCACTTTGCGTAATATATTCGTTTTTCCTAATGGGGTCAAACCATTTTTGAGGCGGTTTTATATCTCGCCAAAACAATAACGTAAAGCACTATTTTGGCGAGATATAATTTCAAGCCGATCAGGAAAAAAGGGCTAGATCGGCAAGAATCGGATAGTTAGCGATCTTTGCCGATCTATGTTAAATTTCATAGGTTGAGCGCTCACTTTTGGGGCCTTAAATCGTCGATAATTTTGAGGTGGATGGAGTCTTCGCTAGGCTGGTTGATTTTGAAAATTCCAACGGCTGGTTATAGGGCGGCGTTCCGGGTTCTGCTGAATACTGGTTAGTGGAAGCCTTTCAACCAAAAAGGCGAAGCGGAATCATTCGGCTTCGCCTTTAGTCCCCCACCACTTTTTAAATGCGGCGTCATATAAGCGGTTCGAATCACCAAAATTAAAAGTGGTGGGGGATTAGTTTGGCTCGAGAAGTTCGAGCCCTATTTGGCTCCCCGGGCTGGACGCTAAACGAACCACGCAACGTCAATTGGTACCGTTAGTTGTGCGAATCAAAAAATGGCGTGGGCCCCGAGGAGCGAAGCTATTCAGCCTTTCTTAAACGATTGTTGTCGCTCGTTCGTACAAGTCAGGCAATTTATCCTGTCGTAATCGAAATTTAGTGCCGTGGTTGTGGCCGGTTCTGGCGTCAAAATCAACCAGCACATTGCCTTTTTCGATTTGGCTTAGGAATTTATCAAGACTGAATTTCTCGAGCATCAGAATCTTCTCGTAACAAAACAGCTCTTTGCTTTTCTCTCGCTTTACCTGCGCCTGCACATAGAAACAATTCAATAACTTTGTTCCAGCCTTATGAAAAAGGTCGTCAAACCCCCAATAAGGCTGCGGATCCAATTCTCCAAGCCCAACCCGTTTTTTAACAGTCACCAACCACTCTGCATGTCGTTCCGCAACTTTACTTGAATCAAAAGAGATTAAAACTTTCCAAGCTTTACGCTCAATCACTACCATGAACCCTCGATCACTTCTCGATAAGCCATGTATGGTCTGGCGAAAACTCATTTCATTTTTAGGATAATCTTCTCCTGCAAGTTCGTGTGGCCAACCGTATTTCAGGAGAAAAATCTGGGGGACGAATCTGATCGCACGAGGGGAAGGTTCAATATGAAACAGTGTCGTTAAAGACCCGCTACCAATCCTCTGACACTTCAACTCCCATTCTGCCGCATTTGGAATGGGCAAATTATTTTCTTCGATGCCAAGCAAATCTTCTAAAGTATTACCGACACCGCCAGCATTGCCAGGTCTGGCATTTGGGATCCACCCTTGCCGTCCGATTTCTTTGAGTGCCTGGATCAGCGCTTCTTTTGTATATGTTTTTACCATAAATGTTCATTTAAGACTGCGCTATGGGAGGCCGCCAGAAATCCAACAGGTATTCAAAAGTCACGCCCATGGTGATGTAGTTGCTAGGCCATCCGAATATGCCAATTCCGTTAACAATATTTGTTCGATCCCAAATGATAACATTCCGAAGCTCATAACCCCTACGCCGAAGTTCTTCAATGAGCGCAACATGAATAGTGATACGCTTATTCTCCCACCACATATCAGGAACGTTGATCACGCAATGGGCTTTGGGGCGAAGCAGTGGCAGTAGACCTTCATAGATATCTCCCATAACCTTAGTGTAATCGTCAAGCGCCATAGTACCCAAATCACGTTCATCTTGAGAGTATTGTTCAACTTTACCAAGCTGTTCGTTGTTGCGGTTCCGTCTGGATTTATTTTTCCGCTCCCTGTTCAATAAATTAGCGTAAGGAGGTGACGTCCAGATCAGGCTAAGCGATTCCGGCTTGATGTATTCGGGAATATTTCTGGCGTCAGCTTGGATGGACATCTGGATTGACTCATTAAATAAATTATTTGAAGCTAATCGATTCTTGCATAAATCGATGTATGTTTTTTGAAGATCAAAGCCGACAGCATTTCGATTAAGGTCTTGCGCGGCCACTAAGGTTGTTCCGCTGCCAACAAATGGGTCCAACACCAATTCGCCTTGGTGTGTAAAAAGTTCCATTACTTTTTTTGCTAGCGAGATAGGAAACGTTGCTGGGTGTACTGTCTTATTACGAACGTCACGCGTCTCATAATAAAATTGCCACACACCAATCTGGCTTTTTAGCCAGTCCTTGGGAGTCATGCAATTAATATGGGTCGGGCCACATTTGCAAATTCGCTGAAAAGCTATATTGAGCGGTTTTGTAATTTGCGGTTGGACCAACTTTGTTTTTGGGGCAGCCAATGTTTTTGTGGGCAATTCAGTTACCTCGTATGACATGAAACACATGATATATTATTATGAAAAATAGTCAATATCTATTTCGTAAAAATAAATCTATTAAATGCCGACCACTTAGACGAACCTGGCGCCAACTATAAAAACGCCAGGTTCGCCTAAGTGTCCAAAATGGCTCCCCGAGGACGACGCCTATCAAACTCTTCTCGAGGATGAATTCAGCTTCGAAATAGCCCTGGCCGCTAAGGGTGAAAAGCACCTTATTTTACAAGAACCTTCCAATTTTTGTAAGAAATATGCTTGACACTGAACCCAGAATGAGTACAATTGAACCCATTATGGGTTCGGAGAAATTGTCAGACCAGCTTACCTCTGTATTATTCGGTAAGACACGGCGCGCCATTCTGGCGCTTCTTCTGACGAATCCCCAAGAATCCTTTTATCTGCGCCAGATTGTGCGTTCGGGGGGATTGGGCCAGGGAGCGGTACAGCGGGAATTGCAGCACCTCACAGAAGCGGGGCTTCTTTTAAGGCGCAGGCAAGGGCACCAGGTTTTCTATCAAGCAAATCAGCAGTCTCCCGTCTTCAAGGAATTAAGAATCCTAGTAGTTAAAACAGCTGGCGTGGGTGATATCCTCCGGCAAGCTCTTTCAGGATTAAAAGACCGTATTCAAGTGGCCTTTCTCTACGGTTCTTTCGCTACAGGCAAGGATCGACCGGCAAGCGACTTGGATTTGGCTGTAATCGGCGAAGTCACCTTCGGGGAGGTGGTGTCACAATTACGGTCCACCCAAGAAACGCTTGGCCGGGAAATTAATCCCACTGTTTACACGCTGGATGAATTCCAGAAAAAAATAAAAGCCAAGCATCACTTTGTTTCAGCGATTATTCAAGGACCTAAAATCATGTTAATCGAAGAGGAACGTGAGCTTACAAGACTGGGAAAGAAAAGGCTGGGTCGAAAAACATAAAACAAGCCCGCAAGAGATTGAAGGGCTTTTTCAGATTGCGGATCGAGACCTTAAGGATTGCCAGGCAAGGGATTTGAGCGACGACTGACAGCTTAATATTGCTTACAATGCTGCCCTTCAATCCGCCAAAGCAGCCCTCGCCGCGGCTGGCTACAGAACCTCGCGAGAAGCCCAGCATTTTCGCATCGTTCAAAGCCTTGCTTTTACACTGAGACTCGAAAAGTCACTCATCGATAAACTGGATAAATTCCGTAAGAAACGGAACATCAGCGACTACGAACGGGCCGGCTTAGTTTCAGAGGGTGAAGTAGAAGAAGCTATTGCCCTAGCACATCGACTTAGGAAGCAAGCCGAGGATTGGATCCGAACTAATTATGCCCACCTTGTCTCTCATAAGAAATGAAAGCTTTCCCCGGACACTTCCTCGGCGAATGCATTTACGACAAGACTTCAGACCGTCAAATCTTACGGGGAAAACTTCCTCACGAAAAACAGATCAAGTATGCGCCTGAAAATTGAAAAACACAGCCATTAAATAACAAGGGGGTGAAAATGGCTTACGATATTACCCTTCTAATATTTGGACTTCTCTTGGTCTGTAAAGGTGGAGATTGGTTTGTTGATTCTAGTGTCAACATCGCAGCAACTATGAAGGTCCCACGCATTGTCATTGGTGGAACAATTGTGAGTCTTGCAACAACGCTGCCGTAGTTGACTGTATCGGTTACAGCAAGTCTTCTGAAAAATCCGGGGATTGCACTGGGCAATGCGGTTGGTTCGGTTATCGCAAACATCGGCTTGATTTTAGGTTTATCCGCTTTATTTATTCGTAAGCGTTCAGGTACCCCTCAAATAGCGGTTGGCAAGAGAGAAGGATAAGGAGTGCCGAGGCG
>MHFT01000007.1:0-9891 GCA_001804315.1 Omnitrophica bacterium RIFCSPLOWO2_12_FULL_50_11
GGAAATTTATTCAGGATTGTGTCCTTGCGCATCGCCTCGGCACTCCTTATCCTTCTCTCTTGCCAACCGCTATTTGAGGGGTACCTGAACGCTTACAAAAAATACAACAGGTAATAAAAAGAGGCATTGCCGCGGGACGCCTGCCTGCAGGCAGGGAACCCTTTGGCTAGCCTCTCATCGTGATTGGCGGGAAAAAGCCAAGGGGACATCCAAAGGATGCCCCCAAGCGGTAGAAGCCGTGCGGTTACAAGAACCGCATCGAAAATAATAGGGTAAAAATCATCGGTTTTCAATGGGGGATTTACGGCCAATATCTGATTGGTCAAAGGCCTGATTTTGCGCTAAAATCAGTGGAGTTTTTCATCTCAGCCCAATTTTTCTGCTGGAGCGGAATAACGTATGAGAAGCATAGACGATCATCTTAAGTCTGCGCGAGAAAGCCTTCTTGATCTCACCATGCGGAACCGGCTTTTGAATTTCCGCCCTTCAAAGCGCCGAACCATTCGGATAGTCGAAGAGATTCCCAGAGAAATTTATGACTATCTTGTTTTAAAAGAAAAACCTATGACCTTTCTCCCTCGTGAGGAAAAGGAAGAAAATGAATCAGAAGGCGCTGATGCCAGCAAGTTAGAATCGCGGTCCGAAAATCCAACCGACCTGCCCGAAGAAGAAGCGAAGATAATGTGGGAAGCCCCTGTTCCTGCGCACGAACTTGGCGATCAGCATTTAGACAAATATCTTCAGACCGCCTTAGAAAACGAAAGCCTGCAAAAGAAGCTTTTTTACATTAATCAGCAGGCCAAATCTGCTGTCGAAGAACAAGGCTATACGATCCTATATTTGGCGTTGGGGTTTCTTGAGTGGACTGAAAGTGCAAGCACTGACCAAATTCGGCGCGCCCCGCTGATTCTCGTTCCCGTTGAACTTGAACGTGCTCATGTTAAATCTACCTTCAATCTTCGTTGGACGGGGGAAGATATTTTTACCAATATCTCACTAAAGCAAAAATTGGCGGAGCAAGGCATCGATTTTCCAGATTTTGAAATGCCGGAAGAAAAAGATGGCGTTGATTCGTATTTCCAAAAAGTTTCCGATGCAGTTTCTGCTATTCTCCGATGGAATGTTGTTATGGATGTTTTCTTGGGATTTTTTAGTTTCACAAAATTTGTGATGTATAAGGATCTCGATCCATCTGCATGGCCGGATGGCCAAACCCCTGCGGATCATCCTTTAATCAAAGCGATTTTTGATCCGGAGTCGGTTGAAATAGACAAAGAACCGTCCTTTTCTGAGGATGAGGTCGATTTAAAACTTCGGGCTCACGATATTTACCACGTTATGGACGCGGATCCTTCCCAAATCGCCGCGATAGAGGATTTAAAGGCAGGACGTAATTTAGTCGTCGAAGGGCCGCCGGGAACCGGTAAGTCACAAACGATCACGAACGCGATCGCGGAGCTTATAGCAGCCGGAAAGTCAGTCCTTTTTGTCAGCGAAAAGATGGCTGCTCTTGAAGTGGTTAGGAACGGCTGGATCGCGTCGGCTTAGGTGATTTTTGTTTAGAGCTTCACAGCCGCAAAGCGAACAAGAAAGACGTCTTGAATGAGCTAGAGCGATCACTTAGAAAAACGCCGCCGAATCGGGTTAAAGCAAAGGATGAGCTTAATCAATTAGAGCAGCTTAAGACGGAATTGAATGATTATGCAAAGGCACTCAAAGAACCAATCGGCAAGCTGGGTCGTTCTCCCTTTTCGCTCTATTGCTTAAGGGAGAAAGCAAAAAAGCACTTTGAGACTAACGGCCGGAATACGCCGAAGATAAGTGTTAACCCCGATGAAATCGATCAAGGCCCTTTCACCGATTCAAGAAACAGACTTAAAAATCTTTCCGAAGCGGTCTCCTTGGTCAATCCAATCGACGCGAATCCTTGGCGTTTCTCAAGAGCAAAAATCATACTTCCTTCCGACGAGGATGAGATTGCAACACTGTTGGAGTCCGCTATGGCGGCTATCTGCCAGATGCAAGAAAAGGTTCAAGAAATCAGTAAACTTCTTTGTACACCCGCCCCAGTATCAAGAGAAAAGATCAACCGCTTTACCGATGCTTTGCATTTGATTCATATGGCATTGCCTTATGATAAAAACATCGCTTTGGAGAGCGCATGGGACCAGGCGCCTGAAGCTTGGTTGAGACCCATAAATAAGGTGGAAGAGTTTCAAACCTTATTTTCGCCTTTGAGTGAAACTTTCGGACAAGAAACGCTGGATGCGGATATCCAGACTTTAACAGGTGAAATGAAACTCAAATCAAAAAAAATGTTTCGCCTGTTCGATGAAGGCTACAGAAAATCACGAAGTAAGGCTAAGGCGTTATATAACTCGAAATCACCTTGGTCGAATCGGAAAATAATCGGCCATTTAGAGCAATTGGGTCGATGTCAGATGCTTCGAAATGAGATCAAAGCGCTTGCGCCGGCAGCCAGTGCTCTTTTTGGCAACCTGTGGAAAGGCGAATTAAGTGATCCGAAAAGCATGTGTGAATTTGCAAAATGGGCAGTAAGTTTCAGAGAACTTTTAAAGGACGGTGTCGTTTCTGCTGAAGCATTGAATGCTCCAGTTCCGCCTGACCTTGAAGGGATAACCGCCGTATTCAAAAAGGTCCATGAAAATTTGTTAACGGAACTGGAGAGCTTGTGCAAGAAAACAGCTATGGATATGGCTCAGCTCTTTGGTCCTGTCCACCAGATTCAAGATTTGCACGAAAGGTTGAAAGCTATGAGGGGTGAAGTATCGAAGTTAAGAAAGTGGGCGCAGTATTATTCGATTCGGGAAGATAGTCTGACGAACCCCGGCCTTCAGCCGCTTATTGAATTATTGGAACGCGGAGAAATTATGGCGGCCGAATTGATCCCCGCCTTCGAGCTTAATATCGCAGAGGCCTTCTTAAGATTGGCATTTACGGAGAGACCGGCGCTTGCTTCATTCGATGGGGATTTACACGAAAAGAAGATAAGCCGTTTCTCCGAGTTGGACCGGGAAATTATAAAAATGAATCGCAAAAGACTCCGGGAAAAGCTCTATGAAAACATCCCCAAAATTAGCAGCGGTGCTTCGCCGGGTTCCGAGGCAGGAATTCTCTTGGGAGAGTTCAGCAAGAAACGCAGACACATGCCAATCCGCAAGCTTCTGTTCCACGCCGGACATTTAATCCAGAGAATCAAGCCGTGTTTTATGATGAGCCCACTTTCCATCGCTCAATTTCTCGACCCGAAATCTATTCGTTTCGACATCATCATCTTTGATGAAGCCAGTCAGGTGAGGCCGCAAGATGCACTGGGCGCATTAATTCGTGGCAGACAAGCTTCTGTGCTGGGCGATACAAGGCAGTTGCCTCCCACAAGTTTTTTCGATCATATGGTGGAGTTGGATGACGAAGACGAGGAAGAAATTACGGCTACCGTATCAGATGTTGAGAGCATTTTACACTTATGCAAACGCAGTTTTCCGGCCAAGCTCTTAAAATGGCATTACCGGAGTAAGCACGAGTCACTTATTGCAGTTTCCAATCAGGAGTTTTATGGCAATGACCTCCTGATTTATCCCTCCGCATATCATGAATTTGACCATTTGGGCCTGAAGTTCAGTCTCATCCCGGATTCTGTATACGACAGGGGCCGAAGCTCAGTAAATCGAAAAGAAGCGCAAGCGGTCGCACGCGCGGCTATTGACCATTACAGGAAGACGCCGGAGAAGAGTCTGGGTGTCGGCGCATTTAATATCAAGCAGCAACAAGCCATCTTGGAAGAGGTGGAATTGCAGCTTCGGCTTAATCCCGAAATGGAGGAATTTTTTTCAAGCAGCCGGAATGAACATTTCTTTGTAAAGAATCTTGAAACGATTCAAGGCGATGAACGTGACGTCATTTTTTTAAGCGTAGGATTTGGTTTTGATGAAGCCAAGCGATTGAGCAAGAATTTTGGGCCGCTGAATCAAGAAGGGGGCGAACGACGTCTCAATGTTCTCATTTCCCGTGCGCGAGAAAGATGCGTGGTCTTTGTCAATTTCCGGGCCTCTGATCTGGATATTGAGCCAAACGCCCCGTTCGGCTTGCGCGCTTTAAAAACATTTTTGGATTATGCTGAAAATCGTAATCTTCAATCTCTCGTTCAGAGTTCCGAGGATACAGATTCACCTTTTGAGGATTCAGTTTATTCTTTTCTAAGAAGTAACGGCTATGAGGTTAGAAAACAAGTAGGTTGCGCACAGTTTCGTATTGACTTAGCTGTCGTTGATCCGAATAGTCCCGGGAAATATCTAATGGCGATTGAGTGCGATGGCGCGAAATATCATTCATCTCCCGTTGCTCGGGACCGGGATAGACTACGGGATCAAATTTTGCGAGGGCTCGACTGGAAGATACATCGTATCTGGTCTACGGACTGGTATCGCAGCCGCCGTGATTCTGAGGCCAAATTGCTTACGGCTTTGAAGAGCGCGAGGGAATCGAACGCGCAGAATGCTTCAGGGACGATGGAAGCTGAGAAAAATGAGCATGAGTCTCACATGCTGGATCAGGATGCTCCCGTCGCTGATTCTTATCAACAAGCTCCTGTTGATAATGGAATTTCCGTCGATGATTACAAAACTTGCACCGACCTGCCTTTTACGAATCATGGCGATCTCCATGTTCAAAATCCAAAAAAGTTGGCTTTAAACGTCATTCGCGTTGTCGAAGCCGAGGGCCCCATTCATTTCGATGAAATGGTGAAAAGGATTCGGAGTCTTTGGGGCCTAAGGAGAACAGGCGATCGGATCATCAATGCCTTGCGGAAATCCGTAGACGTTGCAAAAACACAGGGAGAAATTAAAGCGCGAGGAGCTTTTCTTTGGCCGAGAGATTTAAAAACGCCCAAGGTCAGGAAGCGCAATGAAGAACCCCGTCCCGATATCGAACTGATTTGCCCCGAAGAAATCAAAGAAGCTGTAAGGCTGGTTTTGAAAAGTCAATTTTCTACGGTCCCTGATGAATTATCCGTTGCTACTTCTCGGTTGCTGGGATTCCAAGCAACGCGCGATGATACGAACAGAAAAATCCAGGAAGTCATATCAGAAATGATCCAATCCGGAGAATTGGAAGAAATGCCGAATGGTTTGATTCATTTTAAATAGGCGCTAAATGAAAATATTTATGTCCTTGGTCCTAATGGGTTTGTTGGGCGTTTTTACATTTCTTCTATTTCGGGCAGGCGTTACTTCATCCCGTTTTCTTGTAGCATCTCTGGTTTGGATCATTGCAATCTTCATGTTTCTGGCGGCAGATAAAATAGAGGCACTGAAAGTCTTCCTTCAGTCTTTCACAGTTCTTATCGCAGTATCAGCTCTTTTTATTTCTATTTTTACGTTTGCTTTACAACAAACGCCTACATTGATTCTGGACACTTTGCAAATAAGAGAGGCGGAACGAGCCTTATATCTTTATATTAAAAACGTCGGGACAATCGGTGCCTGGCAGATCAAAGGTTCGTATGCTTTAACGGCCACGAATATTACTGGTGAGCCTGGCAATCATACAACGGAAGATGAACAATTATTGGCTTTTGACCAACGTGACGTTAAAGACGAAGCCTTCTATCCCGGCAAAGATAATGTGAGCGTGGTCGTGTGGCCTTTGACCCTAAAAGATGATTTATCAACGATCGGCAAGCATGTTTTCTTTTCGGTTGTGATTGAATATCCACGACTTCAAGTTGGTAATTTCAGCTTTGGCAGAAAGGGTTATCAGGGCGTTTTCTCTCTTAACGAGGACAAAAAAAGCTGGGTAACGAACACCAAGACTCTTTTGCCAGAGTATTTCAAACTTATATTTGATGCTCTTAAAGTGCGCAAAGCTCCAGAGTTCCGGTAGATAATCGGCGTCCCGCCACCAAAACACTCGGGGAGGCCGGTTGGCGAAAGGACCTAATTGACAAAATTTTTTGAGGCGCGCGATTTCGGCTCAAAAGTCCTCCGCACCGCCTCTTGGTTTTCCGTCAATTGCCCCCGACCCTATGAATTACATACGGTATTTCATAGGGTCATGCACACCGGGTATGATACAAATGTAGTCAATGTTGGATTAAGGGTGTAAATTTTTTCGACCCGGCCGAGAAAGGATGCGGTGTGGCTTTGGTGTGTCTGGACCTTGATATTGATACTTCAACTCCCGACGGGCAGATGATAATGCGCCAGCATGCAAACCTTGCCCAATGGCAGGCCGAAAGAATCGCGCAGTACAGCGTGGAAACCGTTCAGCGGCATGCTGAGCAGGGACGCCCTATCGGCCCGCCTCCGGTCGGTTATAAACTGGTCCGCAACGGCACAGGGCATGCGAGCTATGCGATTGATTCCAAGTATAAGAGTCATGTTGAAACCATTGACCGCTTGTATTTGGAGTTTGAAAGCTCGGACCGGGTGGTGCTGGAACTCCATAAAAAGGGATTCAAGTCGCGCCGGGGCAAGACCTACACTAAATCTCAAGTCACTCGGATATTGCAGAATATTCGTTACACGGGCAAGCAGGAATACGACGGGAACATTTATCAAGGCAACTGGCCCGCAATCCGTTCCACCGAGGCGCAGAATAAAATCGAAGCGATCTTTAAGCGTAATCGAAGGACCAACCATACCCAAAACGTGCTGATTAAGAAGAAATACGTTTATCTGCTTCAGGGGCTTTTAAAATGCCCGAAATGCAGTTCCAGCATGATGCCCAAGCCCGGCACCGGCGGAAGGAAGAAAAAGCAATATTATCCCTATTACCTCTGCGTGAAGGCGGACAAGACCAAAGGAATCGACTGCGACACGAACTATGTTCCCGCGGAAGCCATCGACAGGGCGGTGATTGAATTTATCCGCAAGCTGAGACTGGATAACGAAACGATTGAAAAAGTGATCGGCCGGGCCAACCGGGCGACCTCAGGCCGTATCAACGCCATTGATAAAGACCTGAAGCGCGTCAAAGAAAGCCTGCATCAAATCCGCATCAAAATTTCAAACGTCGTGGATGTTCTTGCGGATAAGGGTGTTTCGCAGCTGAAGCCGCTTAAAGAGAAACTGGAACACCTTTCGCAGGAAGAGCAGGAGTTAATCCGCGAAGAAAAGCGCCTCGAACAGGAAATAAGCGCGGAGAAAAGGCAGGCGGGTTCCGCGCATGAACAGATTCAGACGCTTCACTTGTTTAATGACCTTTATGCCATGAATCGGGATCATTCCGAACGGTTAAAAATGCTGATGCCGCGCTTTATCAAATACGTGATCTGCCACTTTACCGATAAGGAAAAGGGTATCGGCAGACTGGAATTGGGGTTGTTCGGCAGGCCGTTTGCGGGCAGCGAGAACGCCGAGATCTGGAATGAAACGCTCAAAAAACTGGCTGAACAATGCAACAAGCAATTGATCGCCGATTGGCGCAAGGAACATGCGAACGGTAATGGCCGCAAAAGAAAAGCGGCCCCGACAGGTGTTCCATCGGAGCCGTGTTTACATCGGGATGACTCGGCCGCCGGGGTTGTGCTAAGCCCGGCCAATGAGTTCATCCCAGGGTATCAAATGGGGTGAGCGACGGGACTTGAACCCGCAACCCCAAGATCCACAATCTTGTGCTCTAACCAAATTGAGCTACGCTCACCAGGAAGGAAAAAAAGAGCCTTAAGGAATTATCCTATGGCGCTTACCGGAAAGCAAACAAAAAACGACTTACGCAATGCGCCCGTCTCGTTTTCTTGGAACAACCACAAGATGCCCCAAGATGGCCAATTCCTCGACTTTCAAGAGCATCGACGCAACCAAATAAGCGAACACGCCGCCCGCAATCGCAGAAAAAAGGGCCAGCGTCTTCCAACCAATCGGGGCAGACACGTTAAACTGGCACCAATGCAGACCCAGCAAAGAAAAACAACCCATCGCAACGGAAGCGATCAAGATCTTCGTGACACTTTTACCCAACGCGCGCCAATCGAGCGGCCCCACTTTCTTTTGAAACACTTGAGCGAGTTGAATGAAACTCAACAGACTCGCAAGAGAAGTTGCGAGCGCAATTCCACCCTGTTTCAAAGGGTGCATCAAAATCCAGTTCAGTATGACATTAACTCCTAAAGCGACAAAAGCAATCCGAACCGGCGTTTTCGTGTCCTGAATCGCATAGAAAGCAGAAACGATAAGACGAACACCGGAAATGAAACACAAGCCGAGCGCATAAAACATAAGCGCCATCGCTGTCCGTTCCGTATCCACTGGACCAAAACGACCACGCTCAAAGAGCACGCCAATGATGGGCTCCGCGAGGAGAAACAGACCCACTGTAGCTGGAATGGCCACAAAGGCCGTTGCCCGAAATGAAAAAAGAAGCGTCGACTTGAGCCGCTCTGTATCGCGCTCCGCAGCGCATTGAGCAAGATCCGGCAGGATCACAGTCGCCATGGAAATCACAAAAACGCCCAAAACGAGTTCCATCACCCGGTCCGCATAATAGAGCTGAGACACACTCCCCTCCCGTAAGAGCGAAGCCATGAGCGAATCGATAAACACGTTCATCTGAATGACGCCGACTCCGAAGATGCCGGGTCCGAGCAGCGCGGCAAACCGACGAATCGCTGGATGGCGGATGGAAAATCCGGGCCGAAAATTCATCCCCTTCCGCCGAACGAACGGGATCTGAGACACAAGCTGAAGGCCGCCGCCAATTAAAACGCCGCAGGCAATTCCGACCGCGGGTTCATCGGATACGTATCCCGCTAAAAAAGCGGCGCCAATGACCGCGATATTGAACAAAACAGGACTCAGCGCAGGCACGAGAAAGTGCCCAAACGAATTCAAAACGCCCATCAGGACTGCCGCCAGTGCGATCAAAGCCAGATACGGCGCCATCAAGCGTGTCAATAAGACAGTCAGTTGGAACTTATTCCCTCCCGATGTGAAACCCGGTGCGACCACGTGAACGATTAAGGGGGCAAAGATGACTTCCAAAACGACGATCGTTCCCGCAGCCATCGCGAGGGTGTAAAAAAACTTCCGCGTGAACTCCCAAAGCGCCTCGGTACTCTGCTCCTTCCGGTAAGCAACAAAAACGGGAACGAACGCGGAACTCATGGCTCCTTCTCCCACAAGGCGGCGAAACAGATTTGCGACTCGGAAGGCAATCGTAAACGCATCCATGCTGAACCCTGCTCCGAGAACGAGTGCAAGAGTTGCATCCCGAAAGTAACCGAAAATACGGCTCAGGCTCGTCGCAAGCCCGACGATGCCAGCTGATCGAATCAATTTGTGCTCGTTTTCCATTGCCCGTTTCCCGACGTCATCCTTCATCGGAAGATCTCTGCTCGTTCCCTTTCGAGACCGCTGTAAGAGTTGACGATGTTACCATGAGCAATTATGACGCTCAATCAGAATTGAATTGATGCTTTTAGAGACGATTTGCTACAATAACTTCGCTATGTGGTTCTATTTGATCCGGGGTGGACCTATTCTCGTAGTGATCGGGATTCTTTCCGTCATTGGAGGTGCGCTCGTTTTTATTCAGTGGCACCGGATTCGGCAAGCCGAGCGAAGCCACGGAAAGCCGCTTGAGGAACTCGGTCGACGCTTTCGAAAGCGCGATTGGTTCGAGGCGCGGCGAATTCTGGATCAGGACGGACATCCATTTCTAGCACCCTGGCGGACGTGCCTCCCCTTGCTCATTGAAGGGAATCTTGAATTCCAAGATATCCAAGAAAGCGTCTCTGTCGAGGGAAACCGCTTGATCGCAGAGTTGGAATCGGCCCTGGTACCTTTGGGAACAATCACCATGATTTTACCGATGGTGGGTTTTCTCGGCACCGTTGTTGGGCTCATCGGAAGCTTTAGGCAGTGGGAACTT
>MHFT01000007.1:9911-17519 GCA_001804315.1 Omnitrophica bacterium RIFCSPLOWO2_12_FULL_50_11
GTGGGAACTTATTGGTACCCACGTGAGTTTAAGTGCCCTTGCTGGCGGGATTTACCAGGCGATGATTACAACGGCAGCCGGTTTGATGACGGCGATACCTCTTTACGTTCTTCATCATCTCCTCGTTGCGCGAACGCAGCGTGTGGCCCTTAATTTTTCTTCAGAAACGACTCAGCTCTTCCGTTGGATCAAAGAAGGTCTCGTGACTGAAGCTTCACCCGAATCAGAGCCCGCTTTAAGTTCCCAATCATGATCTTCCAAATCAAAGCACGCACACCCGTTTTTCTCGAGACGATTGCATTTGCCGACATCGTCTTTAATTTATTCATTTTCTTCCTCCTCAGCTTCGGCGTGCTCGCCACTTTCGAGCCGCGTGAGCAAGGCACGTTCCCGATTGAGCTTCCAAAAGGAGGTGAACGGGTAAACGGAAAAGAGACTCGGCCTCTTACGATTTTGATCGACGCAAGCGGAACCGTGTACCTAGAAAGAAAAGTGGTTTCGCGCTCGGATCTAAAGCGATTGGTCAACCAAGAGCTCGCGGAAAAGAAAGTAAAAGAAGTGCTTCTCCGTGCTGACCGTGCGGTGACGCTCGACTTTTTGCTCCCGATCTTAGATGCCATCCGAACGAGCAACGCTCGTTCCGTATCAATTGAAACCGTACCTCTGTCCGTCATTGCAAAAAAAGAACCGTAGGGGCGCGATTCATCGCGCCCGGTCATGCCGGGCGTAATGAATTGCGTCCACGCGGCCGCCATTCCGCCAGACAACGCAGCGGATCCGCCGCGCCCTGTGGCGGAAAATGACGCCCCTACGTCCTGGTTGAAAACGCCTCCTTGTAATGACGACATCGCCTAATCCGCGCCCTCCGGATCGAAATGTACCGTGACATCGGACCCAGGGAATCGCCCTTCAATTCTCTTGATGAGCGCTTCGGTGAGACCGTGCGCGCGTGAAAAATCCTGCTCTCCGCGGATTTCAAAATGAAAATCAATGAAGCGGCGCTGACCAATCTTGCGCGTCCTCAAGTTGTGAAAACCAGTCGCTTTCGGATCAAAAGTTAAAATGATCCGTTCAATTTCTTTTTGCTCCTCCGGCGGAAGGGCTCTGTCGAGGAGTTCATCCACGGAATTCTTCAAAATCCGAAGAGAACTCTTCACAATGTAGCAGGCAATAGCGAATGCGACTGCGAGATCCCAAAGGTTCGAGCCGGTGTATCGAACCAAAATGAGAGCAAGGAGCACACCACCACCCGTTAAAAAATCGGTCGTGTAGTGCAGAACTTCGGTTCCCACAATAATCGATTCTGTCTCTCGGAGCACCTCTTTGAGCTTCAAGATGAGAACGAACGTGAAGGCCATGGAAATGATCATGACCGCGACGGCAACCGGAATGTGTGTCAGCTCACTCCCCCGGATAAAGCGCCGGAGCGATTCAACGATAAGATAGATTCCGCTCCCTGAAATGACAAGGCTTTGAAAGAGCCCCGCCAGACTTTCGATCTTGCCGTGACCGTAGAGGTGTTCCGCGTCTGCAGGCTTATCCGCTTCATGGATCGCGATGAAATTGACCGAAGAAACAAGCACATCCATCAGCGAATCAAAAGCGGAGGCAATCACCGCAAGCGAATGGACAGCAAATCCCACCACCAACTTAAACACGGTGAGGGATAAAGCGGTCCCAATGGACAGCACCATCACGTGACGTTTTTTTCGAGTGGCGATGGGCTGCTGCTTGTCTGGCGAAAACTTAGTCTTCATCTTTTGTTCTTGATTCCTCTTCCTATCAAAACTGAAATCTCAAAGAGCCCCCAAAGCGGCAGTGCGAGCAAACACTGCGTCACAATGTCCATCGTGGGTGTGATGACCGCTGCCAGGACAAAGGCAAGAACAATCACCGTTTTTCGCTGGCGGCGCAGCGTGTCCACGTCGACAACGCCGAGATACATCAGTCCGACTAAAACCACAGGCGTCACAAAAACCGCCCCAAAAACCAAAATGAGAGATAAAAAAAACGAGACATACGCCCCAATGGAAATCAAAGGCTGAAGCGTTTCGGTTTGAAAACCTAAGAAGAACCGAAGCGCAAAGGGAATCACCAAAAAATGAGCAAACAGAACACCGAGTGAAAACAGCACGATCGAAACCAAAACGATAGGAAAGATCGCTCGGCGCTCGGATCGATAAAGCCCCGGCACCACGAACCGCCAGAGCTGGGTCAACACGATGGGTACGCTCAAGACAATACCGCTTGTGACCGAAACCCTGAGTCTCATCAAAAAAGCTTCGTAGGGCGTGAGAAAGTAAAGGCTCGCGACACTTTTTTTCACCGGACGCGTGATCAGCTCTAACAAGAAGTCGGAAGCAAAGAAGCTCACAACCGTAAGTCCTGCAATCGACAGCACGACAACGATCAGGCGCCGCCTGAGTTCATTGAGATGAGTGAAATAGTTGACTTCTTCGCCTTCCGGCATGATGTGACCTGCGCGCCCAGCAGGAATTGAACCTGCAACCCCGAGCTTAGAAGGCTCGTGCTCTATCCGTTTGAGCTATGGGCGCGAAAATGGAATCGACGTTCCTTGCGACACGATACAGAAAACGTAGGGGCGCGATTCATCGCGCCCGGTGACATGGGTACCGTATTGGCCTGAACGGGCGCAATTCCGCCAAAAATCTCGACGGATCCGCCGCGCTGTATGGCGGAAAATTGCGCCCCTACTTCTTCTTTTTCTTCCGCAGGACATTCGAATAAGCAAAAGCAGTGATCGCGATAATCATCCCCCAACTCGCCACCATGAAGACCCAGCCTGAAAAACGCATCACGGTACCTGCTGGCGAATCATATGCTTCCGCTGCCACGCCAGCCGAACGAGGAAGATCATAAGCAACAAAATACCCGCCATCAAAAAACGCGCAAACCAGATGTACACCCGATTCGCTTCTTGAACATTTCGCATGAGCAGCACATCCACGCCGTCTTGAACGAGCCAGAAGCCCAGGAGAAGGAACAAATAGACAGGCGTCACGTATTTAATGATGTAATAAAAAATACGCGGCAGCTGAAAGTCACGACCAGCACAAATTTCACGCCAAGCTTTGTCTGCCCCGAAGATCCAAATAAAAATAACGACCTCGATAATCGCAAAAACCACTAAGCCCACCGTCCCGATCCAGAAATCCATCTCGTCAAGAAATCCGTACGGTAAAAAGAAAATCACGGGCTGCATCAAAAAGAACGCCAATCCACCTACCAACATTGCTGCTGTCGTCCTCTGGATTTTGAATTCGTCCTGAAGGAATGCCATGAGCGGCTGTGCCATCGCCACGGAAGACGTGATCCCTGCAATAAAGAGAAGTAAGAACCAGATCATGCCAAAAAATTGTGCCCCCGGCATCTGTTGAAAAATGATCGGCATGCTGAAAAAACCTAAATCAAACGCGCCGCTCGATGCGATTTCTCGAGTTGCCTCAAGCCCAAAAAAAGCAAACGCCACCGGAATCGCAATGGAGCCGCCGATAATGACTTCCACAAATTCATTCGTGCCGGCCGTCGCAAGTCCGGAAGCCACAATGTCATCTTTGCGGGAAACGTAACTCGCAAACGTCTGGATCGCCCCAAAACCGACGCTCAATGTAAAAAAGATCTGACCCGCTGCCGCCACCCACACGCGGCTGTTCGTGAGGGCGCGAAAATCGGGATTCCATATGAAGGCGAGACCATTCAAAACATTCCGCTCTGGATAGGCTGGATCAGGAGTTCCAATCGTAAACACGCGGATCACTAAAATCAAGCCAAAGACAAAAAGGAGCGGAAGCACCACTTTCGCGATCGATTCGATCCCTTTGACGAGGCCGCGGGACAGAACCCAAAAATTAAGCGCCAACGTAATCACAAAAAAAACGTAGGCCGTGCCGATGTTTGAAAAATGTTCGTTGGACACCGCTCCCTGATAGGCCGAAAGAAATTGTGCCATGCCCTGACGTGATTCAATACCCATGTATTTTCCTGTCATCGAAAAAAAGCTGTACGCAAGCGTCCATGATTCGATGTAGATGTAGTAAACGATCAAACCGAAAGGAAGCGCCATGCCGATCGCGCCGAGGTATTTCGCAAGCGGATGGTGCCATAAATAATGAAACATCCCGGGTGTGGTGCCATGGCCATATTTTCCACCGAATCGGCCGATGCCCCATTCGATCCACATGAGCGGTATGCCGAGCAGGAGAAACGCCACCAAATAAGGAATCATGAAGGCGCCGCCGCCGTTCTGGACACATTGGACAGGAAATCTGAGGAAGTTACCGAGCCCTACGGCGTTGCCGGCCATGGCGAACACAAGGCCGATTCGGGTCGCCCATCGTTCACGTTGGTAGGACTTCGTCTTGGGTGAGGTGGCTCGTGCCATCAGGAAGAGGTCGCGCTGCGGTTATTTTTGTTCGCCTTTGTTTTCCGAATCCGACTTTCCTTGAATCGCTTTCTTAAACTCCCGTATCCCTTCTCCTAAAGCTTTTCCAAATTCAGGCAATTTTTTGGCACCAAAGATCAGGAGCACCACAAGAAAAATTACCAGTATCTCAAGCGGCCCGGGCATGTTCATCGAGATTTACCCTCCATTTTGCAAGTCATTGAATGATCGTATTGTAGCGAATTTAAGGAAGAAATGACAAGAAGTTTACACGGTCAGCCCGAAAACGAATATTACGTAGCACATCGTGATCCTGAGGCAGTAAAACAAGGCGTTGCCGAGGCCCGTCGTCATTGCGAGGCAGAGTCCCAAAGCAACGCCGAAGCAATCACAAGAGCACTGTCATTGCGAGGCCCGCTATCCAAACGTGGGCCGAAGCAATCTTGCATCCGAGATTACTTCGTCCTTGCATGGTACGCATCCTCGTAATGACGACGTTGTTGCAATTGCTTCCACCTCTCTTTGGTACGCCGTCTCGCAATGACGATGCCGTTTATTGCTTCGGCAACGCTTTTGAACGTCGCCTCAGGATGACGGAAAAATTGCCGTAGGCGATTTTTCCGTCAATTGACCTCGTTAACGGAAATTACGCGGTCGAAGAGGGAGCCGAGGTAGGAACGACCGTTGAGCGTAAGATCGGAAACTACAACCTGGTTAATCCTTACCTTTTCATCTGAAGTCATGGACACGCGTTCTGCCCACGTCGAATGAATGACGTAAAATCGGCCGTTTACTTCGCCCAAATAAAGCATCAGATGAAGCGGCATCCGAAGAAGCGTGAAACCCGGAGCGCTCCAGCGGAGCGCACGCTCTTTTGCAACTGCGCTTTCGAACGGCTCAAAATGCCCGAGTTGGGTGCCCACAAAAGCTTGCTGCTCCGAATCGCGCGGCATGTCCACGCCCAAACTCAAAAAAACATCATGGATGAACCCGGAACAATCGCGTCCTTCGTACATCCCGCCCCAACCGTACCGGGCCCCTAGCAGTTTAAAGGCCTGACGAATCATATTCGCCTGAGTGAATGGAGGAAAACCGCTGGAAACATCGCTTCCCATTTTCACGTAGGAGCGCCGCAAGGCAACGCGGCCGTCTGAACGCCGAAGGGGCATCCAAATTTCGTAAGCAGTATCCGATTTGCCAGCGAGCGGTATCACTGAACCCATGCTCTCCTCGAGCCATAGATTTTTGAAACCGCTGTCGAGAAAAATCGGAATGTGATCTCCCGTCACGACCAGAAAATCGCCCAGCTTCACTGCCTTTCGAAGCGCTTCGCGGCTCGGAAAAATGGCAATGTCCTTCGCTAATACCCAGCCCCGTACGTAAGGCACCTGAACGTAGAACCATTTTCCGTCGCTCGACTCGTGCAGAACGGCCACCGGCGTCCAAAGCTTAACGAGGGTAAACTGCAGCTGATCAAATTCTACGTCCCCCACTTCTTCAAGCATCTTCACCATACTTGGAAGTGCCCGTACAGACGTCGATCGTGTCGCCGCACCCCATTTGAGGTCAATCTGATCCGGAACCTTGTTCCATTGAACGGTAGGTTTAATCGTAGTTTCGAAAAAGCTGCTTTCAATGCGCTTGTTGTCTGCCCCGAAAAGAATCCGGCCTCTAAGGGTCGTGTATTCAAATTCGAGCAGCTCGCGAATTGGCTTGCCTGCTCTTTGAACAGGCAGCTTAAAAATGTCGACGCGCTCTCGCACCATCGAGTGAATTTCCTCATTAAAGCGTTGGAGCTCTTCTCGCGTTTTGATCGGTTTGTCTGGCTCAGGGAGCCGCTCGATCCAGTAATCCGGCGAAAGCTGTTCTTGCGTTACACTCGTCAAAATGAGCGGTCCTTGTGGCAGCGCTGGAAGCTCTTCAGCCCACGCTGCGTGCCGCAATAGAAGGATAAACGCCAAAACAATAACTGCCTGTACCGTAGGACCCTTCGCCAACCCGACCGTCATCCCACCACCGTCACTGCGAGACGGCAAACCAGGGGAGGTCGAAGCAATAAAGGACATCGTCATTGCGAGGATGCGATCCAGGCGAAGACGAAGCAATCTCAGAACGCGAGATTGCTTCGGCAATGCTCTGGGACACTGCCTCGCAATGACGGTTGCCGGATGTCTTCGTCCATGACTGGTATGCTTCCTCGTAACGACAGCTGTCACTCCTCATACCTCCCACCCAAATGTTTCGCCAGGAACCGTTCCGCTGCAGCGTAAAACTTAATCCGGTTCTCTGGCTTCACGAATCCGTGTCCCTCGTCTTCGAAAAGGAGATACTCGTAATCAATCCCTTTTTCCTTCATTGCTTCTACAATCTGCTCCGACTCCGACCGTTTGACACGCGGATCGTTGGCGCCTTGCGCAATTAGGATCGGGATTTTAATTTGATCGACGTGAAAAAGCGGTGAACGTGATTTCAAAAACTCCTCCTCAGTCCGAGGATCCCCCACACGCTTCTGAAAGAGAGCCAGGTGCGTTTTCCAGTACGGCGGAATGGAGTCAATGAAGGAAATCAAATTGCTTGGACCCACGACCGAAACGGCACAGCGAAAAAGGTCCGGCGTAAACGCGGCACCCACGAGCGCTGCGTAGCCGCCGTAAGAAGTGCCGAAAATGGCGATCCGCTCCGGATCGCTGATCCCCTGCCCGGCCGCCCAGTTTACCACATCTACCAAGTCCTCATGCATCTTTCCGCCCCATTCTTTATCGCCGGCATTGGCAAACGCTTTTCCGTATCCCGTCGATCCGCGGAAATTCACTTGCAGACAGACATAACCCCGGTTCGCAAGCCACTGTGCCCTTGAATCGTAGCCCCATCGGTTCCGGCTCCAGGGGCCTCCATGAACGAGCAGCACCGTCGGTAAACCTTCGCGAATGGCGCCGGGCGGAACCGTCAGATAACCGTGGATCGTAAAGCCGTCGCGGCTCTTAAAAGAAATGGGCTCCATTCGCGCCAGCTGGTATCGTTCAAGGGCCGGCGCGCGACTAAAAAGAAAGGTGCTTTTCTTGCTCGCCGCATCGTAGAGATAGTAATGAGCCGGTCCCTCATCTTCCCCAAAACCCACCGTCCATTTTTGAAGTCGGAGGTCGCGGCTCGTCACCATAAAGTCACCTTCATCGAGACTGCGGATGTTCCGGATGTCTTCATCGATC
>MHFT01000008.1 GCA_001804315.1 Omnitrophica bacterium RIFCSPLOWO2_12_FULL_50_11
TGGACAAGCCTATTTGCACCACAACCTCTTCGAGGGCATTTCTCATTGGCGATGAGAAATGCGGGTTAGGCGGCTCGGTCATACTGCGTCTCAGCCTCGGCCAGTACTCGATCTCTGAAATACTTGCTCAGAAAACCCGGGGTGTTTAAGTCGACCTTCCGTCCTAGAATCTGCGAGAGTTCGTCTTGCATAGCAAAAAAGTCTAGTCCTGGCACATGGCCGGGCTCGAACTCCACGAGAACATCCACATCGCTGTCCGGTCGGAAATCGCTACGCAAGACTGACCCAAAGAGTGCCAACCGCCCAATGTGATGCCGCCGGCAGAATTCTGCGATCTTTTCCCGATCCACCGAAATCTTCGCACTCATGTCTACCCTTTCCTACACCCCTCTTCTCACTTTCGGCACCAAACTCTTACGACTGTGTTGAAGATACCGTAGGGGGGCGCCATTAATGGCGCCCGTGGTCACCGGGCACGATTCCGCCAAAAATCTCGGCGAATCCGCCGCGCTGTATGTCGCCACAAGGCGTTGGCGACCCGCCAGCGATTTGTGGCGGGGCGGAAAATCGCGCCCCTACGCTCACAATTTCCGCAACTCTTGTATCGAACTCCGCAGCACTTCGATCTTTGTATCTTGTGAGCCAACTTTGAGAACCACGTAATCGTCCTGAAGCGTATGAATGATTCCGATCAAGCCGCCTTGAGTCACCACTTTGTCACCACGTTTTAAATTCTTGACCATTTCCGCATGCTCCTTCTGGCGCTTTTGCTGCGGCCGCATCAACAGCACGTAGAAAACCACGAACATCAAAATGAGAGGAAGAAAAGAAAGGATCGGATTCGGCTGCGCTTGAGCAGGCGGCATTAGCGTTCTCCATATCTAACGGGATGCTTCATCATAATTCGACAAAAACTCTTTCTTGAACCGGCTCAATGGGCCGTTTCTAATCGCTTCCCTTATTTGGCGGGCGAGTGAAACGAAAAAGTACACATTGTGTAACGTCACGAGCCGATGGCCCAAAATTTCCTCGCAATTAAACAGGTGGCGGAGATAGCTTCGCGAAAAATTCCGGCACGTGTAACACGCACAGGTTTCATCCAGAGGTTTCTGATCCTTCGCATACTGGGCATTCCGGACGACCAGTTTGCCGCACCGCGTAAAGGCGCAGCCGTTGCGGGCATATCGCGTTGGATTAACACAATCAAACAGATCGACACCGGACTCTACAGCCCAAAATAAATCCACAGGCGTTCCAACACCCATCAGATACCGTGGCCGATCCTCCGGCAGCCGGGGTGCAACGTATCGGACGACCTCTTCCATTTCCAGCCTCGATTCGCCGACACTGACCCCGCCGACAGCGTATCCGTCAAATGCTAACGTGACCGTTTGCTCCAGCGAACGCTGCCTCAAATCGAGGAATAGACCGCCTTGCACAATACCAAAGAGCAGTTGACGCTCTTCTTGATGAATCTTTTTCGATCTCTCTGCCCACTGAATGGTACGACGAACCGCTGCCTCGACTTGAGCTCGAGAGGCATGATGCGAGGGGCACTCATCTAGGACCATCGCGATGTCGGAACCAAGGTCCCCTTGGGCTTTGATGACAATTTCCGGCGTTAAAAAAATCTCCCGTCCATCAAAGTGGGAATGAAAACGAACTCCTTCATCAGAAATCGATCTCAAACGAGCAAGAGAAAACACCTGATAGCCGCCTGAATCGGTCAGAATCGGCTTCGTCCACCCCATGAATCGATGAAGCCCCTGAGCCGCTCGTATTGTATCGATTCCAGGGCGGATGTAAAGATGATACGCATTACTCAAAATGACTTCGGCACCGATCTCTTCCAGATCGCGCGGCGAGAGTGTTTTCACCGTCCCTTGTGTTCCAACGGGCATGAACACGGGCGTTTGAAAGGTCCCGTGGATCGTGCGAACGACACCAACGCGAGCTTCTGTCTGCGAATCTTTTTTGGATAACTGGAATGAAGACGCAGAGACGCACGTATTCATCGGATTAGCATTGCATCGCCGTATGAGTAAAAGCGGTACTTGTTTTCGATCGCTTCTCGATAGGCATGCATCAAAAGACCATGTCCAGCAAACGCGCTCGTGAGCATGAGGAGCGTACTTTTCGGGAGGTGAAAATTGGTAATCAAGTGGTCCGCAATTTTAAATTGATAAGGCGGATAAATAAATAAGTCTGTCTTTCCAGACCTGCCTTCCACAACAGACGGAATGGAGTCGATCGCAGCGGATTCAAGAGCACGTACGACGGTCGTGCCGCAAGCGACAACGGGTCGGCCATTCCCTTTGGCAAAGTTTATTGTCTCCGCCGCTTCGCGGGACACCTCATAATCTTCCACATACATTTGGTGCTGCGTGAGATCTTCTGACTGAACGGGTTGAAAGGTACCGTAACTGACATGCAACGTGACGTACACGATTTCGACACCTTTTGCTTCGAGTTGTCTCAGCAGTTCGTGATCGAAATGAAGGCCCGCTGTCGGCGACGCTACAGCGCCGGGCTTTGCTGCGAAAACGGTTTGGTACATTTCGCGGTCGACGGATGTGTCTTCTCGATCGATGTAAGGCGGAAGTGGGATTCGGCCAATGCGGTAAAGCAGCGACTGGAGATCTTCTTCAGTTTGAAATTCAACATGGCGAATTCCAGTCTCATGGTCTGGTGCGTCGAGGACACGCACGGTCGTTTTCGGCTCACCATTCAAAATCAGCTCTTCGTCTTTACGAACACGCCCGCATGGTTTGATGAGTACCCGACAGATATTTCCGGTGTCACCACCATTGTCGGTAGGCGTTGATTCGTAGGGGCGCCCCTTGTGGGCGCCCGCGTCATAGAATGCCGGCCGTTCATCCGAAAACGGGCGGGCACAAGGCCCGCCCCTACACCCCAACACCAGCATTTCTACCCGCGCTCCCGTTTTCCTTCTCGCAAACAGTCGTGCCGGTAGAACTTTCGTATCGTTTAACACCAAAACATCGCCTCTTGAAAAGTAGTCGACGATTTGGCGAAAAGAGCAGTGTACGATCGACGCGCTACTGCGGTGGAGAATCATCAACCGTGCAGTGGCTCTGTCAGAAAGAGCAAATTGCGCTATTTGCGCCTTGGGCAGGCGGTAGTCAAAGTCACTCAGTTTGCTCAACAAAGACTTAAAGCCACTAACAAAACCGTCATTCTGAGGGCGAAGCCCGAAGAATCCCGACTGAGATCCTTCGCGGAGTTTACCCTGAGTGCTACTCCGCTCAGGATGACATGGGTTTTGCGAAGTGCCCTTAAGCATTGGGCAGGGACGCTTTCAAATAGTCCCGAGCGGCTTCGGGGGTCGAAACGAGATATAGTGCTTTAGGAATTCGAACTTCCGGATTCTGTTTGAGTGCACTTATGAATGATTGCATCTGGCAACCTAGGACCGCGATGGGTTTCGCGTGCAAATGCTTGTTTTCCATCTCCCAAACGACCATGAATTCAGCGAGCGTCCCCGTTCCACCGTCCAGAACCACAAAACCATCGCCGAGCCGCACGAGTTCATGTAATCGCTCGCGCCACGTGGGCATTCGGATTTCCCGATCGATAAATTCATTCTTGACCGATCCCGAAAACTCATTCGTTGTGACCCCAATCGTGGTTCCTCCCGCATCCTTCGCGCCTTGAGCGCTTGCGGTCATCGCGCCGCCGTAGCCACCAGTGACGACCACAAATCCTGCCTTTGCAAGAAACGAACCAACTTCGTACGCTTGACGCCACTGCTGCGAACCCTCTTGAATGCCGCCGCTTCCAAAAACCGTCACAGTTTTTTCAGCCATCTTTTTTCCGTACGCGCGCCCGAGTGGGATCGAACCACCAACCTTTGGCTCCGGAGGCCAACGCTCTATCCAATTGAGCTACGGGCGCTTTTTCTTTTTGCCCGTAGCGTCTTGCCCGCCGCGTTTTGTGGCGGGAGCTACGGGCGCAAACAACCTTAATTGAGCCGTCCGGGAGTTTTTTTCAGATAAAGACGGCTCATCCTGAGGCCCGCCCGCCACAAAACGCAGCGGGTCCGCCGCTCTGTCTGGCGGAAAGGGCCGAAAGGATCTCATTGATGAGATCCCTCGCTTCGCTCGGGATGAGGGGTCGGAAAACACCCCGACCCCTCACCTTAATTATTTCTTTTCATTAATCGAAGTTTGCGCCGGTCCCGCATGCTCTTTGCGGGACGGGCGTACGAAATCTGACAATTTATTTGAACAGCAAAAAAATTAACAAAAGTCTCCATTCCACAAACGGTCGATGAACACGCGCCACGGAAGGATCTCGATTTTCCGATCCATTTGTCTCGGCACTTTTTCAAGGCAGACCACGACGCACTTTTTGACTGGACCGTCATCCAAAAGCGCGTTCAAAGACCGAAGATCGCCTTCATGAACTCTCTCAGCCCCTTTGATCTCAATTGCCAAGTCTTTTTCACCCAAAAGAAAATCAACTTCTTGACCCGAACTCGTCCTCCAGTAAGAAATGAGAAGGTCCGGATTCCGATACGCTTGATAGGCTCTGAGTTCCATTAACAGATAATGTTCGAATGACTTCCCAAACTCTGCGCTGCCCAGGAGGGGTCGGCGACGCGCGAGATAATTAGCTACGCCTACATCGAAGAAATAAAACTTTTCTGTTGTAATCATGCGCCTCTTTTTTGATTTTTTCCAGGGAGAAATTCGAAATCCGAGATAAGTGTCTTCGAGTATATCAAAATACGACCGAACCGCTTTTTGCGAAACGCCTGTTTCGCGTGCAATGTTTGTGTAGTTAACAAGTTCACTCGACGTGATCGCGGCGACACGAAGAAATTCACTAAAGGACGGGATATTTTGGATGAGGGCTTCTGCCGCAATTTCTTCCTTTAAATAATCGGCCACATAGGCTCTCAAGTCCTCAAGAGGCTCGGGAGACAAATAGTGCGGTGGGAGAAGACCCGAAACCAAAATCCGTTCCAAATCAAATCCCTCCACCTCGAGGCAAGAAAGCGGCACCATCGTTTTCCGCCATGCTCTTCCTGCTAAGAGATTTGCATGTCCGCGCCTGAGTTTTCTCGCACTGGAACCGGTCAAAAGGAAAGATAATCCTTTGTTTTCGATGAGCCAGTGTACCTCGTCGAGTAACGACGGGATTTTCTGAATCTCGTCGATCACGATGATGGACGATGTGTGGTCCTGATACCGCTCACGCAAAAGAGCGGGCCGTGACGCATAGTCTGAAAAAACGTCGCTTTTTAGAAGATCTACCACAGGATGATCGGCAAGGTGCTGCGCGATCCAGTAACTTTTTCCTACTTTTCTAGGCCCCCACAGAAAAGCAGAACGTTTCTTCGGCAAATCCAACTGAAATAGACGTTTGATAATCTTCGTCATATAGAAATATTATCCTGATATTCTTACTATGTCAATAAAATTATCTGTCATTTTTGAGGAAAATGGTAGTGAAATTCAGACCAAGAGAAAAACAAGAGCGTAACCGTTCAGCCACCTTTGCATCGTCATTCTACTATGAGGCCGCCCGCCAAAATACGTTGGCGGGCGAGAAGGCCGACTTGTCCGCCATGGTTTCTGGCGGAAGAACCTTGAAAAGGCGAGATCCTTCGCGGAGTTCACTCCAGTACAACTCCGCTCAGGATGACGGGACTGAACGGTTATGTAAAAGATTGGCTTTTGACCGATCGTGTCGGTTGACCAAAGTTGATCGCTTTACATACAGTGACGATCAACGACGAGAAGCAAGGCACATTTTGGACGCTCAAGTCCTGGTGAGGTCGCTCGCGGGGAAATAAAATTGAAGAATTTCTTGGTAGCTTTTGCCAAGTTCTGCTTGTCCCCTTGCGCCCCACTGACAAAATCCGACTCCGTGGCCCCACCCGAAGCCGCGAAATTTGGCGCGCCCATTTTCTATTTCCACATCTGCTTTCAAGCTCCGCAGGCGATCGTAACCTAAAAAGGTGCGAAAATCACCCGCCGGAATGTTAACTTCTGACCGTGCATATTCAAGCGTCACTGTTCGGACCCGCCCTGAAGCGTCGCGATCAAGAAAGGAAAGGTGCTTCAGATTCTTCGCAGGATACCCATTCTTTTGCATGACTTCTTCCACCCCGGCGAGCGGGATCTCAAGCGTCCATTGGTAATGTTTCGTTCCTTGACAAAAATGGCAGAGGCGTCCTTTTAAAGTTGGGTGCGGTTCAACCGGCCAAATCAAATCCGCATCCGCCGTTCGGCCGCCGCAGGCAGCATGAAAGTAAGCGGGAAATATTTGTCCCTTAAAGGTTAAAACCTCGCCGCGTGTGGCTTCGACCGCTTGATCGGTAGCCTGTTGATGAACTAAAGAACCGCCGTACATTTGGCTGAGCACCGTATCCCGAAGCGCAAAAGGCTCGCTCTTCTTCTCGATCATCTTAAACACCGCAAATGTCCGTGACACAACCGCGTGCGCCTTGAGCGACTCCATCGGCCAATCCGCGCTCGCTTCTACCGGCAGAACGCCCTTCACATATTCTTCAAGATCAACTTCGTTTACCACCGTCAGCGCATTTTGTGGAGTCTTCGCGATACGAATTTGGCCGCGGTAACTTTTCGTCCCAACTTGAATCGATTCGCCTTTCGTACTCAAAATGAACGAATCCACTTCGTACGTCTCGCTATTCACCTGGATGCCTTGCGCCTGTGCCTGAATCGATGCCTCAAACGGCCCTTTGCCCTGAAAAATGAGACGTTGATCGGCCGTGGCTCGTATTTCAAAAGGATCCCCCACTCGAATCGAAACGGAAGGTCGACCGACAAAAATGGCAACGTGGACAGCACGTGTCAGCTCTTCAGCTTGGGGAAGGGGAAGCGGAAAAGACGTTGGAAGAAGCGGCGGATCTTCAGTACGCGCTAATGCAAGCGGAGCATAAAAAACGAGCAACAGCCAATAGCAAACGTGCCTTTTGCTTATCACTTCACGACATCTAAATAGGGTTTGAGTTTCTCCCACGTTTCACGGCCGCAAATCCCGTCGACGGTGAGACCGTTGTCGCGTTGAAAATCCCGGATTGCCTCCCTAGAATCAGGACCAAGCTTCTCGTCGACCGCGCCCTTGTAATAGCCCGCGTTTTTAAGCGCTGTCTGGATATCCTTCGCCGGAAGTTCGAAGCCTCCAGGGGTTCGATATAACTGCGGGCCTGCTTTTTCTTGTTCAAGAGTTTCGATCTTTTTTCGCTGCGACTCAAGCTCCCCGCGAAGCTCGGAACTCCTCGCACGCTCGGAATTCAACTCCGCCCCTGCCTGCCTCAAGGCTGAATCCAATTGAGTGATCTGTTCCGTCAAGACCGCCGTGTGACCCCTTAAACCTTGAACGTCGGTATCATATCGACTTTGTGACACACAACCCGTGAGTACAACAGTGAGTCCTGCCAAAAACAAAAGTGTTCGTCGTTTCATGTAAGCATCTCCTTTCATGAAGCTGGCTTCACTGCGAATAAGAGAAACTCGGTGTGGCCGATCATTCGCTGTTCGGGCCGCGTTTTACCCAGCCGAGGGAGAATACCCCGAACCAAAATCTCCATCGCCTCGATCTTCACAAAACCAGCTTTTTGGAACGCGTCGCTTGCTTTTTCAATTTGGTTGTACGTCGGATTGAGCGCCGCGACGCGACCTCCGTTTTTTAAACTTGCCTTTATTGCCTCAACTTCATGCCACGGTTCAGGAACATCCGAAACCACCGCATCTACCTCGGTTTCACCGAACGGTTCGTTACCGATCCTTTTCTTCAGTTCCACGTAAGAAACTAGGCTCGCTTTGTTTAAATTTGCCTCCGCCAAACTGAGAAAGTCCTCTCTCCGGTCATAAGTAAACACCTTGCCGTCCGGTATGACTTGTTGAACGAGTGCCAACGTCAGCGCGCCCGAGCCGGTTCCAATTTCAATGACACGGCTACCCGACCGAATACCAAGTTTCATGAGAATCACCGCTGCATCTTTCGGATAAATGATGCCGCTTTCACGGCGCGCTTTCATCATGTGATCCTCAACGGTGGGCTCAAGTAACAGCGCACGCCCGTTTTCAACATCAAGCCAATCGCCATAAGGCCTCCCGATCAAATCCGCTAGCTCGACCGGCCGCCCTTGATGGATTCCAAGCTTTCGATTGGGCATCACCTGCACCAAATAGGTCACATCATCCTCGAACCAAATGAGCACTTGATCCCCTTCTTGGATCATATTCTTACGAGAAAGCGTACAAGTCACAACCTCCTCCCTTCTTTCCTCGCTTAATTTATCACTCATCTCGATAGGAGTAAAGGTGTCACGATAAAATTTTTCCAATAATACCGTGCTCGCGCTGTAAAACGATTTCCTTTGAGTACTCCCGCCGCTCATTAGGAAGAGAACCGCCGTATTCAGCCCATTCGGTGCTGAGTAGCTCCTGAAACATTTTACAGTGCCGAAACGGCAATCGAACTTTATTTTTCACTTTCGAAAATGAAACGGTCACTCCAAGTCGAGCCCCATTGGCTTTTAAGGGAGACTCGAAAGCAAGCCACCGTTTGGTCTTATTCACGTACACACGAACACCCTTCCGGCTCAGCCGGGAAAGTTCGGGAATAGATTGTCTCAAACGGATCAGATCCCGGTATAGCTTAAGCAAACACCGATGTTTGTCCTGGGCAAGCAGTTCCCGATCGAGTTTCGACGATTCAAACGTTCGAGGATCTTTTGGATCCGGAATCTTGTCCCAACCGAACGCCGCGCATTCGGCCGCACGGCCGTTTCGAACTCCCTTTAACAAATTCGTATTGCTGTGATCGACAAAATACTGAAACGGCGCCGTTTCACCATATTCCTCCCCCATAAAGATGAGCGGCGTAGCCGGCGACGTGAGAAGAAGCATTGCGGCGATTTTTTGAGCCTGAAATGAAACGAGCGTGCTCAGCCGCTCACCGAAAGCGCGGTTGCCCACCTGATCGTGATTTTGAATACTGATGACAAACCGTTCCGCTGGAATTCCTGTTGCCGGACGGCCGTACTTTTTTTGGCGAAACGCGGAGTATTTACCATCGTAAACAAAACCACTTTTAATTGCTTTCGCAATATCCCGAAGGTACCCATAATCCTGGTAATAACCTCGCTTTTCCCCCGTCAGGGCAACATGAACCGAATGATGAAAGTCGTCACTCCACTGGGCATCGAGTGCGTAACCACTTTTCGCTTTCGGTCGAATGAGGATCGGATCATTCAGATTACTTTCGGCGATTAAGAGCACACGGCGATTCAACTCGCGTGCACGTGATTTCACTTGGGCGGCGAGTTCCGCTAAAAAATGCGGCGAGCTCGCATCGAAAATGCCGTGTACGGCATCCAACCGCAGAAGATCGATGTGATATTCGCTCAACCAAAAAAGAGCATTGTGAATAAAAAAATCTCGTACGGGGCGGCTTGCCGGCCCATTAAACTTGATTGCATCACCCCACGGCGTGTGATATCGGCTCGTAAAATAGGGACCAAAATGGTGCAGGTAGTTGCCCTCGGGGCCTAGATGATTGTAAACGACGTCAAGACAAACACCTATCCCGGCTTCGTGGCAGGCATCGACTAATTTCTTTAAACCCGTGGGACCGCCGTAGGTATTTTGTACTGCAAAGAGCTGGACGCCATCGTAGCCCCAATTACGCGCACCTGAAAATTGGGCGACGGGCATCAACTCGATGGCGGTCACTCCCAATGTTTTGAGATACGGAATCTCGGGAATAATGGCTTCGAGAGTACCTTCTTTCGTAAAGGTGCCGACGTGGAGCTCGTAAAGAATAAGATTGCGAAGCGAAACTCCCTTCCACGCTTGGTCAGTCCATTGAAAATGACTGGGATCCACCACTTCGGATGGACCGTGAACGCCCTCCGGCTGGAACCGGGAAGCAGGGTCTGGACATTCTGCCTTCTGATTTAAAACATACAGATACCGATCGCCCGGCCGGATTTCGCTCACTGAGCCCGAGAAATAGCCGTCATCATCCTTGTGCAAGGGAAATAACCGAATTCCGTTGCGTCCCAACGTCTTAACATGTATCTCTGATACATGCGGTCCCCACACACGAAATACGACTCGGTTCTTGCCCACGTATCTTGCGCCAAGGTCGAGCTGCCACATCACGTGCTCCGCACCCTCCTTGCGGGATACGAGACGTCCACATTCGTCAAGAGGGCAACGCTTGCGGTTTCGAAGACATTTGACAGCAACAGAACCGATTTGCCGTTTCTCACCACCGTTTGAACATCCCTTTGAGTAAAGACACCACGTAAGCGAATTTCTTTAATGTCCTTCGGAAGCAAAATGGCTGTATCATTCCAAACGTGCGGACCCACTAGCCGGTCCTGCTCACTGGCGACCAATTCTGTAAAAAACTGGGCGCAAGCAATCACAGCAAGCTTTTCGTTTTTCCGCCTCAGAAAGCAAACGACGTTTTGTTTACGGCTCCCTTCCACTTCAAGGGGAACATAGTCTCCGTCAATAAATAGATCGGGGTGCAACTTTCGAAAATGGAGACCGCACCAATACAGGAAGTGTTTCGAGAAAAGGAAGGGACCCCGGTTTTCTTCCACGATCTTGCGTAAGCGCTGCCGCCTTAAAGCGAAGTCAACTTTCCCACGGTTATCCGGATCCACAAGGCGGTAATTCTCAATCTCAGAACCTTGGTACACATCGACCACTCCGGGTGAGGTTAACTTGATGACGGCGGAGGATAAAGAGCCGAGCATGCCAAGCTTCGCAATTCTCCTTTGAAAAGGAAGGAACACTTTGAGAAAGTTGTTGTCGTCCTGCGGCGACAAGATGCTCTTGACAAATTTTTTCACCGCCTCTTCATAGGGCCGATTGGGACCGACCCAATTCGTAAAAACGCCTGCTTCTCTCACCGATTTCAACACACACGTCAAAACCCGTTCCGTAAAACTTGCGAAAGCACCGCCCAAGGCCAAATCATCAGGCCAAATACCAATCAAGGTTTGATAAATGAAGTACTCGAGATTGCGCCCGGGTTGCACAACGCCGTCGATTGAGGTTTTGTACTTTTCATTGACAAACGACCACTTGTTCAAATGGGCGTTCCATTCCTGAGGAATTTCGCTCAGGACGTTGATCCTCATCCGGACATCTTCACTCCGTTTCGTGTCGTGCGTCGTCGACGTAATCAAGCCCGCGGGCCAATTTTTATGGCGTTCTAAGTTCTGTCTGTGAAAGTCCTCGGTCGAAACACCAAAGTGCGTCGGATCACCTCCCACCTCATTTAAAGAAATCAAACGGTTGTAGAGGTAAAACACGGTGTCTTCACGTCCCTTTGCCATAATCGGCGCCGTCAGCTGTTGAAAGCGCAGGACAAAATCCCGGTACATCCTTCTCCCTTCCGAGCCCAGCTCGCGTTCTAACTCAAGCAAAAGTACCTTTTTCAAATAATCATAAACCGCGGGATTCAAGGCCGGCGTTTTCCGCTTCGCCTTTTCAATGGCAATGTAGATGTACCGCTCATCCCGGTCGGAGACCTTCACGTCTGTGGGCGAAATGTAGGTTCGATACACGGGAAAACACGCGATCGTTTCGCGGATGGCAACGGTCAGGTGATGCAGCGTAAAATCCCGGTAGCGCCTGTCTTGTTCTGAAATCCGGTCCAGCCGATGGCCGAGCGCGTTGATTTCACTCGACATGTGAATTAAGGCAAAGAATTTCTTCTTTTGGTACAGCAAATCGTCGAAATTAATCCTCTCCCCCACAAATTGTTCATAAACGTCGGTTAATTCCTTTTCATGAAGCCGGTGCACAAAAAGGCCGTTCAGTGCATTTAAGAAATCGTAACCCGTGGTTCCGTGCACCGCCCAATCGTGAGGGAGAGATTCCTTTCGATCTAAAATCTTTTCTGCTACAAGATAAAACGCGGGGCGCGACGTAAATTCTTTGCTTTCGAGTACTGTTTTGATGCGATCGAAAATTTCCTTCTGCTTTTCCCGATCACGGTCAAAGACGCCGCCGTATGTGACGAGCACTTTGTCACGGACGCGTTCGAAAAGATAGTTCCTGGAAAGTGCTCTAAAATATTCGGGTGGGTCGTACAAACCGTCCGGATGATCGATCCGAAGGCCCTGAACGCGTCCGGTTCTCAAAAGCTGAAAAGTGAGTTCGTGATGGTGGCGAAACACCTCGGGATCTTCAATTCGTGTCGCGGCCAGTTCATTGACGTTAAAAAAGCGCCGGTAGTTGATCTCGTCGGCCGCGACACGCCAATAAGCAAGCCGGTAATATTGTCGGCTGAGCAGTTCATCCAAGAGGTCAAAGCTCTTCGGATTTCCTTTCCGGCCGTTGAATGTCTTGACACAACTTCCAACATAGCTTCGGAGTCGATCGGAACAAGCCACCAGCGTTTGAAAATGCTTCTTCAAATGTTCTTTCTTGCCCTCTACCTCTTCGATGGCTTCGCGCACAGAGGCTACCTTAAGAGGCAGATCCTCAAATCCGCTGATGACGCCGCGAAAGGTATCACGCTCTTCATCATTTGCTCCGAACACGGGTGTCAAAGCGTGCATTCCGTACCGCAAAATGAACGCATACGTTTTGGCGGTCACGGGCAGTTTGTGATCCCAATAGCAGATCCAAAATTGCGCACCGTCAAATCTAAGCTTTAAGCCGCCTTGCTCTAAAACCTGACCGTAGTGCTCTGACAAAATCGGGAGTAGGACCTTGTCTTTGAGCTCTCGCTTTTCAGGTTCCCAGTCGATGTCGAAAAAACGCGCATAACGTGAACTTGGCCCGTTTTCAAGTACTCCGGTCCACACTTTGTTCGCAGGACTTGCAATCGCCATATGATTCGGCACGATGTCGAGAATCTGGGCAATGTTCGCATTCTGGAGGGCCTCGCAGAACCCCAGAAAATCAGCCTCAGAACCAATTTCAGGATTAATTTGATTCGGGTCCGTTACGTTGTAGCCGTGTAAACACTTAGGAGTATTTTGAAAATAGGGGGAGACATAAACGGCTTCAATTCCAAGCTCCTTCAAGTAGGGAATGAGTCTGATCGCACGCTGAAAAGTGAATTTACGATTGAGATGAAGCCGATAGACGGACGATGGAATGTAAATGGAGGCGAGTTCCTCCCTCGCAATATCTTTGACTTCTGACTCACTCAGGACTTGACTCGTGCTTCGACTCATTTTGATTTTGGTCGTTCGCATGACCCTACTGTCATTGCGAGGCAGAGACCAAAAGCACTGCCGAAGCAATCTCGCGTTCTGAGATTGCTTCGTCATCCCTTTGGATTGCTTCCTCGCAATGACGATGCATTTGGATTCGCTTCGGCCAATGCATGGGTTACCGGCCTCGCAATCACGTTGGGATTACTGCATCAACTGGCATGCCCCGACATGATTTCATCTTTGAAAACCAATTTCCTGGCCAGTATACTACGAAATCCCGATGGAAGAACAACATGCTATAGGTCCCGAACTATACGACCGATCCTACTACCTCCGAAGTCTGCCGGGCCTTGAACACTTGGAAGATCCAGAAGTAATCGATACCGCAGCAGAAGAGACCATTCGGTTTGGCAGCATTAAAGCAGGCGACCGGGTCTTAGATTTCGGCTGCGGAAGAGGCTCGCTTGCGATCGTACTGGCCAAAGAAGGATCGAGCGTACTCGGAGTTGATTTCAGCCGCGATGCGATCGATTTCGCCCAGGAATATCGCAAACGGTTCGCCGAAGAAATTCAGAAGCGCACTGAATTCCGCTTGATGACGATGGACGAATTGAATTGGGAAGGCGAATTCGACGTGATCGTACTGAACCAGGTCTATGAACATCTCCACGACTGGGAGCTTGAAATTTTACTCTCCAAATTGAAGCGCGCCCTTAAAACGACCGGCACCCTTGTCATCAGCACGCCGAACCTAAACTACATCCGCTTCCTTTATCCTTTAAAAAGGCTCTCTGAGTTTCCATTTAAAGCGATCAAAGAAATACTCCGCTTCTTCCGCGGAAGGAGCAAACACGCTTCTTCGCTGAAAGCTTTCCTTAGGGAAATATTCAAAATCCGCTACCCAGAAAGTGAACATACACGCCTGCACATCAACCTCCAAACGCCTGGTTCGATTCGGAAATTTATGGAGCGGCGAGGATTCAGCGTCACTGTGGAATGCATCGACCGCCGTCACAACTTGTTGAGTCGGGCCACGTGCAAATGGTGGGGCGAAACCATCTGGCTTGCTGCAATAGTTATGGAGGGTTGAAGGCGTTCTACTCACCGATCACCTTTACAAGCACGCGTTTTCGCCTGCGGCCGTCAAACTCCGCGTAAAAAATCTGTTCCCAAGGACCGAAGTCCAGCTTGCCATCCGTGATCGCAACGACCACCTCCCGCCCAAAAAGTTGCCGTTTCAGATGTGCATCGCCGTTATCCTCTCCCGTTCGGTGGTGGCGGTATTTTTTTAAGTCGTACGGGGCTGTCTTCTCTAAAAACTCGTCAAAATCTTCAATGAGCCCCGACTCATCATCATTAATGTAGACACTTGCTGTAATATGCATCGCATTGACGAGGCAAAGACCTTCCCGCACCCCACTTTTCCTCACGACCTCCTCCACTTGAGGCGTAATGTTTACGTATTCTCTTCGCTTCTTCGTGTTAAACCACAAATGTTCCGTAAGCGATTTCATGATCCCCCTGATTTCTTAAGACATTGACCTCTGAGAACCTGCACGGTATCTTATCCGATCAGAATCGAAAATGAAACCTCCCATTGCGAGACCGGTCCTCATCATCCACGGCGGTGCTGGCGGGGCGTTTCAAGACCAACGTCGTTTGAGAAGAGTGCGCAAGACAATCCGCCGTATCTTAAACCTAGGCTACCAAAAGCTTTCTGAAACGAACGCCGTCGACGCCGTTACCTACGTGGTACGGCTTCTGGAGGACGATCCCGATTTTAATGCCGGAACTGGTTCCATGCTTCAAGAAGACGGCAGAGCACGGCTCTCTGCTTCGGTGATGGATGGTTCGAGAATGCGATTTGCTGCTGTAATCAACATTGAAAAGATCAAAAATCCGGTTCTCGTAGCCCAAGCGCTCCTTGAAGAAAAGTCGCGCGTTCTCGCGGGCAACGGCGCATTTCGCTTCGCCCAAAAGATCGGTTTCAAAGCCCAAGATACGCGAACGTCTCGAGCGATTGAACGGTGGAAAAAATGGAAACGCGGGACGCGGCAAGGCTCTGACACAGTGGGCGCCTGCGCGCTCGACCCATTCGGACATCTGGCAGCGGCAACGTCCTCCGGCGGACGCGGTTTTGAATTTCCTGGAAGAGTAAGTGACAGCGGGATGCCAATTGCCAACTTTGCGGATGACAAATGCGCGATTTCCGCAACTGGAAATGGTGAAGAAATCATCGACGAAGGTCTAGCTGTCCGAATCGCACAGCGCCTCCGCGATGGCCTCCCCATCAGAAAAGCATTTCAAAGAACGTTTCGTGAGCTACGCGTCCGAAAGCGAAGCATTGGCGCCATCGGTCTTGACCGAAACGGCAATGTTGCACAAGCGAAGACAACAGCCATACTCATCCACGGCTGGCGGAAGGGGAAACGGCGAACGATCTTTTGATGGAAAGGAGAGAAGGGACGAATCACCGGACGCATCACATTCCAGACGGTCGCACTGCCACGCCTAGGGTACAGAGAACAAGCCTGGGACATAAATCCCAGGCTTGTTCTCTGGGCGCGGTAGGTTCAACCGTCTCAAGTTGGATGCGCCCGAATCACCTTTGTCGTTGGAGAACCTTGTGTTAAAATTTCTGCTGGTGTTTACGGATATGAACGGAATACCTGAGCGTTTGTGGAAACTTTTTTGGGACGTTGACCCTGAAAAGATTGATTTGCAAACAAACAGGTTTTATGTCCTTCAGCGAATTCTGGAATGCGGCGATCTAGATGCGGTCCAATGGATGTGGAGTCGTTTCAAAAAGTCCGAAATAGGAGAGGCCCTTTGCCGCTTTCGGGGCTATTCCCGGAAGTCGGCGAACTTTTGGGCCACGGTCTTAGAGGTGCCCAAAGAAAAGGTGCTATGTTTGAGGAAGTCCTCATTGGCAAAGCCAAAGAACATCTGGCCCTATTAGGTCGTTCCGGTATTTTGAAGGAATCTTATCTGGCCGGCGGGACCGCCGCAGCACTCCAGCTAGGTCATCGCATCTCCATCGATGCGGTATCTTTCATTAGACGTGGCCGGTATTCGAGACATCGCCGCCATGAAGGTGGACGCGATCGCCTCAAGAGGGGCCAAGCGGGATTTTATTGATCTCTACTTCATCTGCCAGTCCGGTTATACGCTGCGAGATCTCTTTGGGTTTTACGATCAGAGATATGGACGGCTTGCTTCGAATCTCATTCATATCCAGAAGAGCTTAATCTATTTTGAGGATGCCCAAAAAGATCCAATGCCGCGGATGCTGAAAGAAGTGGCCTGGGAAGACGTAAAGAGATATCTCGTCAATGAAGTTAAAAAAAATGGCCCAATAGCTTTATGAAGAAAACAGAACCCGTTTTCTGCGTTCTCTACCGGGAAATGAGGCACGCACCTGCCAACGCGCCAGCCGTGCAAGCAGCCACCAAAGCGAGGCGCTTATCGTGGTGTTTCAAGTATGCAATGGCTTGCGAAAGCATTCGGGCCCCCGTCGCACCGAACGGATGCCCGTAGGCAATGGAAGATCCCCAAGGGTTGAGAACGCTTTCCTCGAGCACTCCCGGATCGTAAGTGACACCATATTTTTTCAGCCGGTACTCACGATCGTTCACCGCATCCAAGTTCGAAAGCACCTGTCCCGCAAACGCTTCGTGCATTTCAATGTAGTCCAAATCCTTCCACCGTAGGTGGTGCCGTTCGAGGATTCTAAGCATTGCCTTCCCAGGACCCATAAGAAGCCCATCAGCCGGATCCACACCAACATATTCAAAGTCTACGAGCCGCGCATCTGGTTTCACCTCATTTTCCAGCGCCGGTGAAATGACGTAAAGACCAGCAGCACCGTCCGTAAAAGGAGATGCGTTCCCAGCTGTGATCGTTCCTGATTTGCGGTCAAACGCAGATTTCAGTTTTGCCAATTGTTCCATAGAAGTGTTGTCTCGGACTAGGCCGTCCCGAGTCACGCCTAAGATGCTCACGATCTGATTGGAAATCACGTCTCGCGCCACGACCGCATTCCTGTGGCTCGCTAACGCAAACCGGTCTTGCCGGTCCCGTGCAATCCGAAATTCTTTAACCATCAGCTCACAATGTTCTCCCATCGTGAGCCCGGTTGAATACTCACGCGCGGAGGGCGGAATCGGAAGAAGTTTCGTGATTGGGATTCGGAAAGCACGACCCAATTTTTCAGACACGGATCCTTTCTGTGCAAATCCCTTGAAATAACGGGCAGCTTCCGCCGTGAGAATCGGCTTCACCGATGAAAAGGACTCCACACCACCGACTAGGGAGACGGACTTGTCTTCTGGAAACGCGTGGTAATAAAGCGCGGCGTTCGTAGTCGCCTGTAAAGACGTGGCGCACGCACGATTCACACTGTGCGCTTCAATGCGGTTGTCGAGCCGCGTGCCGAGGACGACTTCGCGCGCGATCGAGTAAATGTCTGGATCGGGCACGACCATGCCCCAAATCACGTGCTGAATCAAGTCGGCCGGAAAGTCGATCCTTTTCAGCATGCCGTCCACGAGCCGAGTGGAAAGATCCACCGCGTTTAAAGACGCAAACGGTCCATCCATCTTGACGAATGGCGTTCTCAAACCCTCTTTAAGTCCAATCGGTTGTTTCATATTTAGCGTCAGTCCCTTCCCCCCTTGTTCGCCACAAAGCGTTTTGAGACGGATTCCGCCGACCCTTTGTGGCGAACAAGGGGGGAGGAAAAAGCGCTAAACAGCTACTAAACGTGACCTACCTTTCTTTTTTCGGGAAACAGACTAAGCAATCCCTCTTCGCTTGCGGGTGCAATTCCCCGCTCGGTAATGAGACCGGTAATCAAGCGCCGGGGCGTGACATCAAAGGCGTAGTTGACGGCGCGAACGTCCTTGGGCGTGACCAGAACCGTTTTCATTTCTCCATCGGCAAATCCTTGAACGTATTTGACCTCATCCGGACTGCGCTCTTCAATCGGAATCTCCTCGACGCCGCCGTCTTGCCGATCCCAGTCGATGCTGCTAGAAGGAAGCGCAACGTAAAAAGGAATATCGTTGTCTTTCGCGGCAAGTGCCGTGAGGTAAGTCCCGATCTTATTCGCCACGTCTCCTGATCGCAACGTCCGGTCTGTGCCGACAAGCACAAGATCCACCATCCCTCGCTGCATCAAGTGTCCCGCCGCGTTGTCAACAATCACCGTGTGCGGCACGTTCGCCTGCGCGAGTTCCCACGCAGTTAAACTTGCCCCCTGATTTCTTGGCCTAGTCTCTTTCACCCACACGTGGACGTTCACGCCGCGATCATGCGCCTGGTAAATCGGCGACGTCGCGGTGCCCCATTCAACACACGCGAGCCACCCAGCGTTACAATGAGTGAGAATTTGAACAGCCTCGCCTTTTTTCTTCCTGCTTAATTCTTCAATAATCGGCAAACCATGTTCACCGATTTTGCGGCAAATCTCGATATCCTCATCGGCAATTTGGCGCGCGGTCTCAAGGGCAATGCGAACTTTTTCTTTCTTCCCAGCACCATTTTGGACGGCGCGCAGCTGGCGGTCCACAGCCCACTGCAAATTGACACCGGTGGGCCTTGTGTCTTTCAACGCCAGCGCGGCTCGGTCGAGGTGTTCGTCCAAGTTTTCGTTGGCGGGTGCTTCCAGCGCGGCTAAATACAGACCGAATGCTGCCGTGACGCCGATGAGCGGCGCCCCACGGACATGCATTTCTCGAATCGCCCGCACCACATCATCAACGGTTCGCAAATCCTCAGTGACGAATCGATGCGGCAAATACCGCTGATCGATGATTTGAATCGTGCGATCGTCCGCTGGTTTAATCCAAATGGGCCGACGAATTGCCTGATTGGTCTTCATCATGCGAGCAGTTGACCACCAAATGGAGGCACTCTAACCCGCATTTCTCATCGCCAATGAGAAATGCCCTCGAAGAGGCTGTGGTGCAAATGGGCTTGTCCATTTGTACCACAGGGGTTGTCTTTTGCGCCCCGTTTTGAGAGGGGCGCAAAACTTTGCCGGCCCTTTATGAGCCAGCACTGCACGCCGGGATGTCGATCATCCCGTGCGTGCATGTGGACGCAACTTCGTGCGTCCAAAGCGGTTTTCTCATCAATCCGCCAAATTGATGAGAAAACCGGACTAAGCCGGCCCCACTTTCTTTTGCGACAAGATTCGATCCACCGACCAACGGCCAGCGCCTTTTAAGATCAGGGCAAGCACAATGGCAATAGCAAGAAGATGGTACTCGAAACCCTCGCCCGCCTGGGCACCAAACCAATTCATGAAAAAACCGTGCCGCCAGTGAACCATAAAAATGGCACCGGCCATCACGGATCCAATGCCGAGGGCTGCAATGCGCGTCAAGAAGCCGACGATAAGACCCAGCGCGCCCAAACACTCCGCCACGATGACGAGAAATGCAATCACTGCCGGAAGGCCCATTCCCGTCAAACCATTCATCGTTGCCAGGAAACCGCCGCCGCCAAACCAGCCGAGAAGTTTCCCCGCCCCGTGCGGAAACATAACCACTCCAAGCAACACGCGCAATACACAACGTGACACATCATCATCCGTTTGAACTATTTTTGTGAGCATCATCCCCTCCTCGCCACTTCGAAACCCGCCAAAAAAGGGGACAGGTCGTCGACCTGTCCCCTTTTTTCTCGCCGTTTCAACGCCCTCGGCCTTTTTTCCTAGCCGCTGTCAAGCGTGCCTTGACACCCTCGCGCTTCTTGCGCAGAAGCCTCGCAATGCTTTTTTGTCTCCTCGTGACATTCGGTTGAGCCATGCTAAGAACATGTTACCAGTTACACAGGAGGACAGGTAGCGGAAAAAAGTATAACGTATGAGCAGACGGAGTACCGGTTCCGTACGACGTTTTGCATGTGTATCGGAATAACACAATTTTCGGAGCGCTCGGAAAATTTGTGTACACAACTGTTGACACCGTAACACAAGCGTGTTACTATTTTTATGCTCCTCCAAGAGGTGAAAAAATGAAGCTTGCATCGATTCGGCAGTTCCGTTCAGGCATTTCGACCTACACCCGCAAGGGAGAGATCGTCCTTGTCACTAAAAGTGGCAGGATGGTCGGTTGCTTTCTTCCGTTGACTGAGACAGACCAGATCCCGATTGAGTTAAAGCGGGAATTTGTGGCAACGCTCGGGACCCACCTTGCAGCCGAGTTAAGCAGAAAAAAAGTTGACGAGAAAGAAATCCTGGATGATTTCCGAGAATTTAAGAAGACTCGCCGCCGACAGTAACGTCATTCTCTCCGCAGTCATCGGAAAAGCCGCACTTGAAATTTTTGTTTGTCCTGAGATTGAGTTGATCGCTACCCAGTTCAATCTCGAAGAAGTCGAAGAATACCTGCCAAGGCTTGCCGCCAAATATCAATTGAACGAGAAACTCCTCGTCTGGCAATTCAAGATGCTTCCCTTGACCGCTTTTTCAGAAAAATACTACAAAACCCGCGTTCTCGAGGCTCAGAAACTCTTGAAGATCCGGGATCCCGACGACATCCATCTAGCGGCCCTCGCTCTCAAAGAAAATATCCCCATTTGGTCCAATGACAGAGACTTTGAAAAACTCCCTTTCGCAGTTTACACGACCGCCCAGCTGCTTAAAATTCTGCACGAAGGTTAATCTCTTCAACGTAGGGTATGTCGGTTCTGCAGGAACCGGTACCACTGCCAAAAACGGCTGCGTGCCCTACGAATACAGGGTCACTCCGAAACTCGCAGACGATCTATCTTATGACAAGACTTAACCTTACGATGTTTTGAATATGTATCGAAATAACACAATTTTCGGAGCGCTCCGAAAATTGCCTATCCTGCTCCTCCGTATGGTAATGGTGCCGCTGGAGCCAGTACCAATGCGTTGGGTGCAAGACCGTATCTGCGTGATTAGCCCTTGTCTCCTCTCCCCTTTTTTTGGGGGGGAGAGGATTAAGGTGAGGGGGAAAACAGAAGACGCCAAAATATCCACCCTCACCCTGTCCCTCTCCCTTACAAAAGGGAGAGGGAAAAAAACTACAATTCCGGTCTTGCACCCCAATGCGTTCCTTACCTTGACAGGTATATACTTCAAGTATATACTTCTACTGATTGGAGGTGAGACAAAAAATGTCAAAGATCCTTTCTTTAAAACTGAGAGACGACGTGTATGAAGAAACCGAAGTGATCACTGAAAAGTTGCACGTCCCGAGAAATGGCTATATCAACGCCGCGATTGCGTTCTACAACAAGCTTAAAAAAAGAGCTCTGCTGAAAAAAGAACTTGCTCGTGAGTCGCAAATGGTTCGAGACAACTCAATGGAAGTATTGAAAGCCTTTGACGCTTTCGAAGATGAACTTGCGGAGTCTTAATGACGATCAAGAAATGGCAGGTGTACTTGGCCGATCTGAATCCCCGTTTTGGAACAGAACCAGGAAAGTTAAGGCCTGTGGTCGTCATTCAAACGTCGCTTCTGAACGAAGCCGGCCATCCTTCCACTTTGGTTTGCCCGATGACCAAAAAGGTCATCCCAAAATCAAAATGGCTGCGTGTTCACTTGAAGAAAGGAGAAGCGGGGTTAAGTGAACCATCCGACATATTAGTCGATCAAATCCGGGCGACTGATAATCGACGTCTCAAACGAGAACTCGGCATCCTTCCGCAGAAAAATCAATTCCTTCTCATTACATCCTTAAAAGCCATTCTGGACCTGTAATTTTAAGCCGCGCACCCTACGAAGGAAAGCTCATTCTGAAACTTGTTGTACTGCATGGGTACATGGTATCCACCCCGGGAGGTTGAGTTTTTTTGAAGATCAGCTTTATCAGTTAGTTGAAGAATTAG
>MHFT01000009.1 GCA_001804315.1 Omnitrophica bacterium RIFCSPLOWO2_12_FULL_50_11
CTTTGGCGGGGAATGTGGCGTCTTACTGATATCGCAGCAACCTGGAAACTATTCAACCAACCTCTTAATGAGGTTACTTATGGGTAATGGTCAGCCCGGAGGGGGAGAGGACTAAGGTGAGGGGGAGAACCATTGAACATCCCCCTCATCCTAACCTTCTCCCCCAACAACGGGGGAGAAGGGATATTGCGGGAGTATTCGTCCGCACGCTAAACACGTCGATTCTTTCAAATATCCATAAAGCCTTTTTTGTTCGCTCTTCACGCCTGTTCGGCGCCGACAACGACTGCAACTGACTGCTGGGTTCCACCGTACTGAGTCGAGGTTGGTGCTTGAAATTGAAACCACAGACCCCGCTCGTTCGCCACAGCGACGTTTGCACCGTTCGGTGTTAACGTCGGATCGCCGAACTGAGTGCTCGACGCACGCGATCCAGAGCCAATAAGAATCGCGTCGTCGGTCGAAAATAAACCTGTCGGATCGCCAGACGCAGGACCAAAAAGTCCTTTCATTGCGAAAGTGTCGGCACCCGGCGATGTCCCCGCCAGCCAGCCTGAAGGAGCGCTCGCACCCGAGATACTTAACGTAAAGGCTTCGGTCACGTTTCCGTTATTGGTCACCGTAAACAGATTCGACGGCCCAATCATCTGCTCCTCCACAACGTTGCCAATGGACCAGCTTGCGGCCGGCGTTACCGAGATGCTCAGGATGGGTGGTTCACAAACGGGCGGACACGTGTCCAAATGAAAGAAACCTGTGTGCCACAAATCATGATGAAACATCGGCCAAGGCTTCGTATCCGCTGCCGTTTCCGGCAACGTCCAGACATGAACCTTAAAATCGTCCGAACCTATGACCACTTCTAACATCCCATTTCCATCCAAGTCACCGATCGCTGGAGAAGAGACAGAGATACGATATGAGGTTTGAACCGGCCAGCCGGCTACCGCGCTTCCATTCGCGTGCCAGGCATACACTTTGTTATCGTAAGACCCGACCAATACTTCCAATGTGCCATCTCCGTCGAGATCAGCGATGGCAGGCGAAGATTCAACCCTGTCGCCGGTCGTGACTGGCCAACCTGTTACAGCCATCCCATTAACGTGCCATGCAAAAACCTTCCCTTCAGTGGCGCTAATAGTAGATCCAACTACTATTTCCAATGAACCGTCCCCATTTAGATCAGCTATAGAAGCGGATGAACCAACTTGAGCGCCCACCGGTATTGGCCACCCAGCCACAGGTGTTCCGTCTGCGTGCCAAGCATAAACGCTGCCATCCATCCCGCCTATCACCACTTCCAACTTTCCATCGCCGTCCAGATCAGCAATTGCAGGCGACGATTGTATCCAGTCTCCTATTTGCTTCGGCCACCCGTTGACGATCGTGCCGTCTGCATGCCAGGCATAAACCTTGTTATCGACAGGAACAGAAACACCAGCATGGAGCGTACCAACCAGGACTTCCGGTGACCCGTCGCCGTCCAAATCCCCAATGGCAGGTGACGACAGATCTGCATAGCCGTCCCCTGTTGATTGAGGCCAACCCGCAACAACTGCCCCATTTGCATGCCAGGCGTAAACATTTTTATCTAAAGAACCAATCACCACCTCTAACATCGCATCTCCGTCCAGGTCTGCAAGAGCAGGTGAAGAACGGATGTTACTTCCTGTAACTCTCGGCCATCCAGTTACAGGTGTTCCATCCGCATGCCAGGCATAAACGTTCGCATCATCAGATCCTACCACCACTTCCATCGTCCCATCTCCATTCAAATCGCCCACCGCAGGCGAAGAACGTACCCAATGGCCAACTGTTTTTGGCCAACCCGTGACTAAAGATCCATCCGTGTGCCACGCATAGACTTTCTTGTCCATAGAACCGACGACGACCTCCATCGTCCCATCCCCATCAAGATCAGCCAAAGCAGGTGAAGCTGGCACTTGCGCCCCCGTCAACTTAGGCCAGCCGGGTAAATTCAAAATCCCAAGCCGAATCGTAGTCGAGAGATCAATGTTCACCACATCAATATGAAGATTGAATGGAACATCGCCCAATAAAACTGGCTCGGTCCCTGCGTAAATAAGCTGGAATTTCGAATCATCATTGTTCGCAAAAGGAGAGGTTCCTTCCTGCAAAAACTGCGCTTGTGATTGATTGAACTGTATGTTTGGATGATTCGTGCTGAGTGTGGCAGTAAATGGCGCTGTGAAATTATCAAGAAGGATGCGGAAAGATAATTCCCACTCTTGTTGCGGAACCACATATTGATCAGCAGGGAACTTTTGATATGAACTTACCCTCGCGAAAGGCTCGGTTAATGACGCGTATGCATTCACAATACCTTCTCCAATAGGCACGCTGGGTGTCGAAGGAAAAGGCGATGCCCCTGCGACTAAACGACCGACAATTTCCTCTTGGCTGATTTGGGGGTCATTGCCAATCAGGATTGCCGCAACCGCAGAAACGTGAGGTGCCGACATGGAAGTTCCAGAGATGCGAAGATAATCAGTACCAACAATTAGGAAAGAGAGATTGTTCTCAAAATAGGAACCTGCCGCAAGCAATGATAGGATAGTTTGTCCCGATGTTCCCGAAGTCCCACCCGGAGCAGCGATGTCCACGAGATCACCAAAATTTGAAAAGGAGGCCTTTTGTCGGAGATGATCAACGGCGGCGACCGTGACTACTTCCACATCCATATTCTGGGGCGAGAAATTGGATACATCCAAATTTTCGTTTCCGGCGGCAAAGATGACAACAGCGCCTCCGTTGTATGCCGCACGAACCGCATCTTCAACGACCGGATTGGAAGGACACGGCGACTGACAACCCCAGCTGTTGTTGATGACGCGGGCGCCCACATTCGCAGCATAGTTAATGCCTCCGGCAAGATCACTCGTGAAACCGCTCCCTTGGTCATTCAACCCTTTAACCGGAAGAATCCTTGTTTGCGGAGCAACACCGGCTATTCCGATTCCATTATTGGCTGCGGCCGCGATGGTTCCCGAAACGTGTGTTCCGTGGCCGAATCCGTCTAGCGGATCCGGATCGCGCAGTTTTGTTTGGCTGCAGGCGCCACCACTGAATGTCGCACAGGTCGTAAAATCATATCCAGAGACATCATCGATGAACCCGTTTCCGTCATTGTCAATGCCGTCGAAATCGCCTCCTTCTGAGGATGAGGTGGGATCCAGACGACCATTATTGTTGATATCTTCCAGCGCATTCACAAAAACATTTCCTTGAATATCCGGATGATTGTAGTCAAGACCTGAATCCACAACGGCAACAATGACGCCTTCTCCGCGGCAGTTGTTCGTGCAGCCGGCAGCATCCCAAGCATCTACCGCTTGAACCATTTTAAGTCCCCACATGTTCTCGAACGTTTGGCCCCAGGCGCCTGTGTCCCAGTTTCCGTCTTGGTTGCCATCCACATATGTGTCGTTCGGAAGGACGTGCGCTTCCATCATGTAATCAGGCTGGCAATACTCGGCTTCGCCGGTTGCCATGATTTCACTACAAAGTGCCTCGACATCTTCGCTGGAATCAAAGTCGAGTTTCCTCCAACGGTCAAGACCGTCGTCTTCGGCGGGTGGCTCCGTCATCCTGAGTCCCGCCTTTGGCGGGACGAAGGATCCTGCGAGGTTCTTCGGCGCCTCAGAATGACGATCCGGCTTTTTTCCTCTAAAGATAGGCTCCATTTTAGCGTTTGCAAGAGACGGTTTGCTTGTCAAAAGCTGATTGAGCTTTGGGGTGTTTGAATCAAAGTGCGATTGACTAGGGTTGAGCGCGTTCGTTGTTGCAGCCGCGGAGGAAAAAGCATCCGGTGGTTTGAGCTTGATCAAGACACGACCAGGGAGATACTTTAGCTCCTCCGGCTTTTCAGCGCCGGAAGCTCCGCGCAATGGGTCCGGCTTCGGTGATACTTTTGCCCGGGGGTCTGGGAGTGAAGTTTCCGAACCACCGGCGGGCTCGGTAAATACAGCCTCGCCCGAAGCGGGATAAAAAAGAAGGGCGAGAATCGTAACGAAGAAAGTAACAAATCGCAGCCGCGAAGACATACAAACTCACCGATATGGCACACAGTGTATCACGTGCGCTGGAGATTCAAAACGTAAATGTTCAAGTCATGAATTTTCACGTCACACGCAGGACTTCGCATTCGGTCGTGAGGCCATCTCGCACTTTGGCAAGGCCGTCCTGCCTTAACGCCGCCATTCCCTTTTGAATGGCGGACGCTCTGAATTCAGAACTTGAGACACGGCGTGAAACCAAGTTCTTCAGATCTTCATCCAGCAGGAGAAATTCCGAGATCGCGGTGCGGCCGTAAAAACCGGTGCCATTACATTTTGAACAACCCGAGCCAAGACAGCGGTCGCCTACTTTCTTCTTACATTCATCACAGATCAACCGCACAAGCCGTTGAGCGATCACACATTCGAGACTTGAAGCAGCAAGATAAGGTTCGATGCCAAGATCAAGGAGCCTCGCGACAGCACCCGAAGCATCGTTCGTATGAAGCGTTGAAAAAACCAAATGCCCTGTGAGCGACGAACGAATGGCGATTTCAGCGGTTTCGGGGTCCCGGATCTCTCCTACCATTAATACATCCGGATCGTGCCGAAGCATATGACGAAGTCCGCTCGCAAAACTAAGACCGATCTTCGGATGAACCTGCATCTGAATGATACCGTCCAGCTGATACTCAATCGGATCCTCCACCGTGATGATCTTCCGACTGCCGTCGTTTAATTCGCTCAAGCACGCGTAAAGCGTCGTCGTTTTTCCGCTGCCCGTGGGCCCTGTCAGGAGAATAACGCCGGACGGCCTGGCGAGAATCTGCCGCAGCTCGTACCGATTAGATTCACTTAGACCAATGCGTTCCAATTCAAGCAACCGCGCCGGCGAAAGCAGGCGAATAACGAGCGCTTCCCCAAACGCCGTCGGTAGAATAGAAATCCTTAAATCTAAATCTTCATTCTTCATCCGGATTTTGATCCGGCCGTCCTGAGGAAGCCGCCGCTCTGAAATATCGAGATTCGCCATAATTTTAATTCTCGAGATCATGCTCGCGTGAAACCGTTTGATTCCTTCCGGCAATTTTACTTCTTCAATGACGCCGTCGATCCGGTAACGGACACGCAGACGGTCCGAAAACGGTTCCAAATGAATATCGCTTGCCCGCTTTTTTAATGCATCCACAAGAAGCTGATTGACAAACTCCCGCACGGAAGCTTCGCCCGCCACTTCCTCTAATTCATGAGTGACCGTGGGCATCACGAGATCCGCCGCCGTGCGCGGCTCAAGCCCTTGACTTTTTGAGAGCCGTTCCACAATAGAGGCACCAATCCCATAATGCCTTTGGATTGCCTCGTCAATCTTGGTCCGTTCGGCCAAAACGATTTCAACCTCGGCACCCAGGATGGTCCTCAGTTCCTGAATCAAATCAAAATCCGACGGCTCACCCACGGCAAGTGTCAGCGTCCCGCTCTTGAACGCGATCGGAAAGACGTGGTAGTGCTGCGCCGCCTTTGGCGGTACCCGTTCGAGAACCGGCTTCGGAACGGACGCCTCGGAGAGATCCATAAACGCAAGTCCAAATTGATCCCCTAAAATTTGAAGTAATTGATCCTCACGGAGAGAGCCGGAACGAATCAGAATCTTACCTAGAAATTCGCCCGTCTCTTTTTGCGCTTGAAGGGCTCGGTCGAGCTCGTTCGCGATCAGAACGCGTCTTCGAACCAGCTCCTCACCAATCAGAAAATTCTTTTTCTTTGTAATCATGATGCCATTTGACCAAGTGTTATTTGAGCGCGAAGCAAGTCGGAACCATCGGATGAGCTAGAAACTAAGAATTTTGAGACATAGACCATGTCATCTTCCTCTGAAACATGGTATAGAAGCTTCAAAAGATCTTGTGCTCGTCCCTCCAATTCCAAAAAAAGATTCGCGACTCTTTCTCCGCTTCCCTTTCGTTCATACACCGGTTTCAACTCTTTGAGTGAAAGCTCGTCACCAGCCGTCATCATTTGCATCTGCTGAATCCATTCGTTCGTATTCAGAATCGCTGCCTTCGGCAAGTCCACGCTTTGATGCACGCTTTGGTAGACGCGAAGACGCTCAACTTTGTGGCGCGAAAGATCAAGATCAACTTGATAATCCCTCCTGAGTCGATCAAGCCTTTCCGCGAGTGGTGTCTGCCAACGATGAAGCACCACCGCCAAAATGAGGAACAAAGCCGTCATGATTAAAGACACCTTCGCATGACAACGCAATTTGGCCGGAGAAACGGGAAGCGTCACAGGTGTCGTTGATTTTTCCAGGGTCAGAGAATTCATGGAAGCTCTCCCAGGTTTAAATTTCCTTCCAGCGTAAAGGAGTAAACGGTTGAACCGTCCTGAGCCCGCTCCGTTTGGATGCGCTCCAATGCCAAACGCTCGAAAATCGATTGCGCGCCAACAGCGGCAATAAATTGATCGACGTGCGCCTGAGCGCGAGCCGTGCCTTGAAGACTGAATCTTCTTTTTGCCTCGTCATATTCCAATTCTCGGAACACCAGATCGTGAGGAACTGCTTTTCTGAGGCCGCCTAGAAGGAGCACCGGAAGTGACTTCTTCGCGCGAAAATCCTGGACGTGAAGCGCTTTCGTACGCACTTCCCTCACCTCTTGGACAGAACCTTCAAGCGCACCCATCTTGAAACGAAGCCAGCCCATTTCTCCGACCGTCATCAAGGTTTGAACCACTGCCAAAAAAAATAAAGAAAACGAAAAACAAGCAATCGAAAAGAGAAGCATCGCACGTCCTTTCACCCGGCGCTCTTTATTTCGGACCTCCTTCACTTCCGGCAACGTAAAATCAAACACGTCCTGAGTAGCATAGGCACGAGCAGCGGCAGCCAAAATGGGTGCAAGGGTCGTCTCGTGATCGGAGGAAATGCGTTCCACGGAAAAATGTGACTTAAGCAGCGACGACTCGGCTTCCTCATTTCGCTCACCAATGAGAAAGAGCGCGTTCGGCCTCTTGCGCCATTCACGCTGGAAACCGTCCGTGTAAGACTGGACCGCATCCAAAAGATTCGCCGCTTGATCCGTTTCCCACGAGACCCAACGGCTTTGAAGAAGCACTTGATTCTCAAAGAAAAGCATCTCCGCTTGATTGCCGAACAAATGGATAAGAACGTTCGCTTGATCCGGGCGGCGATCGTCGCCGCGCATGTGAGCCCGGTACATCCAAACCAAAAGATCCGTCGAAAGGATCACCCGATCCGGAACAAGGCCACAGGCGCGAAGGAGTTTCATTTGCTCTGCGAGAACGTCCTTTGGGACCCCCAAAAGAAGCGCCTCAAGTGAGCCGTCCTCACTTTTCCTCTGGATCGACCGGTGAAGAACGGCTTCTTCCGAAAGATAAGGAATCTCTTCATTCATCCGATTTGCCAGAACTGTTTCCAACTCACCCGCCGAAACGGCAGGAACAGAAAAAACCTTGGCGAGGGCTACATTTCGGTTCACGAGATGAACCAAGATCGGAGAGCGCGCTTGATAAGATTCGAGGCGGCTTCGAAAGCCGGAAACGAATTCGCTTGAGATGTCGCTTGTCGAAACTGCTTCCGTACCGACAAGTTCGTAATCAGCTCCCGACCCTTTTAAGAATACGATCTCGAGTTTGTCCTGCCTGAAATGACTGATGCCGTAGAGCCTTTTTTTTCCTCCGAAAAGCGCCATCACGCCACAACCTCCCGCCAGGAAAGAATCTCAAGCGGCACAGTAACAGGCCGTCCGGCCGGCTTCGCCGATCTTAAGGAAGATGCGTCACCAGTGTTCCAACGATGCTGAAAGACCCGGGGCCCTAAAACCGACTCCAAAGCTCTGGATCGAGATTCCGCACGAGACGCGGTCTTTCCTGAGCGTAGCTTGACACGGACTGAAAAAAACTTGGAATCCACCGTCACATGCCTCATCAATTGACTTACCAGTTGCTCGATCGCAGCCGAATCCGGCAGCTTCAACATCCGGATGAACCGCTGGGGACGCAAATCACTGGGTTGGAAGACCTGCTTACTCATATCGTGCTCCTCGCCATCGATAGGAGAAGAAGTCGAACGAAATTTTTCAATCGCCTCTCGTAGCGTTTGCTTTGGCAAGTCACCGCCGGCAAGACTTAAAATAAGAGCTTCGAGAATGTACGGATGAACTGTATTTAAATTCACCTTCATGATCCTTTCCTGAGGCTGCCCGTACACGGTGACAAAAGGCTTGAAGCGTTGCGCGTCACGCGCCGAAATAAATTGAATCAACCGGAGCTCTTCGACTGACTCAAAGGGGGCTCTTTTGTGCTTGAATCCGAGCGTTGGTTTTCCGCGCAGAGCCGTTTGTCCGCGCCAAGCTAAAATGCTTCCAACCAAATCTTCCGTATCTGTTTCAATTTCAATATTGCTACGTTTCAACACTTTGATGAACTCGATAAGAAATTGCTCCGGAGCATCATTGAGACTGGCTTTGCTTTCCTCATCCTGGATTTCCAAATCAAATCGGTCTGAAAAGTCCATTTCGCCAAAGCTTTTCGGAACCCCGTACCACTCATCTCTGCTGTGATCGACCTTCGGTTCATTGTCGGTCTCGATGAAAAATCGGGCAAGGTTGACGGCCGAAAGAAAATCGTATTCCTGCCTAAAACGGTGTGCTTCAAAACCTCCAATCTTCGTAGCCAGGCGCGCTCGAAACGCGACGCTCATCGCGAAAAGGGCAAGCAGAATAAAAACCCACAGGCACAAAATCAAAACGCTCCCCCGCTCGTTCACGAGGATCTCCTCAAAAGAACGCCGTGCGGAATCAAAATTTCGCTCGTCCTGCCCTCACCAAAAATATCTCTCGAAAGTTTGATTCGAACGCCGCGCGGAAGACCCACGTAGGGCTTATTGGACCAGTCGGTCTCCCACGAAAGTTCATTTGAATCATCAAGATAGAGGAAATCAAACACGGCATCGATTCCTTCAAAGAGGACGTCACTGACTTGAACCGGTTCCAGTAAAGACTTCCTCAACTTCAGCTCTGTCCTTATGAGAGCGCCGTCGTGTATTCTGTATTGAATGAGCACAAGTTCTTCCTTCATCCCTTCAGGCGTGTACTGCACAAGCCGCGTCGGAAACGTGATCGTGTCTCCTTCGCCCACGAATGGATGCAAAGAAAAAGGAATCGCATTTCTCAACTCCTGCGCAAGTTGCGTTAGAAATACATCGCCTTCGCGCTTTTCAGTAAGGTTTTCCTCGCTTCTTGCGTACGCCGCTAAACCGGTCCGAAAACTCGTTACGACCACAACTGAGATGACCGAAAGAATGCTCGCCGCAACCAAAAGCTCAACGAAGGTAAACCCCCGATCCTTCTCCTTCACCTTCCCCTCGCTCTAAACACGCACGCGCCCAGGTCAAAAACTCCCTTCCGATGCTCCTTGTCGACGCGGCACTTCACTTGATAGTATTGACTTGCTTCAAACGAGCGGATTTTCCTCTCAGCCTCTAACTCTTCGGGTTTAGCCTTAAGATTTTGTGATCGAATTTCAACCGAGTACAGATCCTCGAAACGCTCGGAATCGAGCGGAAGGGTAAGGACACCGTCCTCCGGCAGCACGACGCCCCCTGGATAAGCAAACCACTCAAATAAAAGATGGTCAAGCTCCGAGATGGCTTCTTTTTTCTCCTCATTCCTTGTCCCCGCAAAGAGCGCTTCGCTAAAGATTTTGAGCGTACTCGTCACGCCGACAGACAAGATCATCAGTGCAACGAACGCCTCGAACAGGAGGGTCCCTTTACGGCCCCCCACCTTTATCCCCCACCATTTTTTCGCTGTGGGCCGGAATGGTGTGGGATTTATCCTCCCCCCGCGCCGCGGGGGGAGGAACCAGAAGGGGGGTTGTCTATGTTCATCCATGTGTTGTTACTCCGAAGGCACCGATTCGGTTCTTGATCTCGACCGTCGCTTGCCTGGTGCCGTTCCTTGAGACAAAAAGTTGATTCCGCGTCACGGCTCCATCCGGAAAGAAATAAATTTCATCTCCGCGACTGAAATCAATGGAAAAAACCTTTGCTTCTTGAAACCGCTGCGAGTAAGGACTTCTAAACGGTTCGAATTGTGTCGAATTCTCGTTCCGCACGAATGTTTCAAGCCTTCCGGATTCCGGGTTGAGAACCAATTTATGGGCAGCACCGGACTCGATGGCATCAAACTGCAGGTAGCGCAGATAGGCGGTCAGGTCTTTGACGAAACCGTCCAAGCTTCGCGCTTGGAAACTTCGAACAAACGCCACAGTCGCCAAACCCGCCAACGTCGCCACCAAAGCCATCGTCACGAGGAGTTCTATTAATGTCACTCCTGTTCTCTGTTCCCGGTAAAAGCGTTTCCCTAACTGCTTCCGCGCTGTTCCGCAAGTGCTTCGCGAGAAGATGAAAGGTCTCGCCACATCCCTTCTCCCCCCCTGGGGGAGAAGGCCAGGATGAGGGGGATCATCCATCGTCTTCCCCATCACCTTTCCGCCTCCGGCGAAGAGAAAAAGTTGCTAAACATATTCCCTTCCAGGGAGAGGCTCGGAGTGAGGGTCATCCAAAGACAGACGAATGACTTCTATGACGGAATTAGTTTTTTGTAACACGTCATGATCCCAAAAGCGTAGTACTCGATAGCCTTTACTTTTGAGATGCTGCGTTCTTCGTTGGTCTCTCAATTGTTGTGTCGCGTGCTGACCTCCATCCAGTTCTACAATCAAGCCTTTCTCAATGCAACAGAAGTCCACAATGTAACCATCGATCGGATGCTGGCGTCTAAACTTGACCCCAGAAAAGCATCTGTTTCGCAAAAAATACCACAGCCTTCTCTCCGCTTCCGTTTGATTAAGACGAAGCTTACGAGCGAAATAATTCTTCATATCACCACTTTAATCTTCGCTTTCCAAAGCACGTGCTTCGCGTACGGATGAATACTCCCCCAACATCCCTCCTCCCCCTCACCTTAGTCCTCTCCCCCTCCGGGGGAGAGGAGATGAAGCTCATCTCTGTTCATTTGCGCTGCGATCCATTTCTGGTCAAACACCTCTAAGGTTGGAAAAACTTTTGGGTAGTTTTTGCGAAGAGCGGCTTCGAGCGAAGTTCCGTCGCGCAGATCGCGGCAAAATCCAGCGAACTGAAACGTTTCCCCGGAAGAGAGCAGAAAACGCACCACGCTCTGTGCCTCGGCGTAAAAGAGTACTGCTTCTCCCGCGGCAAAGCCCTTCAGAGAACGAATCTGAGAAAGCACCTTAATGGGAATCCATTTTTTCTCGGACATCATTTTTTGAACCCATTGATCGAATTCATTCTCTCGCTCTTGCCTTGCCTCCTCCTGCGCCAAGGCAAGCCCTTCATCAAGCCAGAGGGGAATCATTCCGTTCCGCGCGCCGGTGAAATCTCGAAAAATCAAATGTGCCATCTCATGCGGCAGGACGCAATCCAGAAATTTTTCCGAGCTTTGATACGACACGATCTCGCGCTTGCTCGGAATGGCAAACCCGCTCGACCACGCCGCTTGTCTGGTTTCGCTATGAAACGCATCCTTCGTTTCATAGAGATAAATCTTGCAGCGATGGTCCCAAAGCCAGAATTCGCTTCGCCGGGAATATCCAAGCGCTCGTGCAATGCCGTCATAGTACGACTCCGCTTTCTCGAGAACGCGGTCGGCAAAACTTCGATCTGTACCCTGATAATATAGGATGAAGTGGTCCCCCTTCATTTCTTCCCACGCATGAGCCGTCCGTGGTGCAAGAAGCACCAAGACGATGAACAAAGAAAGAGGCAACGTTTTCATTGAACCACCAAGCTCATTTCAAATATGGGAAGCAGAAGACTGATCACCAGAAATCCGACGACTAAGCCGATTGCGAGAATCATCATCGGTTCGAGGAAAGTTCCCAGGAGCTTGATTTTTCCATCGAATTCTCGTTGATAGAACGTGGCAATCTTTTCAAACGCATCATCGAGCGTTCCGGTTTCCTCGCCGACGACAAGAAAATTCATTGCAAGCTCAGGAAACCAGGGTTCTTCGAGCATCGCCTCTTGGAGCGTAGAGCCTCGAACTACCTTCTCCCGAATGCGGTCCATGGCGCATCGCACTTCTAGATTCCAAATCACCTCACGGCTGGCGCGGATTGCTTCTATCATTGGAACACCGCTCCGAAGAAGCATCGCCCAAGTGCGGGAAACACGGATCAAATCGGTCAGGAAAAAGAGTCGTCTCAAAAAAGCAATTTTGGAAAGAACACGGTATCCTATTCGTCTCCGTTTCTCAGCTCCTAAAGATCGCACAAACAGCAAACCGGAGACGGATGCGAGGATCAAGACAAGAAAACCGCCGTGGCTCAGAACCGTGCTTGTTCCGATAAGCATTCGAGTCAGCAGTGGAAGCGGCGTTTCCCACAACTGGAAGACGGTCGCCAACTGAGGAATCACAAAAACCATAAGCACTGATACCGTGATGACCCCAAAGCAAGCAACTAAGGCAGGATAAGCGAGCGCCTGCAAAAAACGGCTTTTCACCTCGGCCCGCTGTGCATAGGCACGTGACAGTTCCCGCGACACCGCTTCCAGCCTCCCGCTTGCCTCTGCTGCTTTTACCATTCCATGTGCAACTGAATCAAAAATATCAGCAGATTCGAGAAGCGCTTCGGAAAATTGAGCACCGGTCCGAATTTTTTCCGAAATTGTTTCAAGCGACCGAATCAGCTTCTCGCGCCGTGTTGCTCTGCGGATAAATTCGAGTACCTGAAGGAGCGGAATCCCGGAAGCCAACAAGGTGGCTAGGTGATCGAAAAAATCAGAAAGGACTTGAGGACCAACGGACCGTTGGATCCACCAGTCCTTGTACCTTAAGAGGAACTGCGCGCCGAACCCGTGCTTCGGGGGGAGGGAAAGTGCTTTTGGGGGCAGATCGAAGGGTGCAACCGCCGTTTGCCCGCTCGTATCTTGCCACGCCCCACGTTCACTTTTTAGCAATCCTGAATTAGTTATCCTCGTTTCCTCGACTGGCAATTCAGTTTCCCTGCGCTTCTTCTATGCTCTTGAGACGCATCTCGTCGACGGGAAAGGTGAGAAGGAAAAGTTCGCTTTCAGAATCGAGACCTTTTGGAAATTCCTTGAAAGGCGCTGCCTCGCGCGCAGTTTCCCGAAGCTGGCGCTTGAGTTTACGATCTTCAAGACCGCCTGCGTTCATGATCGAAATATCTTCCAAGACTCCGTCGCGCCGAATCTTAAGTGCGAGTTCGATCGTTCCACTTGCTTCGCGAAGAAATTCTAAAGACTGAAGACGGTTGAGCACGGTTTGCTTGACGCCTTCCTGATAAGCCCGAAGCAGCTCATCACGCGGTGGCAGCATCTTTCCCTCCACACTCCCTTCAAACTCATTCATACGTCCTCGATAAGGCTCGCTCCGCACATACAAATCCCGTGGAGATTTGTAGCGCGGGCGCGCGGGACGGTCGATTTTCCAGTAAGGCTTGCTGTCTTTTCGGAGCACACCTTGCGAATGATCCTCACCCTTGGCGTAATCAAATCCTCCTACTTTGTCGAAGTCAATCAGCTGCCCTTCCGCGCCGACGTACTTTTCATGCTCGCGCGAGCTCACATCCCCTGAAACGATGTAGGGCGTAAGAAAAATAACGAGTTCGGTCTTATGAAAGTCAACCGTGTTGCTTCGAAAAAGAGCGCCCAGAACCGGAACGTCTCCCAAAAGGGGGAGCTTCCTCAACGTTTTACTCTCGGTATCTTTAATGAGTCCTCCGACCACCAAGGTTTCTCCGCTTTTCACGATCACGGTGGTTTCAAGACTTTGCGTCGCCACGATCGGAACTTGGGTCCGCGTGAATTCCTTCTCGCTGCTTTGAGAAACGCTCCGCACGGACAACGTGCCGCTTTGCGTACTCACTTCCGGCTTTAGTTTTAAGATCACAGTGTCGTTGTCGGAAATGGTGGGGACCACAGTTAAGGTCACGCCGATATCCACAAATTGAACGTCGTCCGCCGTCTGGGAAGTGGTTTCACCTTGGACAACCGTCTGCGCCACGTAGGGCTGGCGCGTTGCGTCCGCCAATCTAGCTTCCTCATTGTTCAGGACCGTGACACGCGGCGCAGAAAGCGTATTCGTTTTTCCCACGTTTTGGAGAATGGAAATAATCGCGTCAAACCCCGATCGGGTACCGGTAAGTTCAAACGTACTCAACGTACCTGAACCCAGAGCAGCGGCGGGTGCGGACAAATTAGTTGGGTCGGCGAACGTGGGTGTTAACGCCAGATCACCGTAGCCGGCGAGATTCGTACGAACAAATTCCCAATCGATTCCATATCGAAACGCATCGAACAAATCGACTTCAATCACCTGCGCTTCGATCAGGACTTGAGGAGGCCGGACATCAAAAGCGCGGACGATCTTGCCGATTTGCTCCACATTTTCCCGTCGATCGGTCACAGAAATCTGATTCGACCGTTTGTCCACTTTAAGAAGGCCGCTAGAGGGTGTGAGATAATCCGCAAGCTGCGCTTCTAAACTTTCCACAGAAGCATATTCGAGCTTAAACACCTTTGCCATGAGCGGTTCGTCGAGAGCCTCGACGGCCTGTTCCACATCCTGAACCACTTGAGGATGATCCGTTACGATCACCGTATTCGTCCGCTCATCCAGCACCGCTTTTCCCATCGGACTTTTTAGCTGCTGCAGCATGGCGTTGATCGCGGCCGGCTTTGCGTGTTTCAACTTAAACGTCTTACTCACCCGCGGATCGCGAAAAGGACGTCCGTACTTTGATTCATATTCTTGGGCCGTCATGACACGAATAATTCCCTGCTCATCTTCATACGCGAGATCCATCGTCGAAATGATCGTGTCCAAAGCATCCCGAACGAGGACATCTTTTAAATAAATCGTAACGGGACCGCGGACATTTTTTCCAGCCACAACGTTCATCGCCGAGCGCGCGGAAAGAATTTTGAGGACGTCCAAGACATCCACACCTTTCAGCTCAAGTGTGATCCGCGACTCAGCTGCGTCAGCCGGAACGCCGGCATTTTGTACAAGTGCCTGAGGATCAAAAGCGGCCTTTCGCTCCTCCAGCGCCGATCGTCCAGGCGATTGTGCCCGTGCTGGAACCGGTACCACAAGGATCGAAAAAGTTAAAACGAGTGCCAGAAATAGATTCGATTTCACGCGACTCCCCCTTCCATATGAATTTCCCGCTCTTCGCCTTCCTGCTCCAAAACCACACGATGGGTTTTGATTTCAACTAATTTAAATTGATCGAACTGTTCTCCTGCTTGAACGAAATGCGTTTGATTGGTCTCGAAGTTGTGGATGAGCGCCTCGGGCTCGACACCCTGAACAATCCCAATGAGGGTATACGGCTTTAAGCGTTCTGCGAGATCGACTCGACGAACAGGCTCCACAGCTTTTGGCTTCGAAAAAAGCGTATGGGTCGAGAATTCCTGCTGATACGCGGCAAGTGGCTCGAGCTGCGCTGTCTCGACGCGGTACGTGCCGGCCGCAGCTACATCCTTCGAGGTGATGCGAAACCGAAAAGGAAGTGAAACCGCTTGAATCAATGTAAAAGCACCAACCGCTCCAGCAAGTAAAAAGAAGATAAAGCTCACGTGTGACGACCACTCCCTCATCTTATTCAGCCTCTTTCCAGTTGGCCACATCGTCCTCTGTTCCTTCTTGACCGTCTCGACCCAGAGAAAAGAGGTCATACCACGTCGGATTCCTGAGACCAGGGGCTCGATAAAGATACGCATTCCCCCACGGATCTCGTGGAAGTCCCTTTTTTAAATAAGGTCCCTTCCAATTTTTGGCATCCGAGGGTTCGCGGATCAAATCAGAAAGACCCGCAGGATATCCGCCATTATCTGCTTCGTAAAGATCGAGGGCAAGCGCGATGCCGCCTTCGATATCCGACCGTGCAGCCTCACGTCTCGCTGCCTCGGTCCGGCCTGCGAGACGGGGTACCACAAGAGAAGCAAGAATCCCCAAGATGATGACTACCAGGAGGATCTCAATGAGAGTAAAACCTGCCCGCGATTCCCTGTTTTCTCCCCACCGCACAGAAGGAGCACCTACGTCCGCCACAACAAGGGCGGGCCTGCGGGATAGGCATGGAAAAAGGTGCGGCATCCAATGAAAAGTCATGCTCATCTCGTGAGAGTAGGAAATAGCAAGAATGCAGGCCGTAGAGGGATGCTACGATAAATGATTCCAGCCTAAAAATCAACCGAATTCGAATTGCTTTCGTTCGTGAACCCGGCCCTCTTGGAAGGGGTACCAAACTACACAAACTACCAAAATTAATTCCCGGCGCCCGGCTGGGTTCGCAGGGCAATGACCATGTAGTTCACAAGAGCTGTCTCACGAATTTTTTTCATCATGACTGCCTGGGCGTCCTGGCCGGCTCCGGCCGCACGGCTGATGCCCATATTTTTGTAGTATTCCTGCAATTCTTCATAAGTCCTGTCCTCGCTTACGTTGATATCATGATCTGTCCAGCCGTGTTTCCATAACGACGTGTGCACGTATCCATTTGCATCTACATTGCATCTGATATAAAAGGACGCCCCTTGAAAGGAGGCTTTTGCTGGTTCTGTCAACTTGAAGACATCTAGTTTCCTTGGTTTTAGTTCGACGACGTTACCTTTCGTCGTGACCACCTTCTCCCTCACCTCTTCTTCCTGAACCACACCCTGAGAGGGAAAGGTCCGTGAAAAAAGCATCGCGGTAGAGATTTCATTAGGAGATACAAAATAGCGGCATTCTTTCCTTGTGGCGCGTGTGCCGTCTTGATATTGGGGCAATGGGATTTGTTCTCCGTTTTTGATTACCCCTGTCTCAACCGCAATAAAGTTCCCGAAGAATTTCCACATCGCTGCCTCAAGTTCAGCGTCTTTACCCGGATCCTTCTGTGCAAAAAGCGTGGGAACTCCTAAACTTAAGATGGCTGCAAGAACGAGGACAAAAAATAAAAAATACTTCGTCATCACTTTATCCAGCTCGTTGCCGTGTCGGTGATCGGTACCGGTTCCGGCGGAAACGGTATCTGAAATATTATTTGAAACCCCTGAACAACGGCTCACATGAGTGGGGAGCACTTTCGCATTTCACGATTTCGCGAGGTTAAAACTTGAGTTCTGCAGATTTTCTCTCCCTCTCCCTCCTTTTTAAGGAGGGAGAGGGTTGGGGTGAGGGTGGATAAAATCGGTCATTCAACCCCCTCACCTTTCCGCCACACAGCGCGGCGGATCCGCCACGTCCTATGGCGGATATCCTCTCCCCCTGATAAAAGGGGGAGAGGAAAGTAGGAAAAGTGCAGAACTCAAATCAGTAACTCAAGCATTTTCGATCGGAGTTCTGCTCCAGGCGTCAGAGAAATCTCTCTCCTTGCTACCTCCGAAGATGAGACTTCAAAGGTACTCCATTTTTTCCAAAACCGCTCCGTTTCCACCTTGCGGTCGGCATGGCGCGTATCATAAAAGGCGCTGAACACCGACGTATCCAGATAAACCCGTAATTTCATAAAAAAAGAATATCATAAAATCCACTGCGGAACAGCTGAAAAATGGCATGAAAAAAAAGAGAACGCGACAGACGCCTCGCGTCCGTCATTGCGACGGTTCGCCCGCTCCTGCGGTAAGGCGGGGAAGCTTGATCGTGAAGGTCGTGCCGTGGTCGCGCTCGGATTTGACTTCAATGGTTCCGTGGTGCTGGTCCACAATGCTCTGGCAGATGGAAAGCCCTAAGCCGGTTCCCTTGCCTACCTCTTTGGTGGTAAAAAACGGATCAAAAATTTTAGAGATGTGGTCCCCTGCAATGCCAACGCCGTCATCCTGGATTTGCACGATGATGTCGCCAGCAGTGCCTGAAATGGAAATGGCGATCTCGCCTTTTTTCTTAATCTTGAATATCGCGTCCCTCGCATTCAAGATCAAATTGGTGAACACCTGCTCGAGCTCATTTTGATTTCCCTTCACGATCAGTGGACAATTCTCAAACTTCGTGTTCACGTTGATGTTGTCCTGCGTTAAATTGAAGCCCAGAAATGCGATCACGCTGTGGACGACTTGCTCTAAATCCACTTCGGTGACTTCCCTTCCGCCAAAGGGTTTTCTCGAATAGGTCATGAGCTTCCGAACAATTTCCCGACAGCGCTGGCTTGCCTCTTCAATGAGCTCTAAAGACGCCTTCTCGTCCGCGTCCTGCACCGTCAGCAAAAGCATCTGCGCGTTCGTCAAAATGGCCGTCAAGGGATTGTTAATTTCATGGGCCACACCGCCCGCCAAGGTACCAACCGTGGCTAACTTTTCAGCCTGGATCAACTGTTTTTGGGTCTCAATTAATTCTTCGGTTCTAATTTTCACCATTTCTTCGACTCGGCCATAGACAAGCGAATTGGAAAGAGCGATCGTTGCTTGATTCTTGAGGCGGCTCAGAAATTGCGAGTCACGCCCGCTGTAGGATTTCAGATTCATTTTTCGGCCCAAGTTGATCAAGCCAATCAATTTCTCATTTAAAACGAGAGGAACACACAAAACTGCGTCGAGTGCCTGAACGTATTCTTCGGCTTCGCGGCGAACCGGTTCATAGCGAGGATCGATCGCGAGAAATTCACGGCGGAGGATCCGATCGTTTTGACACAGCCATTTGAGAAAAGGGTGCTCCGCGTCCATCTGGAAATCAGATTTCAACGCATCTCGGACCCCGACTGCCGTCACCAACTTTTTCGTCCGTTCGCTGTAAAGAAGAAAGATGACCCTGCCTGCGTACAACGTGTTCGTGATCGTATCTGTAATTTTTTGGACCAACTCCCCAAGTCCTCTTAGATGAACCACCTCATCCGAAAACCGATCGAGAACATTTTCCATATCGTATCGACCCCGTTGAAAAAAGTGGTCGACTTTAGGGTGAACGTATTTCACAAAAACCAAGAAAAGCATCAAGAGTCCGCCCAAATAACCACCTGCATGAATCGGGTTGAGCGCGGAATACCAAGACCTTGTAAAATAAAGCGTGGCCGCAAGGGGTGAAACGAGGGCAACGCTCGTCAGAAACCACCCAATGGTCTTGTGAATAACGGTCTCAATATCGAGCAGCTGGTATTGAATCATGGAATAAAACATGACAAAGACGAAAGAAATGATGAAAACAAAACCAAGGGGGAGGAGTTCAAGGCCGAATTCGGGAAGATAATCCATGCTGCCAAACAGAGCGACCGAAAAAGCGAGAATGAGCATCCCGAACTGTTTTTTACGCTTCGGATTTGTCTCGCTTCTAAATGCCTGAAAAAAATTCCACATGGACGCAGCGTAGTAAGCGGTGAAGTAGAAATGATAGAGACTTCTCAGGGAACCTGGTTTCGGCCAGAACCCCCAATAAAAACGCTGCATGCCTGAGAAAATGAGATTGGTCGATGAAAGAAGAATCGAAAAGAGGACTGCCAAGGCATACCCAAGCCAAACAAGTTGGTGACGGACGGGACTTCGAATGCGGCTAAAAGCAACGGAGAAAAAGTAAACACTTGGCGCGATGAGGAAGACACCGTAATTGGTGTAAAAGCGCATCCATAAGTTCGAAATCTCCAACGACGGGGCTGATACTTCCAAAGCTGTGCCGGTGAGCCAGATGAAACAACTCAGTGTCACGAGCAGAAACGCAACATGAGTCTGCGACCTGAAATTTTGATAAAGAACGAATACCCCTTGCAAGAGCATCAAAATGCCTGTCAAAAACAGAAATGCCGTGTAAATGGAAAATCCGTAGCCGGCGAGTAGCCAGTTTGCTTCCGTCATGTTACTCGAGTTGACCGCTTTTGATCCAAAGCGTTATTCCCTCTCCCTTTTTTTAAAGGGAGAGGGAAAGGGTGAGGGTTTTAAAAACGACGGAACGATGAAACCCCCTCATCCTTTCCTTCTCCCCCTCAAAAGGGGGAGAAGGAATCATCCCACCACCTGTATATCCCGCCTTTGGGCGGGATTGGCCCTCCGGGCCAAATACAGGTGGTGGGATCATGCGATAGTTCAAAAACGGTCAAGTTGTGTCATGTTACGTTAACCGTAACAGCCTCTTGGCGTTGTTCCACAAAATGTTTCGAAAGGAAGATCCACACCATGTAATTCAACGAGGAAACCGAAGACAAGAGTTCTTCTAGCTCGGCTTTCGAGATCACGACCGAGACGCCTCCAAGTTAAAATTGACCCTGATATTCCACTCAGAAACGATAGGCCCGCTGGGTTCTCCTTGGGGATCGAAAAGGCTGATGCCTTTAGAAATCTGCTTAAGCCAAATCTTTTTTTCCTTAAAATCGGGCTTGAGTTGATCCATCAGAATTCCCAATCGCTTAAAAAGAACCCCTTTCCCTATTCGGTTGGCATAATGGGTGAGCTTTGAAAAGTTAATCTTTGAAATGGCATTCTTGAAGCTCTTCACCACTTCGATCATGCCGCCACAGTATTGAGGAAATAAAAAAGCGTCAAGAAGCGTCTTCTCCAAATCTGTAATCACTGCTTTCTTCGAACCAAACCAAATTTCCTGAGTGCCAAAGAAACGCTTCTTGGGAATGACAATGATTTGATAAGTGGAAGCTCCTATCTTCTTGGTAGGCTTTGAAATCCTCCGTGTGCTCAATACATACACACGGTCGGGTATCTGCTCTGTAAGGCCGTGTTGGTTTAAAGCGGACCACAGGCCAATGGCATGGGGGGAAACCAAATAAGACGCGATCACAAAGTCGTGTTCTGTGACACCGCCTTCCTTGCCCGTTTCGAAAGGGGAAATAAAATAGGTACCCTGTCTCAAGCGGACAATCCAGCCTCCCTTAACCAAATCTGAGAGGCGGTCATAAACCCCTTGGCGCGAAAGCTTGAGGTAGCGGAAAGCATCCCGGGTTGTAAATACGTTCCTTTGCTCCACGCTTACTGTCCGCAAGAGGTTGGCTGATTGTGGATCGAGGGAATCTATATTCTTAGCCATAATTCTAGTCCTTTAGAACTAGAATCGTATCGTAAAATATAATAAATTCAAGCCGTTTCTCAGCTTTTAGGCCGCAAATCCTCGAGAATCATGAACTCGTCTATTAGCGAAGAAGTGAGAGTCCACTCTTGAGCCCAAAATTATAAAGGCTAAGCCGATGTCGAAATTCGACCTACACAGCTAAACCGCGTTTGAAAATTTAAATGTTTGAAGAAATTGTTCGATCTTTTTTTCTGCCTCCTTCGCTTCTAAGGAACCCTGCAAATACAGGATGATCAGTCTATTACCAGCAACCGTATAATAAACGCCGTTTAGAAAAGTTGCTTCAGGCGGCGCACCCCTAAATTGAAGTGAAGTCACGATCTTAGCCCATTTTTGACCGTTCACCTCCATAAAAATTGGCTCTGAAGTTTGACTGTCCTTAAGCATGAGTTTAAACATTGCATGATTGAACCCTTTCGCTATGGGTTCGATAATTTCTTGAACTTCTTTTTGATCCAAAGAATGGAATAAAGTCTTTCCCTTCGGTGTGTAGACCCAAAGAGATAATACACCAAAGACTTTGTCAGTTTCACTTTGCGCCTTCCTTTGATCTTGCTCTTTCGTCGGTTGAATGCCCATAATTAAAAAAAGCATAGGTTTGGTTTGATAGTTTCCAAAAAATGACGGTTGAAAATTTCCTGGAAAGCCTGAGATCACTCGCCATCCCGGTAAAGGAACAAATTCGACCCCTGCAAATTGTATTTTTTCGCCTTGCGAAATTGTCGGGTTTATCATCTGGCGCTGCATTGAGATCACACTTTTAGTTTGAAGTCCAAAGAAGACGGCGCCAATGCACACAGCGATTAAGATTAAAATCCAAAAAGGGGTTTTGTATCTCTTGTAAGGGAGGGTGGGCCAAAAATTTTCGTCCTGGGTTTTCTTTAAAAAATAATCGTAATTGCTGACCGATCCGTAGAAACAGAATTCGCCGATCCATAGAACAAGACTAAAAATAATCATTCCAGTCATCCCTAACATCTGGGTGGGATAAAATAAAAAAGACCAAGACAATAAGGTCGACACCAGACCGTACAGCAACCACTTCGCCCACAGTCCTCTGCACGGTTGCCAAATCCAGTTAAAAATAGGAGAGGCCCAATTCCAAGTCAGTCGGAAACGCCCATTGTTTTCAAGGAATTTTCGGAATTGTTTTGTATAGTAAGGAACGTTCGCTAAGCCATTAATGGCCCCAATCACTCCCACTTGCTGAAATTCTCTGACTAAATCAACAGCTTCGTTCACCCGCTTTTTTTTAAAGATGGCCGAATCATTCTTTGATAGAAATTCGTCCATTTGTTCTGGCGTCCAATTTGCTTTTTGAGCTAAAAGATTCCTGAACCTCGGGTCATCCTTTTTTTGACCTAGATAGTAGAAATGGACATCGACGATTTTCATTATTGCTCCTCATCTAAGTTTCTTTCGTTTGAATTTTAAGGACCTCTCAGGGCTCGAACCTGAGTGGGAACAAACGGAGGCGTCCTATTCAAAGGCGTCCTGTAAGCTGTCCGCTTGTAGGATGCCTTCCAATCCGTAACCTCCAAACACCCAGTCCGCTTCTGTCATGTTACTCAAGTTGACCTCTTTTGACGCAAGGCGATATCCCCTCTCCCTTTTTTAAGGGAGAGGGAAAGGGTGAGGGTTTTAAGAGCGATGGAACGATGAAACCCCCTCATCCTTTCCTTCTCCCCCTCAAAAAAGGGAGAAGGGATCATCCCACCACCTGTATATCCCGCCTTTGGGCGGGATTGGCCCTCCGGGCCAAATACAGGTGGTGGGATCATGCGATAGTTCAAAAACGGTCAA
>MHFT01000010.1 GCA_001804315.1 Omnitrophica bacterium RIFCSPLOWO2_12_FULL_50_11
AGTTCCATCTTTTTCTCTTTCATTCGGTCGGTCACCTCGGCGAACTCAATCTGGATGATTTTTTCCAGATCCTCCCGGGTCAGCTGGTGGAAAACGATCATGTCATCAACGCGGTTCAAAAACTCAGGCCGAAATGTCTTCTTCGCTTCGTCCACAAATTTTGTTTTCATACCGTCGTACGTCTCTTGCTCCGACTTCGCCTTAAAGCCGAGATCCCCGTGGCGCTTCCAAAGGTCGACCCCGATATTGGACGTCATAATTAAAACCGTGTTCCGGAAATCCACCCGACGACCAAAGGAGTCCGTCAAACGGCCGTCTTCCATCACCTGGAGCAGAATGTTAAAGACATCTGGATGTGCTTTTTCCACTTCATCCATAAGCACAACCGAATAAGGCCGCCGCCTCACCTTCTCGGTCAACTGACCTCCTTCCTCATACCCCACATAGCCGGGAGGCGCTCCCACAAGACGGGAAACATTAAATTTCTCACTGTATTCGGACATGTCAATTTGAACCATCGCATCCGGATCACCGAACATGAACTCCGCAAGCGCACGCGCCAGAAGTGTTTTTCCCACACCGGTCGGCCCCATGAAGATGAAATTACCAATGGGGCGCCTCGGATTCCGAAGACCCGACCGCGAACGACGAACCGCATGCGCAATCGCTTTAATCGCTTCGTCTTGACCAATTACCTTCTTGTGGAGCTCCTCTTCCATTCGGAGCAGCCGAGCCGTTTCCTTTTCCTCCAGACGTTGGAGCGGAACCCCGGTCATCTTTGAAACAATGTAGGCTATCTCTTCTTCGCCCACCGAAACTTCGATCTCAGATTTGGATTCCTTCCAGCTTTTTTTAATTCTGTTGAGCTCCTCTTTGGCTTTGCGCTCTTCATCGCGCAGTTTGGCTGCTTTTTCGAAGTCCTGCGCCTTAATCGCTGCCTCCTTCTCCATCTTGACCTCTTCAATCCGCGCCTCATGTTTCTTTAAATCTTTCGGCAGCCGGGTAACGGAGAGCCGCGCGCGGGATCCTGCTTCGTCAATTAAGTCAATCGCTTTGTCCGGCAAAAATCTGCCGCTAATGTATCGATCCGACATTTTGGCAGCTGCTTCCAAAGCCTCGTCTGTCAATTTCACCCGGTGGTGGGCCTCATACCGGTCCCGTAACCCTTTCAGAATCTCGACCGTTTCGTCGACCGTAGGTGGATCCACATTAATCGTCTGAAATCGTCGCGCGAGCGCGGCATCTTTTTCAATGTACTTTCGATATTCGTCGAGCGTCGTGGCACCAATGCATTGGATCTCACCGCGCGACAGCGCTGGCTTTAAGATGTTCGACGCGTCAATGGCACCCTCTGCCCCACCCGCCCCGACGAGTGTGTGAAGCTCGTCAATAAAAATGATCACGTTTTCAGCGCGGCGAATTTCGTCCATGACGCCTTTAATTCGCTCTTCAAACTGGCCGCGGTACTTGGTCCCCGCCACCATGAGTGCTAAGTCGAGAACGACAATCCGCTTGTCCAGTAAAACTTCGGGCACGTCATTGGCAACGATCCGCTGAGCTAAGCCTTCTACAATTGCTGTTTTGCCGACGCCTGCTTCTCCTAACAAGACCGGATTATTTTTCGTTCGCCGCGCAAGAATCTGAATGACGCGTTCAATTTCATCGAGACGGTTCACCACCGTATCCAATTTACCCGCCCGCGCGAGAGAAGATAAATCTCGTCCAAAGGCGTCCAAGGCAGGCGTTTTTGTCTTCGTTCCTTTCGCAGTGCCTGGACCGGATGGAAAACCGCCTCCCTCGTGCGAAGGAGCCGATGAACCCAAAAGTTTAATCACTTCGGAACGCACTTTGTTCAAGTCCAAGCCGACATTCATGAGCACATGACTTGCCACACCTTCTCCCTCCTTGATGAGACCGAGGAGCAAGTGTTCGGTTCCAATGTAGTTGTGACCCAGTCTTCTTGCTTCATCCATGGCAAGTTCAATCACCTTCTTCGCCTTGGGTGTAAACGGGATGTCCCCAGAAACAATGGTGCTGGGACCAAATTGCACCAATTTCTCGACCTCAAGACGAATCGTGTCGAGCGAAAGCCCTAAATTTTGCAATACCGCTGCGGCCACACTTTCTCCTTCTTTAATTAAACCGAGTAAGATATGTTCCGTCCCAATGTAATCGTGATTAAAACGCTTCGCTTCTTCTTTTGCGAGAATAATGACTTTTCGTGCACGTTCTGTAAAACGGTCAAACATTTGTCCCTCCCGACATCCGTTTCATCGATTAAACTGACCCCTCGGGGAGTTTTTTTCTCCTTCCTGAGGGGTCATCCTGAGCGAAGCGAAGGATCTTGCGAGATCCTTCGGCCCTTCGGGCCTCAGGATGACGGGTCGGGAAACTCCCGACCCGTCAATTAAACTAACTCCACGTCCTTCAACCGTGTCCGCAGCAATTCAGCTCGCTTGTAGTCTCGTTCCGCCGTTTTCAAAGTTACCGAACTTAACTTCTGCAGATGGGCGGGTTGCATGTACAAGAACAGTGCATTTAAATTTTTCTTACTCAAATTCTTAATAAATCCAACATCCACCCCCAACCGCATCAAAGACAACAACCCAAGCGTTTCAGCGCTCGACATGAGCCGCGCAGATTTAAGGGCTCCGACGGCGCGCCAGATTTGATCTTCCAGTTTTGCCCGGCGCTTCTCTACAAGATGGCTCCTTGCTTCCTTTTCATGTTCGATCACTTGCCGCATGACGCGGTCCAAGCCGTCGACAATTTCCTCTTCGGCTTGGCCGAGTGTCATCTGATTTGAAAACTGAAAAAAATTACCGCTTGCCTGCGTTCCCTCCCCAAAAAAACCACGCGCCGTCAAGTTAAGTTTCGAGAGCGCCTGCAAAATTTTGTTCACTTGTTTCGTCATCATCAACCCGGCCAGATGCACCATACACGAAGCACGAAGTCCTGTGCCCACATTGGTCGGACACGCCGTCAAATACCCAAGACTCTCGTGAAACGAATAGGAAAGCCTCTTGTCAAGAGCAGAATCCACTTTGTCAACGAGGCGCCATGCCTCAATTAAATTCAAACCCGATTGAAGCACTTGAACCCGCAAATGGTCTTCTTCGAGCACCATGATGCTTATAACTTCATTGCGGCTTACGGCCAACCCCCGTTCGCCTTGATCGGCCGCATGCTCTCGGCTGATCAAGTGGCGCTCGAGCAAAAATTGCATGTCCAAATCTTTCAGGTTCTTGTAATCAAAAAAATATGAGTCCTTGAGCATGGGCAGGCTGACAACCGCTTTTTCTACCTCGTCAAGCAGTTGTCGTTGCCGAGCTTCCTCCAACCTTTCCGAAAACGCGTATCCGCTCAGATTTCGGGCGAGCCGGATCCGAGAACTCAGCACAATATCATTTTCCGGTCCGGTTCCTCGTAGCCATTCACAGGTTGACGTTAAAAGTTCATTCAGTTCTTTAGTTGGTTCCATAATCAAGCGTCATTCTGAGGCAGCATACCAGGCCCTTGCCGAAGTCGCCAAAAGGCATCGGCGACCCGCCAGCACTTTGTGGCGGGAATCCCGACTGAGATCCTTCGCGGCACTTCGCGTTGGTTTGCTTTCCGCTCAGGATGACGAGACGACGAAAAACGTCGACTCGTCACTTTTGTTTTTTATCCGACTTCTTCACTCTTTCTTCCAGCTGATGGATCCGGTCCCGGATCTGAGCGGCCTCTTCAAACGTTTCAGCTGCGATGCATTTTTTCAAGCGCTCGTGGAGGTCTCGCAATTCAACGGACCATTTCATTTCACCTGTCGCTTTTGCGGGTACCTTCCCGACATGGCGTAGCTCACGCTGAACCCGTTTCAGGAGCGGTGTGAGCACCCGCTCAAAAAACCGGTAGCAATCCGCACAGCCCAAACGTCCCGTTCTTCCAAAGTCCTCATACGACATGCTACAAGTTTTACAGGTGAGCTTTTCTCCTGCTTCGTCGCGACCGGTCACGCCGATATCAGACAGACTCGCCAAAAGTTTATTGAAATCAAAATGGGTCTTAAAATCGGAGCCTTTTTGCTCCGCACAACTTTCGCACAAATGGACTTCCACCATCTGATTGTTCATAATTTCCGTCAAATGAATCGTGGCCTCGTTCTGTCCACACGCATTGCAAATCATCTGTCGCCCTAGAACGTATACCGGATCCCATCGCGCTTCGTGAGGTCACGAAATGCGCTCATGAGTTTTCGGGTCATTTTCCCAGGTTTTCCCGTCCCAATCTTGCGGCCGTCCACCTTAACCACCGGCACTACCTCAGCCGCCGTACCGGTCAAAAAAACTTCGTCTGCGTTAAAGAGGTCATGCCGCGTGAGCACACGTTCCTGACAGGGGATGTCATTCCGTAAGGCGAGATCCATGATCGCCTGCCGTGTAATCCCTCTTAAAACGCCGACATAAGTCGGCGGCGTCTGGAGAATCCCGTTTTTGACCATGAAAATGTTGTCGCCGGTGCACTCCGCAACGTAGCCAGCGTCATTGAGCATGAGCGCTTCCTTGTAATTGGAGTTCGATGCCTCAAGCTTTGCCAGAATATTGTTGAGATAATTGAGCGACTTGAGCGCCGGATTGATCGCTTCTGGAATGTTCCGTACCGTCGGAACCGTGATAATGTCCATTCCATTTCGGTAAAATGACTCCGGATAGAGAATAATCTTATCCGTAATGATAAAGATATTCGGCTTCTCACACAAACGGGGATCGAGGCCTAGGTCTCCCTCGCCGCGCGTCACCACGACTCGAATGTAGGAGTCGCGGAGCCGATTCCGTTTCAACGTCTCCACAATCGCCTCCGTCAACTCTTCACTAGAAAGCGGAACTCGAAGCATGATCGAATGAGCGGACTCGCCCAGTCGCGTCAGGTGTTCTTCCAATTTGAAAACGAGACAGTTGTAGGCACGGATTCCCTCGAACGCACCGTCGCCGTACAAAAGCCCGTGATCAAAAACGGAAATTTTTGCTTCTCGCTTTGGTACAAACTCGCCGTTCAAATAAACGTGAAGCTCCGTGGGCGACGTTCGCAGCCCTTTTCCCGATTTTCCAAAACTTTTTGAACTCATGGTGAGATGCCTCCGACTTTCGAAATGTTCTGAACCAAACCTTCATGTAATCGATACACGCGGTCGCTCTTTTGAGCAAAGCTTTCTTCGTGCGTCACAATACAAAAGGTTTGCCCTCTTTCATTCAATTTGAAAATCAGCTCATGAACCGTATTGGCCGTCTCCTCATCCAAATTGCCCGTCGGTTCATCGCAAAAAACAATGTCCGGTTCGTTGACGAGTGAACGTGCGATTGCTACGCGCTGTTGTTCACCGCCCGAGAGCTCACTGGGCAAATGGCCTCGCCGCTGCCACAAGCCAACCTCTTTAAGCAATGTATCGGCTCGTCTTGAATCGCGCTTACCCCGAATCCAACTCGGCAGAACAACATTTTCTTCGACCGTCAGTTCCGGAAGCAAATGGTAAAACTGAAAAACGAAACCAACTTTTTGATTCCGATACCTTGCAAGCGCTGCTTCGCCTAACGTGCTGATGTCATCACCTTCAAACTCCACGCTTCCCTTCGTCGGCCGGTCTAAACCGCCCAACAGGTGAAGCAGAGTCGACTTACCGGTCCCTGACCGACCCACAATAAAAACGAGTTCACCCCGTATGATCTCTAAATCAACGCCACGAAGGACGTGAAGCGGACCATTCGGTCCTTTGTAGTCCTTCGCGAGACCGATAGCCTTCAACATCATCCCCCACCACCTGGTTTCCGGAGAATAAATGCTGGGGGCTTACTCATAACGCAACGCTTGCACCGGACTTAGATTCGCTGCGTAGTGCGCTGGATAGAGGCCTGCCAAAAGCGACATCAGGAGCGCAAATGCCACGATCACAATCACATCCGGAGTATTCACTTGTGCCGGTATCTGGTCAAAATAATAAATGTCACTTGGAAAAACAGAAATTCCAAACGTCCGCTCCAAAAAATCAGAAACCGGATTCAAATTCATTGCAAGAGCCAGTCCGCTAGCAGTTCCGACGAACACGCCCGACAATCCGACGACCAATCCTTGAACCAGGAAAATCCGTCGGACCGCACCACGCGTTGCGCCAAGCGCCCTCATAATGCCAATGTCCTTCGTCTTTTCCATGACCGTCATGATTAAGGTCGACACGATGTTAAAAGCGGCAACCAAAATAATGAGAGAAAGCAAGACCGTCATCACATTTTTTTCAACCTGTAAGGCTGAAAAAAATGTACGGTTCAAATCGATCCAGCTTCGAACCACATATCCAGTTCCGAACAATCCTTGAAGGGGACCTTTCAGCTTTTCCGCAAAACCGACGTCAGCGAGCCTGAGCCCGATACCCGTGACATGGTCATCCAGCCGATAAAGTTCTTGTCCTCTGGTCAAATGAACCAGCACCAAACCAGAGTCGAAATCGCTCATGCCGAGTTGAAAGATACCTGAAACCACAAACGGAAGACTTCGCGCTCGCTTCACGACTTCTTTGAGAGATTCCTCATCCATCGCGGGCGAAATGATGGTTACCACGTCGCCGACCTCAACGCGCAACCGCTCGGCCAGGCTTGAACCAATCACTGCACGACCGATCCGTTTCTGGTGCGCCGGATCAATCGAGACATCCACTTCCGTAAAATCAAGCGTCCCGCGGCGCAAATGTTTTTCAAAAAGCATCAACGGTTCGCGTTCGGGATCAATCGCTTTAAGCACGATGCCAACCGCATTCCGGTCTGAGCGGATGATCGCTTGACCTTCCACATAAGGAGCGATGGCGGTGATTTCAGAGCCTCCCCCCAACTTGATCGTTTCGATCACAGCATCCAAATTGCCGACGCCACCAATCTTTTCCAATCGGATGTGCGGCTGGACACCGACAATTTTCGTTTTCAGCTCTCGGTCAAAACCGCTCATCACGGCCAAAACGACGATGAGCGCCATGACGCCGACCGCCACACCCAAAACGGAAATCACCGAAATCAAGGAGACGAAACCATGGCGCCTTCCTTTCAGCACGTGTTTCATCGCAATAAAGAATTCGAACTTCACACTCCCTCCCCTTTTTCCCCATGTGGCGTAGTCAGATTTAAGTAGGAAACAGGTCTCAGCTGCGGAAATAAGATCACGTCACGAATAGACGGTGAATTCGTAAGCAGCATAACGAGTCGGTCAATACCAATCCCAAGGCCACCCGCTGGAGGCATAGCGTACTCCAAGGCCGTCAGAAAATCTTCATCCAATTTCTTGTCGACGCCGATGATTTCCTTTTGCGCCATCAAACGTTCTCGCTGCTCGAATGGGTCGTTTAATTCCGAAAAAGCATTAGCAATTTCCATTCGCGCCACATACAACTCAAAACGTTCCACCACACCTTGATCATCTGTTCTCCGCTTCGCAAGCGGTGTCGTCACTGCCGGATAGTCAACTACAAATGTCGGATCGACCAACTCAGGCTCTACAAAACGGTCAAACGCTTCGTTTAGCTGATCTACCTCTTCTGGAAATTGATCAATAGGTATGCCAACTTCCCCGGCAAGTGATGAAATCTTCCCACGCCGCCAATCCACGCCGCTTTTCTCTTTAAGTTCGTCGTAAAACGAAATGCGCTTCCAGGGTCTTTTAAAACCAATGTGGTACTCTCCGAAAGAAATCGTTTCACTTTGGCACACTTTACGCACCATAGTTGTAACGAGCTCCTCAGTCAGCACCATCATTGATTCGTAATTGGCATAAGCCTGATAAAGCTCTAGCATGGTGAATTCTGGATTGTGCTGGCTGGAAAGACCTTCGTTCCTAAAATTCCGATTCATCTCAAACACTTTTGAAAATCCACCCACCAAAAGGCGCTTTAAATAAAGTTCGGGCGCAACGCGAAGATAAAGATGCGTATCGAGCGCTTCATGATGTGTAACGAAGGGACGAGCCCGCGCGCCTCCCGGAATAGGCTGCATCATCGGAGTTTCCACTTCCGTAAAGCCGCGTTCCTCAAGGAACGATCGAATCTCACGCATTAACTGGCTCCTCTTGCGGAACACGTCTCGGACACCTTCACTCATCATGAGATCCAAATATCGTTGACGATACCGAGCCTCTACGTCCCGAAGGCCGTGCCGCTTCTCAGGAAGCGTTCGGACAATTTTGGCAAGCAGCACAAAGCGTTCTACTTTAATTGATCTCTCACCCTTTTGCGTGATGAAAAGTGCACCCTCAATCCCCAGAATGTCACCAAGATCAAGCGATTCAAAAAATCCAAATTGCTCCTTGCCAACCAGATCGTATTTGACATAAATCTGGATTTTTTCGGTCTCATCCCTCACATCGGCAAAAGCGGACTTCCCATGCAGACGACGTGTCATCACCCGGCCTGCGACTTTAACCTGCCTACCATCCTGAAACGGTTCCAAAAGATCCCGAATGATATCTGTGGGCACAAACCCATCCGAATAAAGAGAAACGCCCTTCGCTTTTAAGCCCCTAATTTTACCCAGCCGTTCCTTCAATACTTCGGATGAGGAATCCACGGAAATACCTCAGCTGTAAGAAGTTACGAACACGTACAATCGTTTACAAAATAAAGAGTAGCAAAAAAAGCGCGTCATTCTGAGACGGCGATACAGGACAAAGTCGGAGATCCCTGAACGAGATCCTTCAGTCGGCCTACGGCCTCCTTCAGGATGAGCCATCGGACTCTCCTAAAAGGCCCCCGATGGCTCATCTTACTACGTGATGTGGACAGTGTCAATGAACCTGAGTGCTTACGACTCTGCTTAAATGATGGCGTGACGCCAAGTTGCAGCAAGTCCGTGATAAGCAAGCCTAAACTCAATTTCAGACTCAATTTCTGCGTGACAAAGCCGATGAGCATTGGTAGAATGCCGCTCTTCATGCCGGTTCCGAAAAGGTCAGATCCAACGCTCATCAAAGCCCGTTCCGTATCCCCACCGTCGATTCTCCATTTACTCAGGCTGCTCGTGCTTCTTACCGTATTTGGTAGTTTCGTTTCAACACCGCCGCTGGGCGCGCAGTCAAGCAAGACACCTCAAGAACTTTTATTGACCCCTATGAATGAAATCAATCAAGATCCTTATTTCGGCTGGGTTCTCGCGCAAAGAGACCGCGGCGCAGCGGTTGAGACAGCGAAGATTGAATACTTAATTGAGCGGATTCGGAAATCGCCTTACCTTTTTATCCGCAATCGAGTCGAATATTCAGCAGCCGAAGCGGCACGACATCTCACTTGGAAATACGAGCATGCACGCCGGTACGCGCTGACCGCACACGATTTCATCCGACACCTCGCAACGCGGTCGCTCGAATCGGGCCTCCTCTACCTCGTCAAACTTCCGAATGGAACCACGTATCCGGTGAAAGAACTCCTCGAAAATGAGCTTTTCGCACTCGAACAATCTCTCAACAAGAAACAACCCGCACACGTCCCGTTTTAGTCCGGTTTTCTCATCAATTTGGCGGATTGATGAGAAAATCGCTTTGGACGCACGAAGTTGCGTCCACATGCACGCACGGGATGATCGACATCCCGGCGTGCAGTGCTGGCCCATAAAGGGCCGGCAAAGTTTTGCGCCCCTCTCAAAACGGGGCGCAAAAGACAACCCCTGTGGTACAAATGGACAAGCCTATTTGCACCACAACCTCTTCGAGGGCATTTCTCATTGGCGATGAGAAATGCGGGTTAGCTGCTCAGGCCAAGCGTTCGAAAAACTTCGTTTCTAGTTCCTCGAGGCTTCTGAGAACTCCTGCGTAAGCGCGCCCGATGGCTTCCTCAAAACTTTTCCCCTTCGCCAGATACAAGATGAAACTGCGGAAACGACTTGCCCCGTACGTTTCAATCAGATACCGGACGAAAGCCTGCGATTCGCCGTAGTAAACGTTCGCTGCACCTCGAGTTTGCTGTTTGGGATCGACAATCGTGAGCAATTTGAGCGGGAGGAGCTTTCCTTGTGCCGCTGCCAGTTTGACGGCACGATTCAAGTCCTCTCGTTCCTCATCTTCCTGAGCAAGTGCGAAACCCTCGTGCAGCCACGTGGGCACGTTCCTATGTTCGCCGGTCAGCTCGTAAAGCACCAGATGCGCCACCTCGTGCGGAAGCGTCGAACTGAAAAAATGCCGCGATCCCAGGTACGTTGTGATCAACTTTTTTCCGTAATCGGCGTCACCTGCTGCCCAACTCGGTGCGCCACGTTTCTGTTGAAACATCTCCTGGTTCTCAAAAATAAAAATCCGAACGCGGCCGTCCTCCTGCCAACCTCGTTTCGGACCGTCATCATCCAATCGTTTCAAGATGCGGCCAAGATTTTCTTCGGCGTGCACCAAAACCTTCTGAGAAAGATCGAAATCTCTGGTCTTCAGGTAAACATTAAAGTGATCTCCCTTAAGCTCCACCCACTCATCTTCCCGTAACGGTTCCTCGTGTTCAGGTTTGATGTGCTCAAGAACACCGGAGTGCACAAGTAGGGACGGATCGGTCTCCTCCAAATCACGGTGGTGAAGCCTTGCGTCATCTTGAGAAAAGCACGGACAACTGAACACAAAGAGGGCGAAAAATAAAGACGCAAGTTGCCTTCCTCTCGTACGAGCAGAAACAATGGCAAAGGATACAATGAGAACGAACAAGCAAAAAAGAGGAAACAAATGCCCACCCTGCTGGTACACCGTCCTCGCCCTTGGAAGCAGCACAGTACGCACGAGCCCGCCGGCGACAAATGTGTCATGCCTATGGGTGTCTTCAACACGATCGACGACCTCGCCTGTAAAACTCACAAAAGCAGAAACGCCGGTGTTCGCAGCGCGGACAACGGGCACCCCATTTTCAATGGCTCTAAAAATCGATGCTTGAAGATGTTGGTACGCTGCCGCACTCTTTGAAAACCAAGCGTCGTTGGTCAACACCACGAGAAACTGTGCTCCTCGTTCGACCGCCCGCCGCGCAAGCGACGGAAAAGTGTCCTCGAAGCAAATGAGCGGCGAAAAGCGCTTCGAATTTTCTAACACAAATACGCTCACATCTTCACCCGCCCGGTAATCCCCCACGCCGAGCGAATCCGCGAGGCGCTCCAAACCAAACATACCGAAAAACGGCCGCCACGGCACATATTCACCAAACGGAACCAAGCGGACTTTGTCGTAGCGCGCTTCGAGCCCGGATCCACGTTCCACCAGAAAAACGCTGTTGTAAGATCCTCCTAAAACATCCAAATAAGGACTTCCCAAAACCATCGGAACGTTGAGCTCTTTTTGAAATTTCAATATTTCCTCACGTTTCGGATCCAAATTAAAGTAACCTGGAAACGCAGCCTCGGGCCAAAGAATTAGCTCGGGCTTGTCATGTCCCACAAACCGCGTGAGGGCAAGGTGCGTTTCGAGAATCTCCGCTTTCCGTCCTGGATCCCATTTCACGTCCTGCGCAATATTTCCTTGAATCACCGCAAGTCGAATCTCATCTCCACGGACTGTTGGCTCGTTTCCACGACCAAGGAAAAAAGAACTCGCCAGGATGACAACGAGCGCACCAGTACCAACGGTACCAGGTACAGAAGGGACAGGTTCACCGAACCTGTCCCTTCTGTACCTGGTACCGAGAAACTGCACCACAAAAAAAATCCCAACATTGACAAACATGACGAGCCACGAAACACCGAACGCCCCCACAAAAGCTGCGATCCGTGCAATGCCAAGGTTGGATGTCTGGCTGTACGCCAGTAAATTCCAGCCGAAACCCCAAACGGGAATCTCGGTCCGCACCCACTCGAGAACAGCCCACGCCGATGGAATCAGAAAAAGAAAGGCGAAGCGCTGCTTCGATTTCCATACCGAACAAAACACAACGCCAAAGAGGCCAAAATAAAACGCGTACAAAAAAGCAACAAACACCCAGCCAAAGTACGTGACGTGACGAAGCCACTCCACAGAGGCAAAGAAAAAGAGGAAACCCGTCAAGTAGAAGAAACTGAACGCATCGCGCACACGCTCAAGCCGCGCACTCAGACAGAAGATGGGTACAAAAGCAATCCAAGCGAGCCACGAAAATGAGAATTTTGGAAAGGAAAGAATAAGGAGCAGAGCGGCGGTCAGCGAACAAACAGTGCCGTGGTACGCGTTTAGCGTCACTTCCTCCCCCCCTTGTTCGCCACAACGCGTTGGCGGAATCCGTCCCAAAACGCTTTGTGGCGAACAAGGGGGGGAGGAAAAATCGCTAAACAGATACGTGCCGTGAAACACTTTTATCCGCCGTGGCACTTCTTGTACTTCTTTCCGCTTCCGCAAGGGCAGGGTTCGTTGCGGCCGATCTTAGCTTGACTTCGCCGAAAGGTCGCCGGACGGTCAGCCGATTCTCGACGACGCCGGCCGCCAGTGTCAGGAACCGGCTCAGCCCCCGGAGCAAAATCATGTGTCCCTAGACGACCCATTTGCTGATCTTGCAGCAAGGCCGATGGCCCAACACCAGCGTCGAACCCGCTAGCTTCGGGATGCAGATATTCCTGGCGGCTTGGACTTATTACCGTCGACACTTTCTCCTCACGCACGGCTTGAACCTTGAAGAGGAACTCGATCGCCTCTTCCTTAATGGAAGAAACCATCTCCTCAAACATTTGAAACGACTCCTGCTTGTACTCGACGAGGGGATTGCGCTGGCCGTAGGCCCGGAGGTAAATCCCCTCGCGAAGCTCATCGATCGAACGAAGATGTTCTTTCCACTTGGAATCGATCACGTGAAGGAGAATGTAACGGCTTAAAAAGTGGATCCTGTCTTTTCCAAACTTTTCTTCCCGGCTCCGGTACGCTGCTTTTACTTTTTCAACGATTTCCTCCCGAAACGCGTCAAATGTGTCTTTCGTAAAATAAGGATCCTCCACGTCAATCCCACACTTCGCACGGAGCGCTGTTCTCAATCCTTCGCCGCTGCGTTCTTCTTCGCGGATCTCTGGGTTCATGTATTTCAGAATCAGCTCGTCGGCAAAATTTTCGATCATTTCGATCACGTGATCGGTCAAATCGGCGCTTTCCAGCACCCGGTTTCGTTCCTCGTAAATGATCTCTCTTTGCCGGTTCATCACGTCGTCGTATTCCAGAAGATGCTTGCGAATCTCAAAGTTTCGTCCTTCTACGCGCCTTTGTGCCGTTTCCACCGCGCGCGTGACAAGCGGATGCTGAATCTCCTGACCTTCCTCCATCCCAAGACGCTGCATCAAACCGGAAATCTTGTCCGATCCAAAAATCCGCATCAGATCATCTTCAAGCGAAAGGTAAAACTTGGAGCTGCCAGGATCACCCTGCCGGCCTGTGCGGCCGCGCAGCTGATTGTCAATACGCCGCGCTTCATGCCGTTCCGTGCCCGTCACGGCCAAGCCCCCTTTTTGCGCCACACTTTCCCCCAAAACAATATCGGTCCCCCTGCCGGCCATGTTCGTCGCGATTGTAATCGCGCCCGGTTGACCTGCCCGCGCAACGATTTCGGCTTCCTGCTCGTGGTACTTGGCGTTCAGCACCGTGTGCGCAAGGCCGCGCCGCTTGAGCATTTGACTCAAGTGTTCCGACTTCTCGATGGATATCGTACCCACCAAAACCGGCCGGCTTTGGTTGTGAATCTCAGCAATTTCCTCGACGATCGCATTAAACTTTTCGCGTTCGGTGCGGTAAATGCAATCGGGGTGGTTGTGGCGGATGAGCGGCCGATTGGTTGGAATGACAAGCACCTCGAGCTTGTAAATTTTTTCGAATTCAGCCGCTTCGGTCGCCGCGGTTCCCGTCATACCGGCGAGTTTTTTGTACATGCGGAAATAATTCTGAAAGGTAATCGTTGCAAGCGTTTGATTTTCCCGCTCGATCTTGACGCGCTCTTTGGCTTCAAGCGCTTGATGCAGTCCATCCGAAAAGCGGCGTCCGGGCATTAAGCGCCCCGTAAACTCATCGACGATGACAACTTTGCCGTCCTTGACCATGTAATCCACGTCGCGCCTGAAAAGCACGTGCGCCCGAAGGGCTTGACTAATGTGGTGGATGACATCGATTTGCGTATTTTCATAAATATTTTCAACATTCAAAAGCGACTCGCAGCGCGCAATTCCTTCTTCTTTGAGCGTCGCGGTATTCGCTTTTTCGTCCACCTCGTAATGGACACTTTTTTCGAGCCGTGGAATGATTCTGTCGATCTGGTAGTATTTTTCCGTCGACTCCTCAGCCGGACCAGAAATAATGAGCGGCGTTCGCGCTTCATCGACTAAGATGGAGTCGACTTCGTCTACAATCGCGTAATGAAGTTTGCGCTGGACGCGGTCACGCACATCGGTCACCATGTTGTCTCTTAGATAATCGAACCCAAATTCATTGTTCGTGCCGTAGGTAATGTCCGACTGGTATGCCAACTGACGCGCTGCTGGATCCATCTCGTGCTGAATGACGCCAACCGTTAAACCCAAAAATTCGTAGATCGGTCCCATCCAAAACCGGTCTCGTTTGGCGAGGTAGTCATTGACGGTCACCAAATGAACCCCTTTCTCCGTGAGTGCGTTCAGATAAATGGGCAAGGTGGCGACGAGCGTTTTTCCTTCTCCAGTCGCCATCTCGGCAATCATGCCCCGATGAAGCGCCAGGCCGCCCACGAGCTGACAGTCAAAGTGCCGCATCTTGATCGCTCGACGCGACGCTTCCCGGACGACTGCAAATGCTTCCGGAAGCAAATCGTCAAGCTTCTCGCCTTTTGACAAACGAGCGCGGAATTCGTCTGTTTTCGCCCGCAGCGCTTCGTCTGAAAGTGCTTTCACGGACGGCTCAAGCAAGTTGATTTGATCCACGACCGGCTGCATGCTTTTTAGGATCCGATCGTTTCGCGAACCGAAGACTTTGGTTAACACGGCGGCTGCGCCGCCAAGAATTTTCATCAACATTTGCTTTTACGACATTACGTCTTTTTCGATTGTTCCCGTGCCTCGTGTTTTAAATACGCCTCGATGAAATCGTCAAGCTCCCCGTCCATGACTGCTTGACCGTTTGAGGTTTCGTAATTCGTTCGGTGGTCTTTGACCAATGTGTACGGATGGAACACGTAAGAGCGAATTTGCGAGCCCCACGCAATTTCCTTTTTTTCGCCGTACTGCGTTTTGAGCTTTCGCTCCTCTTCCTCGCGCTTTTTGGCGTACAACCGCGCCTTTAAAATTTTCATTGCCACTTGTTTGTTTTGGTGCTGCGAACGTTCATTCTGACACTGGGCGACAATTCCTGTCGGAAGGTGCGTAATGCGCACGGCGCTTGACGTTTTATTCACGTGCTGACCGCCCGCACCTCCTGCGCGGAACGTGTCAATGCGCAAATCTTTCTCGTTGACTGAAATGTCCATTTCTTCCTCGACTTCCGCAATCACATCCACTGAGGCAAACGAAGTGTGGCGTCTTTTATTAGCGTCAAAGGGTGAGATGCGCACGAGGCGGTGGACACCGCGCTCAGCCTTGAGGTACCCGTAAGCGTAAGGTCCTCGGACAAAAAAGGTGGCGCTTTTGGTTCCCGCTTCCTCACCTGCAAGTGAATCCGCAAGTTGGACGGAAAAGTCCCGATTTTCTGCCCACCGCACGTACATGCGAAGAAGCATCTGTGCCCAATCGCAGGATTCCGTTCCGCCCGCGCCGGCATTGATGCTCACAATCGCGCTGTTGGCATCGAGCGGACCGGAAAGAAGCCTCTGAAACTCAAGCATCTCAACTTCACGCTCGACCTTTTTGAAGTCTCCCTCGAGCTCTTTTAAGGACGCGTCATCGTCACCGACAATGCTCAAGAGTTCTCCGAGGTCTTTTACCTCCTGGTGTGACTTTTTCCACGGATCAATGAGCCGCTTGAGCGATTTGAGCTGGTTGACAGAGTTTTTCGCCTCGGCAGGAGCGTCCCAAAAATCCGGCTGGGACATCTTTTCGTTTAAAGACTGGATTTCACGTTCTTTTCGGTCGAGGTCAAAGATACCCCCTAATCTCTTCGAGCTTCGCGCCCGTTTGTTGGATGGATTTTGCAAGATTTTCGATTCGTTCTTTCATGCGTGACCTCGTAGTTACGCCCCGATGAGTAAACCCCGCACCAATATGGTGCGGGGCAAAGGGACTAATGACGTAAGACAAGACGACACCATAGCTTAGCAGCAACGGCTACTGCTGTCAAACAACCACAGAGTTCTCTGGCTGTCAACACAAACAACGGAGGAAAAATCATCCACGCTGTGCCCCATGGCGTTGAGCCGTGATGTGCTCAAGCTGCTGGCGGGTGCGTTTCAATTCTAATGCTAATTTCTTTTCGTCGGGAAGCGTCATCCGGCCTTATTGCGGGAAAGGGTGACGCGCTCGTAGAACCGAGAGCTAATCTGACGATCAAGCTGGCGGACCGACCACCCGCCGCGCAGGGCTTCCACTTCGTAGAACTTGCGTGCGTGAGCAGTCCTTACCGTAAGAAGCCGGACATAATGAGACCAGGAAAGTGGAAAAATGGCCGCAAGGGCTTCCACATCCAATTTACTCAATCGTGTTGAGGATTTCTCAACAGACACTCGAGATTTGCTAGACACCGTCTGGCAGATTCGAGATTTGCGAGACAGTGTCTGGCCAATTTGAGCAGGCGGGTAGGACAGGTAAAATTCACGCATCTGCTGAAGATTCTGACGTGAAAAGCCTCGGCCGAATTTTTTGGTTAAATCTCGCGACAGATTTTCAAGAATTGCTTCCCCATATTCAGCCCGCTTTCGGCCTTTTTGTTCGTATTCGACAACGCGCCGACTGATCTCCCAGTACGTAGCCGTCAATATGGCATTTACAGAGCCGGCAACTTGGTGCCTGGCTTCTTCCAGAAGCCGCTGAATTCCGCCGAGAAACCGCTGGTATCCCTGCAAAACAGATTCAGATTTTAACCGTTTCATAATGCGTGGCATTTTAACATACCTCCCTTTGAGAATCCTGATTTTTTGGTCTAGGATCATCGAGGATTCAGATAGAACTTTGAGGGAGGCGGGTCGCTTGGCAGGCCGAAGAACTCTTTCCTCCTGCACCGCCTTTAAAAAGCGGCAATATGAATCCAAGAAGAATTCGAGGATCTGTGCATCGATTCAGGGATACAATACTTTCGGCCCTCAGATCGTTGGCTCGCTCGGGAAAAGATACCTCAGGGGAACAAACTCCGTAGCCGATAATAATCTTATGAAGAAAATATGGTCATGCGGTTTGCTGATACTGTTAGTGGGATGTTCGGTTCAAAATCCAAAGGACACCGAACGGGCTATGGCAGTCGCAAGCGAGTTTATAACACTGCTTTATCAATCCAATGACAATGTAAGTCGAGCATTCGCTTTAACATCAAACAATTATCAAGTGGTTTCAAATGAAGGAATGACCCGAACGCTGCGGGATGTCGCAGGCGAAATTGTCGGAAATTATCAAAGACACGATCAAGGTACCGATGTGACTCGTTTGCTCGCACCCGATGCACCTTCCAATGGAAGAGTTATACGGTTTAACGTTGCTTATGAAAACGACCCTGAAGGCCAGCTATTGGTTACCATGATAAAAGAAGGCGGTGTGTGGAAGGTCATGGGCTTCAATATCAACTCTCCAAAAATTGCTGGCCTTCAGGGTGACCCTGAAGGCCAGCTATTGGTTACCATGATAAAAGAAGGCGGTGTGTGGAAGGTCATGGGCTTCAATATCAACTCTCCAAAAATTGCTGAGAGCCAAGCACGAGGAACGCTGCAACAACCTCCTGGTGGCAACCCGACGACGGCAACGTAATCCAGAGAAACCGCGAAAGGAATCCTTTGGTCAATAAAGTTGCCTTAACTTTCAGGAACCTGACCCCAAACTGTCCGTTCCATTTACCATAACCCAATTATCGGAAATAAGTTTTCCCTGTAAATATTGGTCTCGAATGAACGGTATTTTTTAAAAAAACAGAAAAGATGCTGACCTGGTTACGCAATCAGATGAAACAAGGGACTTATCAAAATTCAGCCGTTCTTCCTGATTTATCCGAAGAGGAGATACCGCAAAGAGGAGTAAGTCACTCTCGGCAATTTGAAGAACAACATCAAACGAAGGAGGATTTTCAAATGATCAATTATATCTCGGGACTTGTCTTTACGATTTTGTTCGTCATTGGCGGAGCCATTGCGTGGAACATTTACCTGGCTGATCCGACGCTCGCCGTTTGGTTTTCAATTGTTTGGTTCGTCGGAGATGTCATTATCGCACAAGCCATTCAACTGGCAGCGCAGTGGGAAAAAGGGGTTATCTTCCGGCTTGGCAAGTTCTCAAGCGTTAAAGGCCCAGGTATTTTCTTGATTATCCCCATCATCGATCAAGTCAAAATGGTGGACCTCAGAATCCTCGCCATGGATATTCCGGCTCAACAAGTGATCACCAGGGACAACGTCCCCGTAAAAATAAACGGCGTCCTCTTTTTCAAAGTTCAAAACGCAGCCGACGCGATCATCAAAGTTCAAGATTATCGCTACGCCATCGGCCAATATGCGCAAACCTCGCTTCGTGATGTGATCGGACAGATGACCCTCGATCAATTATTGGTAGAACGCGAAGAAATCGGAAAAAGCATTGAATCCAATGTGGAGAAAGACACACGTGATTGGGGACTGGAAGTAACGGGCATTCGAATGCAAGACGTCGACATGCCTGAAGAGCTTAAAAAAATGATGTCACGCCAAGCGTCAGCGGAACGCGAAAAACGAGCCACCATTACAAAAGCCGAAGGCGACAGAGAGGCCGCGATCAATCTTGCGGTGGCCGCGAGAACCATGACAGAGAGCCCCGGTGCGATGCAGTTGAGAACCCTTCAAACTGTTGACGGCCTTGGTCCTACCGCATCCAATACGGTCGTTCTTGCCGTTCCCGTAAACATCATGGAAGCAGTTGATCAGTTAACTCAAGCCTTAAAAACTAAAAACCAGAAATCTTAAAACTTGGACTGGGTAACCAAGGGTAAGTCGTGAAAAAAACAATTCTAGGGGCGATAATTGCTCTTTCAACTGCTTTGGCGATTGAATTGCCTCTCATGTTCAATTTAGAATTCACGCCTTTGCGCATCGTTAGAAATGTCGTCATGTATATTCCTCAATTTTTTGCCACCATGATTCATCTTTGGACGTTTTTCGGCATCAGTCCGAAGGCGTTTCACACGCTTACCCCAATCATGCAAACCCCATTTAACCTTTTCTTCTGGACTCTGATAGGAGGTGCAATAGGAAAGTGGATGACAACGAAGCGTAACGCTTTGGTTTTCTTTTTAGTGGCTCTTCCGGTATGCTTTCTTGCAATGCTCATCTTTACAGTGGTTGTAAGTTTTGTTGTTATTTATTCAGTGAAAGGCCGAGTCTAACCTTAATCGTCGATCGACATTCGCTCATTTGAATTTCTTCCAAGCGCTTCTTGCTATCCTATTGTGGATCGTGATATGGATTGGTTCCTACCTGGCTTTGATCGGTTCACTCCTCTTGGTTGCTAAATCCTTTGCTTGAGTAGGGCAAAAACAATGGATGAATTCTTGACAAGCAATTGGCAATTTGAATCTGAACTTTTGACTGAAAAACCAAGACCTGTATCCTATCGATTGTTTTTTTACAATAATTTCGAGGACTACTTCCTGCTTGGTGCGACCGGTTTCATGAGTTTGCTTTTAGGTTGGTTTGTCGTCACACATGTAAGGCTTGATTCCTTTCTGATCTTTCTGTTATTTGTCCTGCCTTTTCTCTACTTGATCTTTTCTATAAGAAAGGAATTATCGATTCATAAGTATTTAACAGCACAGGGAGACCCGATTTGTGGTAAGGTCGAAAAGTATAGTTTATTTCGTTGGAGTGCCAGAAAGCATCGCCTACAACCCTTTGTCAGCTATGAATATCAAGGCAGGCATTATTTTGAGAAGGTGGTCGGTACCACCGCGTGGTGGTCAGGCGTCACAAAAGGACGCAATATCACCCTTTTAGTGGATCCTAATAATCCTCACATTTGTGCCATCTATGTTTCCATGCGCTATAAAGCCAAAAAGTGACCTCCGCAAAAACGATCACGAAATTCGTTTTGGCGTCAAGTTTGGGCTTGTGGCTAATCAGCTTTTTTCAAAAAGACCGTTTTCCGGATAAATCGGCCATTTTGCCAGAACTTTCTCGCCCACCCATTCAAACTGAAACTGATGCCCAGCCGTTTGAAATTCAGCGAAGAGGTGTGACCTATCGAGTCACGCCGATGCACGACTATGAATTATATGGCATGGTGGTTTCTGAGAATGACTTCCGAGATTTTTGGGAAAAAGTACACGAGGATCTGAAAGATCATATCAACGTAAAGGATTTGTGCGTCATTTGGGGTCCGAATGTTGAATCTGGAATCTATCAGAAACTAGAATTCAGCTCAGGCGAATGGACTTGTTATTATGAGTGGAAGACGGGATCTGACCGCGAATCTTGGGCTCAGTTTCAACCCAACGCGCTTTCCAACAACCATTTGCTTTCAGACAAAAGTGAGATTCTGGCGAAGACCGCACTAGCGAAACGAGGAGACCAAATTCATTTTAAAGGTCATTTAGTTAAGTACAGTTCAAATTTCATGAAGGCACCAAGGATTTCAAGTACCGTTAGAGAAGACAACGGTTGCGAAGTCGTCTATTTGACCCAGCTTGAAATACTCAAGAAGGCGAATCGTTTCTGGAGGTCTCTATTTTCATTGTCTGGTCGCGTGGCGTTGGTTTGTATCATTCTGTTTATGAGCCACTTTCTTATCGAAATTGGCAAGGTCGTAAAGCACGAAGGGCGGAAGCAAAATGGGGACTGATAGGCAATTTTCGGAGCGCTCCGAAAATTGTGTTATTTTGATACACCCTCAAAGCATCGTAAGGGTAAGTCTTATCATAAGATAGATCGTGAGCGAGCTTCAGAATGACCTTTTCTCCGTAGGGTGCGCGCACAGCCCTGAAAAAGGAAAAGGGAAGATGTCATGCCACCTTTTTGTGCCGTTTCGGTACCGCTGGTGAAGGGACAATCAAAGAATCAATGGCACGTGCGGCGGAGGGCCGCGTCATTCCTTCCAGGCGGGCCAGGACTTCAAGCGGCGTATTTCGGAACCCCCTAAAAAGTTGACATAGGTTATTCTACCGCGTAAAATAACCTCATGCTTATGATTCCCCGAGGGCTCGGTCCACTCCTGGCCAAGTCGAAGCGGAGCCTCTTACTCCTTGGCCCGCGACAGACAGGAAAATCGACTCTGATTCAAAGCCTCAAACCCGAGCTTACGATCAATTTGGCCCACGAGCCGACCTACTTGGAATTCTCCCGAAACCCGCGAGAGCTTGAGGAGCGCCTCGCCGCCCGCCCTTACAGAACCGTCTTTGTGGATGAGGTTCAGCGCCTCCCGAGCCTTCTCAACACCCTCCAAGCGATCCTCGATGAGCAAGGACAGCAGATGAAGTTCTACATGACCGGTTCAAGCGCAAGGAAACTCAAACGGGGCGGGGCCAATTTGCTGCCCGGACGCATCCACACCTATCTCCTTGGACCGTTAACGGCCCGAGAAATGGGCTACAAGATGAAAACCCAGGAGGCCCTTTCCACAGGGACGCTTCCTGGAATTTGGACCGAACCGCATCGGCAGGAGAAGGAAAAAGTTTTACGCTCTTACGCAGCCGTTTACCTCAAGGAGGAGATCCAGGCCGAGGCCCTCACCCGGGCGGTGGAGGGGTTTTCGCGCTTCCTCTTTGTGGCCGCGGCTGAGGCGGGAAAGTTCCTGGACCTTTCCAAGCTCGCTTCCCAGGCTGCGATCCCGCGGCAATCGGCCGTGCGGTATTTTGAGATCCTCGAAGACACGCTCCTCGTGCGCCGTTCGGAACCGTTCAGCCGCTCCGAAAGAAGGCGGCTCATTCAAAGCCCCCGATTTTTCTTTTTCGACACCGGGGTGCTGAATGGCCTTTTGGAAAATTTTTCGCCCTCGCCTGACAGGATCGGGATGCTCTTTGAACACCTTGTCTTTAATCAAATCGTTCATAGCGCTGCCGCTCAAGACATGCCCGTGCGCCTCGCCTCCTACCGAACCGAGCATGGGGCAGAAGTGGATTTCATCCTGGAATGGAAGGGGGAAGTTTGGGCTGTCGAAGTAAAGGCCTCCTCCCAGATTCGAACTTCCGATTTAAGGGGCTTGGCGAGCTTTGCCGACTACTACAAAAAGAGACACCGCCCGGTAGTGGTTTATTTAGGGTCTGCCTTGAAAAGAGTCGGAAAAATTGACGTCTTCCCCTGGCTCGATTTCCTCAAGGAGGCCAGTCTTTAAAGTTCTTCCCATAAATATCTGAGGGCCGAAGGCCAGAAGGATCTCTGAGATCCTTCGCTCCGCTCAGGATGACCCCTCGGGGGAGTTTTTCAGTCTTCCCGAGGAGTCAACTCAAATATTAAAACTAAGAACCAAAAGCCTTCAACACAGAAAGGTGCCACGTGCCTTCGTTTTTAGATGATACACAAAAGCCTGAATCCGTTTCGACTAAGCTCGACGCAAAAACTCAAGGACACGTGAGGCTGAAGGCCGCGTCATCCCTTTCAAGCGGGCAAGGACTTCAAGCGGCGTATTTCGGAGCTCTTCGAGCGAGGCAAAGGACTGAAGCAAGATTTTCTTCCGTTTTTCACCGATGCCCTCGATGCGGTCAAGAAGAGAACGCGTGAGCTGCTTTTCTTTAAGCCGCCGGTGGTACGTAATCGCAAATCGGTGCGCTTCATCACGGATCTTCTGAAGAAGCCTGAGGGCTGCCGAGTTCGGCTCGAGCGCAACGGGCACATTCGATTTCGGCGAATGAACCAGTTCGAACCGCTTGGCAAGCGAAATGACCTCCACGTCCGAACAATCCTCCGATTTGAGCACCTCGTGCGCTCGATTTAAATGCCCGCGGCCGCCGTCAATCATGATTAAGTCCGGAAGCGCACTTTCTCTGCCTTCCTTCACACCCACAATCATCCGCCGAACCGCTTCGCAAATCATCGCATAGTCATCGATGCCGGTAACCCCTTTAATTTTGTATCGGCGGTACTCAAGTTTATGGGTAAGCTCACGGAAGAAACATACTTTCGAGGCCACCGCTTCGTCTCCCTGAATATTGGAAACGTCGAAACAAATAATTTTTTCCGGCAGTCGATCAAGCTTCAACGCTTGTTTCAATTCCAAGGTCCCGCGCAGGCCGATTCCGCCTTCTGGGCGTCTCAGATCAAATCGCTTCTTTCGAAACCATCCAAGCGCTTCAATCTGCTCTTTAAAAAATTGAGCATCTTCAAAGCGGTATTCCAATGCAGCCTGTTTCATCTTCTCCGCAATGTAATCGATTAAGCTCTGCCGCCCGCCGCTTAAAAACTCTTTCATGTGCTTGACGAGCGAATCGTATTCGGGTTTCACTGCCGGTTTAATGCACGGCGCGATGCATTGGCCGATGTGATAATAAAGACAGGCCCGTTTCGGAAGCGTCCGGCATTTCCGAATCGGAAAGATGCTGTTGAACACACGCACAACTTCGCGAAGGAGCTTCGCGTCTGTGTAAGGACCGTAATAAGCAGCTTTCCTATCTTTTCGATTGCGCGTGACGAGCAAGCGTGGAAACTCGTCCCCCGTAAGCTTGAGCAGTGGGTAACTCTTGTCATCTCGCAGCTGCGTGTTGTAGCGCGGATGGTGTTTCCGCACAAGCTGGGCCTCAAGCAAAAGTGCATCCATTTCCGTCTGAGTTTCAATCGTCTCGACATCAACGATTCGCCCGAGCAGGACTTCGATTTTTGGTGAGACACCCCGATTCTTGAGGTACGACCGGACGCGCTTCCTTAAATTGCCAGCTTTTCCAATGTAGAGGAGCCCTCCTCCTTTGCCCTTAAACAGATAAACACCGGATGTTTGCGGAAGCGCTTCAATTTTTTCCCGAAGACGATCACGAGCGTCAGAATTTGACATGGTTTTCCTCGTGTGTTACCTTATGCGGCCGTACATCACGGTCACATGAGTACCAGGTTACGGAAAGGACCCGGTACGAGTGTCTTTAGTGTAACAAAAAGGAGTGCAATTTCGAATGCCGAATACACGGTCCGCTGCTAAACGCATGAGAAGTAATGAGTGGAGGCACGCACAGAATCTGGGCGTGCGTTCCGAGTTGGAGACACGGTGGAAGAAATTGGTAGCACTCAGTCAGAAGAAAGGTGAACCGAATGACGGGGGACTAAAGGAACGGGCTCGAATCCTCGTTTCCAAATTGGACAAAGCCGCTGTTCACGGTGTCATCCCCTACGGACGCGCCGATCGAAAAAAAGCCCGCATCGCAAAACTGCTGAGTAAAAAATAACCACGCCAAAACTGTAGGGGCGCCCCTTGTGGGCGCCCGAGATGACAGCGAACGGACGCGCACAAGGCCCGCCCCTACGATTGCCCAACAGTGGCGAGGAATGTTTCCATCGCAATCGTAGGCTCGCAGGCGCCGGTTTTGACCTTCCAATCAGTTTCCCACAGTTCGTTGAGAAGCTGCTCGAGTGTTTCGAGGTCAAACTGTCGCACTTGATTGAGGAACACTTGAAGGCGAAAAGGCGGAATCCTGACCGCCCGAGCGACGTCGTCGCGGCTTCCCCCACGCGCCAAAATTTTCTTTGCCTGCCAAATCCGCTTAAGCTGCCAATGGATGAGCCCAATGGTACTGACCACATCACCGCTTAAATCACAGAAATAATGCAAAATCTTGATCGCTTCGCTCGTATCCTTCCGGGCAAGTGCATCAGCCAAATCAAACGGTTCATACCGGAGCCATTCGATCGCGAGTTTTTCGACCGCTCTTTCATCAATGGTCTCACCGTCCG
>MHFT01000011.1 GCA_001804315.1 Omnitrophica bacterium RIFCSPLOWO2_12_FULL_50_11
GAGAGTTTGAAACATATGGGGGGGGTTCTGTCGTTACTTCCTGCACCCCAAATTCATATCAGTTGGGGAATGTCTGAAAATTCTCTTTTGGGTTCAAGTTCGCCAGACTCCTGCCGATATCTGAAAACGTAATGTGAGGCAAAACCATGGAGAAAGCGACCTACAACTGCTCTTCCTGCAACTGGTCTGGCGACGAGTCGAAGTTTTCGACGAAAATCCTCTCCATTATGTACCGTCCAAAACACGAGAACATTCAGGCCTTCAAACAAATCAAATGCCCAAAGTGCCGTGCTCTGGTGACGATTGTCTTTGAAACCTTGGATGGAACTCTCGCGAAGTAAACCCCGCACCACAGAAAGTTAAGGAATCATCGCAACGGCCGCGACGGCGAACTCGCGTTCATGTGTCATGGTGAGCTCAAATATGGCGGTAGCGGAAATGCCCAATTTATTCCGGGCGCTATGGTCGATATGGAGAGACGGTGCCCCTTTTGAGTTCCGAACAATCTCAATGTCACGAAGCGTGTAACGGCCCCTTCCGCCCTTTTTCGCCTTAATCAAAGCCTCCTTTGCCGCAAACCGCGCCGCATAGTGCTCGTATTGATTCCGTTTCCCGCTGCAATAAGTTTGTTCCGCTTTCGTAAAAACCCGGTCAAGAAAGCGCGCGCCGCCTCGCTCAATCGCTTGTGCCATCCGTCGCACGTTACAGATATCAATTCCCAACTGAAAGGGCGTACTCATGAAGCGGTAAAAACGGGGATTTGTTCTTTAGGGCCGTAAGAAGTAGACGAAGAGCAAAACCACCGCGATCGAAAGCGCAATATAAGCCCCATGGAAAATGATAAAATCGCGGACGATATCCCACCCGTTCTTGTCAAATTGATCGGGCATTCGAAATTTTCGCCCGTTCCGGAGTGCGATGACCTCGTCTTTCCGATAACGGAGATAAGCACCTCCCACTCGGAAAGCAGTCAGTTTTCCCCTTCGCCGCAGCTGTTCGATTTCGGATGCTTCAACTCTAAGATACGACCGAACTTCCTCTTCGGTAAGCATACCTTCACTCATAGATAACACGAATCAATAACAATCGAGAATCTGAAACGGAATGGTGAGAACCGATTCAAGATTTTATTTTTTCATCCTGAATCCACTGATCAACTGCGACCTTATTAAAGCGCCATTCTCCATCGTGCAGTTGAGCCGGTATCTTTTTCTGTTTCGCCCATTCTTCGACCACTTTCGCTTCTACTTCAAGGTACTGAGCCATATCCCGTAGGGATAAATAGTGGCCACCGGCAGCCTCCCCGCCACTCAAGTTGAGCATGGTACATCTACCGTCTAAAATCGCTCCTTCACCAACGCTCAGGATCGGCGTACCAATATCCCCTTGAACCACTGCCGGTTTCAGCAAAGTGATGCTTTCGGAGGCACTTAAATTTCCTGTCACCTTACCGGCAACGATGATTCGCTCTCCATGAATATCCGCCCGCACGTTTGCGTTTTCACCTATGGTCAAATTGCCGCGCGTTTCCAGCTGTCCTTCAAATGTTCCGTTAATCCTTAGGTTGACCGGGTCCTTGAAGGTAATGGTTCCCTGCATCCGCGCGTCGACATCTAAAATCTTCTCTTCCTGCCGCTCTCTTCTTGCCATGGGCTTCCCTCCTTGCTGAGTTCACTCAATGAACGTTATGATAGAGTACACCGCTGTGGGTGTCAATCCCCTGAAGTACAGAAAACGGATGACAGACGTCAGAAGACAGAAAAGAAACCGGGGACATAAATAATAGAAAGGTTGAAAAAACTCCTCTCCTTTCAAGCGATAAGGAAAAGGACGTAACACGTTTTTGCCCCTTAATGTGTCAGCTCGATTAGGTTCCAGGTTGTCCTCTTTCCTCCGACTTCTCTTTTCTGTCTTCTGACCTCTGACTTCTGACCTCTGTCTTCTGACTTCTGACTTCTGACTTCTGTCTTCTGACTTCTGACTTCTGTCTTCTGACCTCTGACTTCTGACTTCTGTCTTCTGACCTCTGTCTTCTGATTTCTGATATTCTCACGCCGGCCGCAGCTCATGTTCCGGTCGTTGACTCGCAAGCGCCAGCGCGATCGCAGCCAGCAAATAACCACCTAAGACATCGCTCAACCAATGATGTCCCAAATAAATCCGGCTGTACCCAACTGCAAGCATGAACAGCACAATCACAATTTTCTGAATCAGCAGGCTCCCAATGGGGATTGATTCTCTTTGACTTAACCGCTCGTACCAAATACCCAATAAAAAAGCACCTCGAAAGGTGTGACCGCTCGGAAAAGAATACGGAGCCGACACGGCCAAAACGCCCCAGTGAAAGGGATTCCGATCAAACTCAGGTCCGGGACTTGTATAAGTGATGAAATTTTTCAAAATGAGTTCGAAACAACTTATCGCCACAAAGAAAAACAGGTATAAAAATGCGCCGGACCAGCTGTATTTCCGGTACAGATACCAGCACACGACAAGCACCGCAAAACAGCTAAACTCGACGGAACCAAGTAAGGTAAAAAAGGACAGTCCATAGTCCAACTGAGTGAACGTGAAGTCGTGAACGATCTGCATGACCGCTAGATCAAATGGACGTGTCACGTGCTTTGCCACAAAGAGTGTCAAGATCAGAAAAGCAGACATGAGAATAAAGAGCAAGAGTGATTTTTCTTTCATCATGACTCGTTGCCATCCGGTGCCGCATAACGAGCAAATTCGGCAAGATAAGTAAGGGAACGAAGGTGCGGCATGCGATCGAGATATACATTTCCCTGCAGGTGGTCCCATTCGTGTTGAATGACACGAGCAAAGAAGCCTTTCGCCTCGATCATGATGGGTTTCCCATGACGATCAAGTGCTTCACACGTAAGGGATTCACTACGGGGAACGATCCCGCGCAGATCCGGAACACTGAGGCATCCTTCCCACCCCTCCACCAGAACCTTTGAGCGTTTCGTGATCCGCGGATTAATTAAGATCGTCAGTGGGACGTCAGGCATATCCGGATATCGTGCATTGTTTTTCACCTCGATCACTGCCAATTGCTTCGAAACGTGAATCTGTGTGGCAGCAAGACCCACCCCATCGTACTCCCGCATGGTTTCAATCATATTGTCGATCAGGCTTTGGATTTCGCGAGAGCCAATTTCCTGGGAAGTAAGCGGCGTGGTTTTTGACCGAATAACAGGATGTCCGAGCCTCGCGACTTTCAGAATCGCCATAAAGGGTTGAGACGTTAAAAAAATTCCTTTTGTGCTGAGGGGCGTTTCTCAAGGGTGCGCTCGACCGACTTAAAAGAGACACGCTCCCTTCTGTGATTTTTATCAATCCAGCGAAACAACTCGTCTTTCTTAAAGCGGACACACTTTCCGATCTTCACGTACGGGATAAGTCCCACATGAACCCATTGATAAACCGTTGAAGGCTTCACTTCAATTAACGCACTCACCTGTTTCGCCGTCAACAGTCGTTCCATACAAACCCTTCTCCACAAACGTCATTCCTGGCAAGCCCAAAGGACGATCGGAGAACCCGCCCTGCAAGATCCTTCACCCCGGCAGGTAAAATTCTGCGTACGCGTTCGGTTTCCCCCTGCAACGTCATTCTGAGGCCGCCCGCCAAAATACGTTGGCGGGCGAGAAGGCCGACTTGTCCGCCATGGTTTGTGGCGGAAGAATCTCAAAAAGCGAGATCCTTCGCTTCGCTCAGGATGACGATTTCAAGCTAGAATATACGCCGTATATTCTAGCTTGAAATCGTCAATTTGAAAACGATCAAGAAAAGCACCACGTTCATCACGTGACTTGTGAAACACAGCAGGCACGGAATCTTTGTGACGAAAAGTAAACTGTACGCCAGATATAAGGAACGCACGACCGCAAAAGCAAGAAAAATAAGAGCAATGCCGCTCGGAAAGACAAAAATGTCCGCGATGAGATACGCGTATAAAATAATGCCGAAAGCAGAATTTGGCACGCCAAACAGTTTCGCCCGCGGCGTATCTAAGACCGTCATGCAAGTCGCTTCTTTCAATTGACACACGCGAGGAATCCAAAACACATCCGGCTTAAACCACTTGTAATAAACGCCGGTAAAGTAAACAGAAATCCAAAGCCCGATGAAGGATAGGATGAAAATCAACACGGCGCCACTGACTGGATTGTTGCCAAAACGTCGTCCACTGAAATTTCAGACATGCACGGATGACCTGCGACATTGCATACCGGCAAATGGCACGGGCTGCATGGTACCTCGTGCTTCCGTATCGTGACAGGTTCGCGCCAAATCCCCCACCGTTCGTACTCATTCGTCCCACTTGCAATCACCACACACGCCAGACCAAGCGCGTGAGCAAGATGCGAAGGGCCTGAATCATTTCCCACGAAGAGCCGGCAGCAGTGGAGGACCGCGATCATCTGGCGAAGTGAGAGCAAACTGACTAAGTTGACGACTCGGTCAGAAGAAGCAAAATGTTCGGCGACCCTTCGAGCATGGTTCAAACCAAACACCAAAATTTTCAGTTCCGCGTCGCGAATGAGCTTTTCTATTAATTGGATGAACTTCTCGTCACCCCATTCCTTGGAAGGATAGCCCGCCTCAGGATGAATGGCAATCAGATCGCTTCCTCGATCGACGCCGAAAGAATCTAACCTTTTCCACGCTTCTTTTGTCTCCTCCAAGGTCAAATAAATCTCGGGCTTAAGGTTTCGTTTGTCGATCGGTTCATCCGTCACAAGATTTCGGTTGAGCTCAACCTGATGACGTGACATGTCATAATCCGGCATGCGATGAAGGAGAGCGGCTCCTCCGGCGATTCCATAACCGATGCGGTAACGAACGCGTGACGCGGTCATGAACGCAATGGTTCTCAAATCACCGCGAAGGTCAAATCCAAGCTCAAATCTCGTTTCTCTCAAATCCGCCGTCAGACGAAATAGTTCTTCCAAATCGACGCTGCCCGAGCGTGAAAACCAATTGGAACCAAACACCACGATCCGATCCACGAACGGATTGTGCTCCAAAACCGCCTTCCCTTCCCCGCTTACAAGCGCTGTGACTCGCGCGCTCGGGAATCGGCGCTTGAGAATCGGAAAAACCGGAAGCGCACAAACCACATCTCCAATCTGATCGAGACGTATGACTAAAATATTTCGGATGGATTCGGGAAAGACTGCTTTTCGATCATGCGGCGCAAAAAAATCGAGGATCCCATCGCATAGGCGTACCAAATGCCAGCGCCAACTTCTGCGGAAGGGATATTTGCCCCCCTCCTTTCCTCCCCCCGCAGAGCGGGGGGAGGATAAAGGTGGGGGGCAAAAGGGATAACGTGTGTCAACCACCGACGAAGAAACCCTTAAGGGCTGCCTGGTTGTAAAATGTTTGTCGCGAGTCAAATCCGACGGCACCGCTAATCACAATATGAGTATGAGCGCATTATAACTCATTGAAGTCGAGTTTGGCACTTTTCCCCTCTCCCCTTTGGGGAGAGGGCAAGGTGAGGGGTAAACGGCCCCTCTCTACCCCCTCAACCTATCCTTCTCCCCCAAGGGGGAGAAGGGATGTTGCGAGAAAGTACCAAACTCGAGTTATTGAAGAATCACGCAAACAAAAATTAGAAAAAGGGAAATTTTACGGTCTTGGGGAGGTTTCGGTTTTTACAACAACGACTTCATCTCGCCGATAAGTTTGGTGACGCTCTCTTTAGCGTCTCCGAAGAGCATCATACACTTTTCGCTGTAATAAAGATCGTTGTCCACACCGGAAAAACCAGGACGCATACTGCGTTTGAGGACGATGATCGATTTAGCGCGTTCAACTTCCAGGATCGGCATCCCGTAAAGCGGGCTCGTCCTGTCGGTTTTGGCAGCCGGATTGGTCACGTCATTGGCGCCGACGACCAGAACAATATCAGCTTGTGGAAACTCAGGATTGATCTCCTCCATTTCTACCAACTGATCGTACGGTACATCGGCCTCAGCGAGAAGAACATTCATGTGTCCCGGCATCCGGCCTGCAACAGGATGAATCGCGTAGCGAACGTTGATGCCCCGCTCCCTGAGGATACCGGCCAGCTCAGCAACGGCATACTGCGCCCGAGCAACCGCCATCCCATAGCCGGGCGCGATGATCACCGTTTGCGCCATATCGAAAAGCACGACGCTTTCCTCCGCGGAAATGCTGCGCACAGTTCCCTTCGCTGCCGCGGCTTTCGCCGCCTCATCTTCGGATGCCACCTTGCCGAATGCTCCAAAAAGCACATTCAATGCCGAGCGATTCATGGCCCGGCACATCAGTAACGCCAGAAGAAACCCCGAGGTACCGTCCAGCGAGCCCGTGATGATCTGAATCTTGTTCATCAAGACGAATCCCATCGCCGCATCCGCCAGACCGCCGTAGGAGTTCAGCAGTGCAATGACAGTGGGCATATCTGCGGCTCCGATCGGAATCACAAGCAGGAGCCCAAAGACGAATGCCAGAGACACCATCAAGTAAAAAAACGCACTGTTGGTTTGACTCGCGACCAAGTAAATGCCGATGGTAGCTACCGCGATCAATAGCCCGATCGTAATGAAGTTCTGGCCCTTGTACGTGAGAGGCCTCCCCGGAAGCAGTTCCTGGAGTTTGGCGGCGGCGATCAAACTGCCAGTAAACGTCAGACCTCCGACAACCACTTCGAAATCGAGTGCGGTTAGTTTGACACGATTCATGTCTTCGTAAAGGACGAACTCCGCAACGCCAACCAGGCAGGCCGCTAAGGCACCGAGGGAATGGGAAAAAGCCGTTCGCTGAGGGACAGCCGTCATAGGAATCTGCAAACCCATCGCGCCACCGATGATGGTTCCAATAATGAAACCTACGATGATCCACGTGTAGTTTCTCACATGATCGTCAAAAAGCGTTCCGAGCACAGCAAGCAGCATCCCAGCTGCCGCCAACTGCATACCGCCCCGGGCATATTTGGGAGAACTGAGGCCCTTCAAGCCGAGGATGAACATTAAAGCCGATACGATGTAAGAGTATTTCAACGTCTGACTTGCGAAGCCGTGACCACCGTGCTCTTGCTTCCACCAAACAATAAACGTGATAATGGCAGCAACAACGACCAACCCGACAATCAGGAGGGGACGGCCTCGGCGCTTCGTTTTTTTCTCATCCCCTTCTTTCTTGAACATGCTGAGCATCCGGTCCGTAATTAGAAAACCGCCAACAGCGTTCGTAGTGGAACAGGTGACGGCAATGAATCCCAGCAGCGTACATATCCAGCCGTATTGGAACGTCCCGTAATCGCGGCCCGCTACGACCAGAGACCCGACCAAGGAAATCGCAGCAATGGCATTGGTGGCCGACATCAATGGCGTGTGCAGCAATGGCGGAACCCGTGTGATGATATGATAGCCAAGAAAACCGGCCAGTATGAAGATGTACAGACCTATCTCGAGTTCAGTGGTCATGGTTCACCGCATCGGGTGTGTGATGTACTCGATTCTCATGATCTTTTCCATTTCTTCCGAAATAGATATTATGGGTCACTATTTTATGGATTTGTGTACGGTCTGCAATAAAAAAACATGGAAGGCGTCCTTCTCAAGGGCATCCTGTACCCTGCCCGCTCGCAGGACACTTTCAACACACTTGACCACACAAAAAATACATCAGCGATACGCTTCCCGTCGATGGGCGATTTTGTAGATGATGACGGTCTTCGCTGAATCGTCAACGGTATAGAGAATACGATAATCGCCTTTGCGAAGACGGCAGGCGTTTTGGCTTCCTGTGAGTTTTTCGGATTGCATCTGCCTTGGTTGATGAGCCAGCCCTTCAATGATTTTGGTGAGTGAAGGGACAAGCGAGGAATGGATCCTTCTCCAATCTTTGGAAGCGGAAGCAGTGTAAAAAAACGCGATACAAGATTATTTCTTCAAGCGGTTATGAACTTCGTGCATGGGAACTAATTTGTCATGCCGATGACGGTGGATAAACTGCACATCTCGTATATCTCCAATGATCTTCATTAATCTCGCATAATCTTTGAGATTAAGAAGCACGGCTTTGCGATGTCCATGAGCGTCAACAACATATTGCCCCTTAATCGGAGACATATTCACCTCGCATCCTTCATGTAAAGAATAACATAATCTGTTCCAACTGTCCCTAAGCACTTTCAGTTAGAAGAGACCTATGCGGCTTAGGATTTCTACTCATTCCTCGTTTGGAATCGAGGGATGTCAATCTCTACTTAGGAAAATAGGTCACGTGTGGCAGGTCCTTTAAATCTTTATCGCTCGTTACTAACTTTGCGCTCTCCTGAAGGGCCGAAGCATAAACAATTGCATCAGCCATTGCAAGTTTGTAACGAAGCTCCAAATCGGCCGCCGAAACGCTCAACTCTTCGGTCAATGGGAGAATCTGGGCATTTTGCATCGTCCCAATGGCCACGAGTGCTGATTCCTCGTCCTTTTCGGCTTTTATTTTTTTATACACTTCATAAAGGACGATCGTGGGGACGAGAACCTCAGAAGGCCGCTGAAGATGTTTGGCATACTCACCCGCAAGCGGGCCGTCCGTGAAGAACTCTATCCAACCAAACGAATCAACAAGGGTCATATCCGATCCTTCTTTTCACGAATGACGTGCGTGTTCATCCCTTTAAGAAATCCGCGATAATGCTTGAGAGGAGCCGCTGGCATTAAAACGATGACCTCCCCCTTTGCTATGACCGTCATTCTTTGCCCCTTATGAAGGGACAATTTGTTCCGCACCTCTTTAGGAATCACTACTTGATATTTTGGCGAAACGGTTACCTGTGTCATCCATCCTCCAATCGTTTCCTATTCAGTCTATCGATGAGTGAATTGTAATACCAAATAACCATTTTGTCAAACGGGGTAAAATGATCCCGAAGAAAGCGTCCCCGAGGGGATTTGGCGCCTCCGCCTCAGAAACATTTTCTTACTCGGCTCATCGCCTCGTAAGAAAATCTTCGGCTCCGATCGGCCATCCGCCGCCTCGAAGGATGTCGGCGCTCCTCAACGTCGCGCCTCGATAAAATGGCTCGGCGGCTCCCTTCAAATCCCCACAGTGATAACACAACACTGTCACCCAGCAACGTTTGCTGAGTGACAGTGTTGGCGTCCCCGAGGGGATTTGAACCCCTGCCGAGGGCTCGAAAGGCCCTTGTCCTAACCAGGCTAGACGACGGGGACGAAAAAGCAATGCAAAATGAAAAATTAAAAAATGGAGCCCGGTGGCCATACGCGGTGTGCTCCAAACAGCCATCCCACATCCGTCATTGCGAGGCAGCGAGCCAAAGCATCGCCGACTTGTCCGCCGGTAGTGTGGCGGAAGCAATCTCGCGTTCCGAGATTGCGGAGCCTGTCCCGAGCCCGCGAGATTGCTTCGGCAACTCCTGGGATACTGCCTCGCAATGACGGGCGAGGGATCTGCCTGGACCGCATCCTCGCAATGACGGTGCACTTGGGATTGCTCCGGCAACGCTTG
>MHFT01000012.1 GCA_001804315.1 Omnitrophica bacterium RIFCSPLOWO2_12_FULL_50_11
TCAAAAAATGGAGTTTCCTTACAATCCTGCCGGGTTTCGATGAGCTGTGTCTTTTCTTTTGCGCTTACCGAGGCTTTTTGCACGTCGTCATTGCGCCCGCCACAAAGCTCGGCGGGTCCGCCGCGTCCTTTGGCGGAAGGCGGCATTCCAGGTAAGGCCGAAGCAATCTCAGCACTGGGATTGCTTCGGCCCTTCGGGCCTCGCAATGACGAATCAGTCCTCTCTCCATCAAATTCCTCGTTGGATTCCCGTGAGTTTTTCTCAAGTGTTTCAACAGAGGTAAGAACGCATTTGAGCCCTAAATAAACCAGATCGATATCAGCCACCGTGAGAAGAAGCTCCCCGTCGGCCACGACACCCTTATCCAGCAATCGGTCGAGCAGATCAAGGAGCGACACCTGCTGATGTCCAGTCCAGTTCTCTTGGGACAAGGTGGCCTGATTCACGAATGAGCCTCCTCGGACTGACACAATTCACTAAAGTTATAAGGCGGGAAAGGGCCAACCTGCTCAAATTCCCATCCCAAATCAGACACTTCCCTTTTAAGATCCTGGACTTCTTTGGTAAACCCATTCAATTTGCTCTTCGCGATTAAAAAAATTGCGTGGAAGATCATCGGCTTTTCCTTTCCCGTGAGTTCGCGAGGACTCAAGCCTCCTAATTTGGCTTCCGCTGCGTGGTGCGATAGGCGGTTGTAAATCTCCCGGAGCCGCTTTCCCTTCTCGACATCGGCCTCCTCGGTCAGCGCGGTATCAAACTTCTTTTTCAAAAGATACGCCATGCCCGCTGATTCCTGAGCGATCTCTTTTGAAACTGCTCGAACACGGGGATTCGTCTTTGCTAAGGTTGCCTTCAGGGCTTCGGAGTCTCCGTAGATCTTGACCGCCCATTCCAAGCGGCCCTCGAGCTTTTCCAAAAGCTCCAAAAATTCCTCGTAGGAATCCGCCAAGACCTTTACGAGACGCTCCTCAGAAGTAAAAATGGCACCAAACTTCATTGGGACGACGGTTTGCGAATCCATGACTTTCTCCAGCACCTTTTCGTGGGCCAAGACTTGTTCCTTGACCCATTCTAAATTTTTTAAATTCTGCGTGAGCGCGGATTCGCCAAATTCTCCGAGGTCGACCTCACTCACAAGCGCGGCAATTTCTTGATAAGGGAAGAGGTGGAGGCTTGCTTTGGGGTCCATCCACACGGTTGGGATCTCTTCACGGTTTGAGACAATTCCATAAACGTAGAGAGCCTTTGAATTTTCCATTGCTTATCGTTCCTGTCCTTGGGCCTTCAGTTCCTCGTAAGCCTTGGCCTCCTCAAGCCGCTTCAGGAGGAGATCTTCTCTTTCCTCAAATTCTTTCTTGGAGATTTGACCCGCGTGAAACCGCTCCTCAAGAAACTTTAAATCCTCCTTGATCGCAGGAATGTTGTACATCTTCTCATTCACGTGATCCCGAATCTTCTTTCCGAGCCAAACGGTCCCTTTGAGGGGAGCGAGGATAATATCATCGAGGAGAAACATTATGAGCCTCCTTGGATTCCCGGTCCCAGTGGATCACAATGTTCACGAAGTTGACCGGTGGGGCTTCTCCAACGTAGGTAATTCGGTGTCGACCGGGGAACTCCTCCTGAATCCGATTCACGGCCCGGTCAAATTCAGGCTCCATTGTTTTCTTGACGAGAAAGGCCGCGCTCGCAATAAGCTCGGGGATATAAGTGACGTGAACTTTAGAGTCCTCGGCTAATTCCTTCAAGGGCTTGATCAGAAACTCGCCCTCCTTCTCCCTTTTCTCATTGAGTGCCTTCTCGATCATCTTGCCGATTTCGATTTGGTCATAGTAAATCTGGTTCTGGGATTTCTTTTGGATCTGGTCCCGAAACGATTTGATGGATTCGTCGGCTTCCACCAGTTCATTCAGAATCGATTTCATATCCTGCCAATAAATCTTCAAGCCCAATTCTTTCTTATCGCGAATCCAGTCAAGGAGCTCTTGAAACTCTTCGTATCGCCCCCGGAGAACTCTCTCAATGATTTCTTCCTCACTCTCCGCAATGGTGGAGAAACGGATGGGAAGCACGGGATATTCCTTCATCACCGTCTCAATAGCGCGCTGGTGCGTCATCGTATTCTCACGCGTGACGCGATACTCCTGAATGGGAGAATTACTCACGACGGCACTCAGATCGTGATAGGTCACTGTCGTGAGTTCATCTCCACGTCCCCCAACCCCAACAGGACCAAAATTTTTCACTGAATTGCCCTCGATGACGCAATACATATACTTCCCTTCACGGTTCATCCCACCACCTCCTTGACTTGCCCCTTCGGGGCAAGATCTTTTCCTAAAGATAAAAGAGTGCGCTGTCCTGTTGCCTTGTCCAATACAGCGCACTCTTTGCAAGGAGGTGGTGGGATCATGTTTTCACTCTCAAATTCAAGTTGACAAAGCTATAAGGAGGCCTTTCATCCTGATACTTGAAGTCAATTCTTCCCTCACATTGATCGCCTAACTGGTAAAGATCCTTTTCAAAGGTTTCCTTCTTTTCTCGCGGAAGCAAAAACGAAACATTCATAATCATCTCGTCCTCAAACGTCGGGCCTCGCATCACGTCCTTCGCGTGCCGCCTGAGCGAGCGAATGAGCTTTTCCGATTCTCTTTCCTTCTTTTCTCTCAATGCCTCTGAGATCATTTGGCCGATCTTGATCCGGTCCTGATAGGTCGCATCAAAAGGCTTTTTGGCAATTTCTTCTTTGTAATGCGCGATCATTTTGTGTTCCTTGAGAATTTCCTGAAAGACCGTCTTCCTGTCTCGCCACAGGGCCTTCACATTGACCTCGATCCGGCCTGAGATTTTGCTCAAGGTCTTCCGAATCTGGGAGCAATTGTCCCGAAGCATCGCCTCCACCGCTTTCTCATCCGGCGCGACCGTTCCAAATTCAAAAGGGAGAAGGGCGCGATGATTTTGAATGACCTCTTCCAACACTTTTTCATGCCGCATACAGTTCTCCGCCGTTGCCCGAATCAGATCTGCGTTCGATTCACTCACCACGGCTGAGATGTCTTTAAAGGAGAGCGCTCTCACGGCCACTCTTCCATTGCCCACTCCGGGCGATTGGAAGACCCCCTCGTGCGTCCCTTGGATCAAACAATAAAGGTAACGGCCTTCTCCTCTCATCCCACCACCTCCTTTAAAAGAGCGCGTTGCCCTAAGTTCAGGCGCTCTTTTATTTCTGAAAGAAATTCTGCCATTTCATGGTCTAAGGGTTCAAAAGAAATGGCAGAAAAAGGAGGTGGTGGGATCATCCCACCACCTCCGGATCATCTCGGTCGAGCAAAATAATTCTTTCCCCAAATTCCTCAGGACGGAAATGGTACCGATCTCTTGGATTCCTTTCACAATATTTCGAAAGGAGTTTGTAAGAGGCATCGATCCGCCGAAAGGTCGCTTCGGCTTCCTGATCTTCTCCTCGCGCCTGATCCGGATGGAACTTTTTGGCGAGATTCCGGTAAGCCTTCTTAATCTCCGATTCCGTGGTTTCTCCGGGAAGGCCCAAATCTTTGCGGGCCTCGTTGACCCGATCGAAGTCAACCACGAGGAGTTTCAATTCCGAAAAATGATACGGTGGAAGCGGCCCGGTCACCTTAAATCGGAGTTTATCCTCGAGTTTTTGATCAAGTTCCTGAATCAGGTTCTCAAAAGCAGGCGTATTTTCTTTCTTGAGGAGGAAAGCTAAGTTAAGAAGTGTTTCGGGTCTTGGTAATCGGAGCGAGGTTATCTTCTCAATTCCAAACGAAAGGGAGTTCTTCACAAAAGCGGCCAGCGCGAGCTTTTCTTTCACAAGTTCCTGCGCCACCACCTTTCCCACCTTGATTTGTTCATCAAGGGTAACGGTCCTTCCTTGCGATAAGCTTTTGATCTGTTGAATGACAGGACTATTCGCTTGTACCTCTTGGAGAAGCTTTTTTTCATCCACATCAATCTCGACATCGTATTCAACTTTCCCCCTCACCGCCCGAATGGCCTCACTCAGCTGGTCGCTTGTCATCTTCAATAACTCCCGCACCTCTTCCTCAGTCTTGGCAACTGTCCCAAACCTGAGGGGGAAGACATCGTAATCTTTCATCACAGTCTCAAGCACCCGGTTGTGCGCAAGTAGATTTTCTTGGGTATTCTCATAAATCTCGAGCGGCCCATCGCTCACGACAGCGGAAAACTCACCTTGGGGGATGGTGTAAGGTCTCGCCTCTCCACCTGAAATTCCTGGAATATCGAACCGCTTTTGCTTCCTTTCCTCGATAATTCCGTAAATGTATTTTCCCATTCGATCCATCGGTATCTCGCTCCTCACCCAACCCCGCACTTTCCTGTTCACTGGTGTCCAGAAAGTGCGGGGAGGGATCATCCCACCACCTGTATTTGGCCGAAAGGGCCAATCCGCCTTTGGCGGATATACAGGTGGTGGGATCATGGCCGTCATTAATAAGGATGTAACCGTTCAGCCACCCACGTATCGTCATTCTGAGGCCGCCCGCCAAAATACGTTGGCGGGCGAGCAGGCCGACTTGTCCGCCATGGTTTCTGGCGGAAGAATCTCGAAAAACGAGATCCTTCGCGGAGTTTACTCTGAGTGCTACTCCGCTCAGGATGACGGGGCTGAACGGTTACATAAGGACTCAACCTCTATGCCAGCTTGGCTGGGAAATAAAAAAAGCCAGTTTGTATTACCTAACTGGCTTATCTTAAATGAGTTACAGCTAATATTTTTTAATTACAGGTGTCGGGGCAGGACCTTACAATGCGGCCAAACGTCTTCATTATGTGGAATTTCACACATAGGATCGTGTGAAATCACACCCCTATGCCTTCCGGTTTATATTGAATTTCTTGATTCGATTGAGGAGAGCAAAACGGCTAATTTTAAGAAGCCTTGCCGCCTGGGTCTGATTCCACCGTGTTTTTTCAAGGGCACGGATGAGCCATTGCCTTTCCATCTCCTTGAGCCCCGCACTTTCTTGCTCTTTGGCGTCGAGAAAGTGCGGGGTCCGTTCCAGCAGCAAATCGTCGGACTCGATCAGATCTCCCGTGCACAACAGAATCGCTCGCTCAATCACATTCCTCAGTTCGCGAATATTCCCCGGCCAATTGTATTGCGTTAATTTCTGCTCCGCAGAAAAGGAAAGCCCTTTAATCTCTCTGTCTAATTCTTCATTGAGCTGCCTCACAAAATGTTTTGCCAAGGCGATGATGTCTTCTTTATGCTCCCGGAGCGGAGGAACGTAAATCGGAAAGACCTTTAATCGAAAGTAAAGGTCCTCGCGAAACTTCCCTTCTGAAACCGCCCGTTCCAGATCCCGATTCGTCGCCGCAATGATCCGGGTATCGACCGTGATCCGCTCGGCCCCTCCGACTCGGCTAAATGTCTTTTCTTCAACAACTCTCAACAATTTGGCTTGGAGAAGAAGGGCCAAGTCTCCAATCTCATCCAAGAAAAGCGTTCCCCCGTCCGCGACCTCAAAAAGGCCCTTCTTCAACTTTCGGGCATCGGTGAAAGCTCCGGCTTCGTGGCCAAAGAGCTCGCTTTCAAGAAGGTTCTCCGGCAAGGCCGTGCAGTTAACGGCAAGAAAAGGTTGACGGGACCGGAGCCCATTGTAATGGACCGCCTTCGCAATTACTTCCTTGCCCGTGCCTGTTTCACCTAGAAGAAGTACTGTCGCATCACTCTGAATGACCTGGGAGACTGATTTTAAAACTACCTGCATCTTCGGGCTCTCGGCCACGACATTTTCAAACTGGTAAAGCGATCTCTCCCGGTCTAAGAGATAAGTCTCCCTTCTTTTGGAATCTTGCATCCGAAGGGCATCCTTGATGGCGATCTTTACCTGATCGATTTGGATGGCAGGATGGGTCGAGGTCCCACTGCGGGTTCCTGCTGCTTCGAGTTCTTCTCTCACGCTCCTTTGGTTCGTGGGCGTCATCACGACAATGTCCTCATTAAAGTCTCGAAGTTCCTTGAGGAGCGCGATCCCCGGCCTTCCGTCGAAATCGGTGCCGAGAAAGACGAGGTCAGGAAGATTCGCCCGCGCTGACTCAAGAGCCGCCTGGCGACCAGCGACCGCCTGGATACGAAAACCCTCCCCTTTAAGGGCTTCCTGCCAAAAGGAGCGAAGCTTTTCATCTTTCTCAATCAGCAAAACCGTATGACTCATCCCACCACCTGCATATCCGCCTGGGGCGGATTGGCCCTCCCGACTTCCGCAACGGGACACCCAAGCCGTCATTCCGGCGAAAGCCGGAATCTAGACGCCTTTATACCAGTTCTTCAAACAAATCCTGCCAATCAGGATTTAAGGATTCAATCAGTTCTAATTTCCATCGCCTTTTCCATTCCTTAACCCTTTTTTCACGGCGAATGGCTGATTCCATATTGGGATGTGGTTCATACCATACCAATCGATGGACACCGTAACGCTTGGTGAACCCTTCTACCACGTTATTCTTGTGCTCCCAGACACGCTTCGCCAGATTCGATGTCACACCGGTATAAAGCGTTCCATTCCGGCGGCTGGCCATGAGATAAACACAAGGTTCTTTATTCATGTAGCTTCACTGGATTCCGGCTTTCGCCGGAATGACAGACTGTTTGGTATTGCTGACAGGACACCCGAATTTCATCCTTTCTCTGCTAAAAACAATTGATTTTAGTGCGGCTTGCGGAAGTCAGGACATCTTGTGTCGTATCAGGAAATCCGTAAACAATTGCTCCAGATTTCCCGATAATGAGATATTGGACTTTGTGTTTGAAGAATACCGCCGCCAGTTCCTCAAGCGACCTGCTACTAAACCCTCGTTCTGGCTTTTCCATATCCGAGCCATCTCGGTAATTTCTTCTCACACCAGAACCGGTAATCTTTCATTCGGTCAAAAACTCGATACGGCCGATCGTCCATGACCGGCTTGTAGGTTTTGATGAATCCACGCCGGAGCCTCTCCTCGACTTTTCTTTTGAGGGACAGTTCAAATTCCTTCTGGACGAGCTCTCCCTCATTCCCCTTTCCAAGATAGTAGAATAAACTACCTCCCATCGCCTTTTCGCCTCCTATATCCGCCTCCGCTCACACCGCTCCTTTTGGTTTTTTAACGCTTCCAGGAAATCCGATTTTGAAATCACAAGTTTCTTTTTCTCCTTCTTCTCGTTGAGGAAATTACGGACCGCCCCCAGAGTCGCCTCTCTTGAGATCGCTTCGATATCGGAACCGACGAGACCTTCGGTTTTCTCTGCAAGGTCGCCGAGATCCACGTCCTTGTCAAATGGCTTTCCTTTTGTGTGAATCTTAAAGATCGCCTCTCGGGTCTTCTCATCAGGAATTGGAACCTCTAAAAGAAAATCAAAACGCCCGGTTCTGAGGACTGCAGGGTCCACAAGCTCCAGGCGATTTGTGGCCCCTAAAACCAAAACCCCCTTGAGTTTTTCAATCCCATCCAGTTCAGTCAAGAATTGACTAATAACCCGTTCGGTCACTTGGGAATCGCCCCCGCTACGCCCTCGGATAGGGAGGAGCGCGTCGATTTCGTCAAAAAAGACAATGGTCGGTGCCGCCTGCTTCGCTTTCCTAAAGATTTCTCGAATCCCCCGTTCGCTCTCGCCCACATATTTGGAGATAAGCTCGGGGCCTTTCACGGCAATGAAATTGACTTCGCTTTCCGTGGCCAAAGCTTTCGCGATTAAGGTCTTTCCCGTCCCTGGCGGACCGTAAAGGAGAATTCCTTTGGGGGGCTCCAGATTCGCTTCGCGAAAAACCGCCTCGTGCTTAAGCGGCCACTCGACCGCTTCGATGAGCTTCTGCTTCACTTCGCGAAGACCGCCCACCTCGTCCCACTTGACGTTGGGAACCTCAATAAACACCTCTCGAATGGCGGAAGGTTCCACTTCCCGCATCGCTTCCATAAAATGGGTCTGGCTGACTTCTAATTTTGATACGAGTTCGTAAGGAATCTCATCCAGTTCAAAATTGACTTGAGGAAGAACCTCACGCAGACAGGTCATCGCGGACTCACGGCACAAAGCCTCAAGGTCTGCGCCCACAAAACCGTGAGTCACCTCGCTGATTCGGTCAAGATCCACGTCCTTCGCCAAAGGCATTCCGCGTGTATGAATATCTAGGATTTCTCGCCTGGCCTTTCGGTCCGGGATCGGAATCGAAATCTCCCGGTCAAACCGGCCCGGACGCCTTAAGGCCGGATCAATAACATTGGGAATGTTTGTTGCGGCGATCACGATGACCTGGCCCCGCGATTCAATCCCGTCCATTAAGGAAAGAAGCTGCGCCACGACCCGTCTCTCCACCTGCTTCTCTCCCCCCATCTCCTCGCGCTTGGGAGCGATCGCGTCTATCTCATCAATAAAAATAATGCTGGGAGCGTGGGCTTGGGCATCTTCAAATACATTTCTGAGCCTGGCTTCACTTTCTCCGTAGAACTTCCCCATAATTTCCGGACCGCTGATGGACGTAAAGTAGGCGTCGGTTTCGTTGGCCACGGCCCGCGCAATCAAAGTCTTCCCACAACCCGGAGGACCGTAAAGGAAGACACCTTTGGGGGCTTCAATTCCGAGTCGTTCGAAAATCTGCGGGTATTTCAAAGGAAGTTCGATCATCTCCCGGACGCGCTCGATCTCGCGGCCGAGGCCCCCAATATCTTCGTAGGAGATTTTGGTACCGCGTTTTCCGCGAGCCGCTTCTTCCGCCTCCATTTTGATCGCGGTTCCCGGGTGGATCACGACCGCTCCCTTGGGTGTGGTATCGAGCACCTCGAAATCACAGCTGCGTGCACCAAAAAGATTCGCCCGGATCCGGTCCCCGGCCATCATTGGCAAGCCTTCGAGCAGAGTCCCGATATATTTTTGGTCGCGGTCGTAACGGAGGGTTCGAACAAGGGTCAACGGGGTGAGGACGATTCTTTCAGCGGGCTTTGAAGCAGCTTTCAAGAGGGAGATTTTCTCGCCGAGTCCGACTTTCGCATTTTCCCGAACTAAGCCGTCAATTTGAACGGTTCTTTTCCCACGATCCTCCGGAAAAGAGGGCATCACCTTTGCAACGGTCTTGCGCTTCCCTTCAAGCTCCACAATCTCCCCCACCTCAAGGTGGAGTTTGGCCATATCCTTGGGGTCGATCCTTGCAATTCCGCGGCCCACATCTTTGGCCTGCGCCTCGGTAACCTGTAAAGTCAACGTATCCTCAGAAGTTTTCATCGGCAGAAACTTTCATCCCTTTTTTACTTCTCGTAGGATCGCCTCGTACTTGCGTTGCAGGTCCGGCAGATCCTGCTTCACGACGCTCCAAACCTCCTCGACATCCACGGTGAAGTACTCGTGAACAAGTTGGTTCCTGAGAGCCGTAACCTTTTTCCAGGAGACCTCTGGTGACCCATCTGCAATGGGGGTGATATCCCCTTTGCTGCTTCCCCGATAATTTCTATGTGGTGTATGATCCAGGTCTGTAACAACTCGTCACGGACAAATGCGTCGTGGCCTCGAGCCGCATAACGCTCGATCTTTCGGATGGATTCCAAGATGTCGACAAGACGCTCCTCGTCCTTTCTCATAGAGGTAGTGCCTCTTTTAAAACCCGCTGCCGTATTCCAGGACGAAGCACTCGTTCCGTCGCGACATCCACTCTACGCTCTAGAAGTTGTTCGAGATCAAGCATCAAGGCGATGCGATCCAGCAAGCTATGTCCAGGGTCCATCTCGACAAGAAAGTCTACATCGCTCCCCGGACCGGCTTCACCTCGCGCCATGGAGCCGAAGACGCGTACGTTACGGGCCCTGTGCTTGGTAACAATCCAGAGAATGTCTTCCCGTTTAGACTTCAAGATTTCGTCAATGGCCATCGTCTTATCCTCCGACTAACCCGCATTTCTCATCGCCAATGAGAAATGCCCTCGAAGAGGCTGTGGTGCAAATGGGCTTGTCCATTTGTACCACAGGGGTTGTCTTTTGCGCCCCGTTTTGACAGGGGCGCAAAACTTTGCCGGCCCTTTATGGGCCAGCACTGCACGCCGGGATGTCGATCATCCCGTGCGTGCATGTGGACGCAACTTCGTGCGTCCAAAGCGGTTTTCTCATCAATCCGCCAAATTGATGAGAAAACCGGACTAACGTGTGCGTCGTTTTGCGCGGTACGATGCGTAAGGAACCGCACGTTTGGGGTGCTTCAAATAATCGCGGAGGCGTTTTTGTGCAATGCGGAGGTCTTCGAGATCTTCACGGTAGAACATTTCCACGGCCTCCTTGACCAACTTAGAAAGTGAGGTCCGCCGTTCGACCGCAAGGTGCTTGAGCCCCCGGTGAAGTTCGTCAGGCAAATAGACCATCGTGCGCATCGTTTCACTTTCTCCTCAAGAGGAAAGGTAACATAATGGCATTATGATGTCAATCGGCCGACTTTAGGAGGGCGCATCCCAGTTCATGCAGTCGTCATTGCGAGGCAGCGTCCCAAAGCATCGCCGACTTGTCCGCCGGTAGTGTGGCGGAAGCAATACAGTGGCGCCGTCATTACGAGGAAGCATACGAGGCATGGACGAAGTAATCTCGGATCGAAGATTGCTTCGACCTAGCCCTGGTTTGCCGTCTCGCAATGACGGTGCGGTTGCATTTGCTTCGCATCACCAGGATTGCATCCTCGCAATGACAACGTTGTTGCAATTGCTTCGGCTGTGCTTTGGCTCGCTGCCTCGCAATGACGCTGGGGTTACTGCATCAAGCGGGATGCGCACCCAACAGAAATGACGGGGTTGACTTTTTTTGAGACCCGTGTAAAATACTCGTGAGTCTTTTGGATAGGCATTCAAATGAGTCGTGCCATTCTGAACCGTTACTTGAACCCCTTAATCAAGGCTGACCTGGGCGATAAGATCGTTCTTCTTTCGGGCCCGCGGCAGGTTGGAAAGACCACGCTCGCCCTCCGACTCCTGGGGGCCAATGAAGGTCATCCAGCCTATTTTAATTGGGACTACGAGGAGGATCAGCGAAGGCTCCTCGCTCAAGAATTTCCTCCGCACGAACGGCTTCTTGTTTTTGATGAGATCCATAAGTATCGGCGCTGGCGAAACTGGCTGAAAGGAATCTATGACAAGACAAAATCCAGCCGTCAGTACCTCGTGACGGGAAGTGCGCGTCTTGATCTTTACCGCCGCGGCGGTGACGCGCTTACCGGTCGGACGCACTTCTATCGGCTCCACCCATTCAGTTTGAGAGAAGTGGATCCAGAATGCAAGGTATCCACGTTCGAGGAACTATGGAAATTCGGCGGATTTCCAGAACCCTTTCTTTCCCAGTCCCTTACCCAACACCGGCGATGGCAGCGGGAGCGGACCAGCCAAGTTCTCCGTGAGGACTTGAGGGATTTGGAAAAGGTCGAGGAAGTCGTTTTGCTCAGCCGTTTGGTGGAGCGGCTTCCTGATTTAGTCGGATCACCTCTTTCGGTCAATGCCTTGAGGGAGGACCTGCAAGTTGCTCACAGGACCGTACAGAATTGGCTTTTCATCCTGGAGAGACTTTTTGTGCTCTTTCGTATCCCCCCCTTCGGTTCTCCCAACATCCGGGCTGTCAAAAAGGAACAAAAAGCCTATCTCTGGGACTGGTCTTTAATTCCCGAACCCGGCCCACGATTTGAAAACCTCGTGGCCTGCCAGCTTTTAAAATACTGCGATTTCTTGGAAGACACCCAAGGCTATGCGATGGAATTACGGTATCTGCGCGATACCGACAGGCGAGAAGTTGATTTTGTGGTCATCCAACAAGGGATACCTATCTTTGCCGTAGAATGCCAACTGAAAGAATCCCCCGTGGGAATCGCCCTTCCGTACTTTGCCCAAAGGACCGCGATCCCTCAGTTTTATCTTGTCCACCAGGGCAAGAAAGATTACGAGCACGCTGCGTTTCCTCTCCGCGTCGTCCCCTTTCAAACATTTGTCAAAGAGCTTGAGCTTCCTTAGGCGAAGTTTAAAAAGGAAAGAAGTGTCGTCCGTAAAGGGAAGTCTTCTGGAGGAAATTATTTCTTCTCGAGGCGGATTTCGAGGATGCCGTTCTTGAAGGTCTTCTGGAGGGTCTCAGCCTTCACAGGGGAGGGAAGAAGAATTTCCTTGTAGTACTTCTTGCCATTTTCTTCTGCCCTCAAGGTAAGGATATCGCCGGAAAGTTCGGTTTCAATGGCGGTCTCGCTCACCCCGGGGATTTCGGCAATCACCCGGATCTCCTTCCCTTCATCAAAAAGATCGACCATTGGTTCGCGTGCCTCTTTGACCACGGGGCCCTGAGGCGTTCTTTTGATGTTTCCAAAGGTGCGGATCTCCGGTTTCCCGCCCGCAAGGGTCTTGATGTTAAAACCATAAACGCCCCGGATCTCCTGGCCCCCTTTTGTGGTGCCCTTAAACTCACCTTCTCGTTTCAGTTCTTCGCCCTTTTCAGCCACCACCGAAGCAAGATCAATCAATTTCCCCAATCCCTTAAAGATGCCGCCAAGGGTGATCTTCCCAAAACCAAAATCAAGCTCCTCCGGCTCCTCTTTATCCCCCTCTTTTTTCTTTTTCTTCTTTTCCTCTTCCATAGGATTCCCTTCTAGCAGTACCGTCGAATCAAATCCTGAATGACCGGCACGGCCTTCCGCTTCCGCTCCTGATATTCGCCCATCTGATTGGTTTGACTCGTCAGGACATCCATGCACACTTCGCGAAATACTTTGTCACCCGCTTTCACTTTGGCGCCCCGAAGTTTCGTGACTTTGGCAATGATGATACAAGCGCGGATGGTCGGCGTATAACGGCATTTTCCCGATCGGCGGAGCGCGCGGATCACATCCACAATCTTTCGAGCCTCCTGTTCTGATACACTCCCCCGCAACTTCGTAATGGCGATTTCCGTTTCACGGTCAAAGAAATCAAGGTCAATCGTAACCATCCGGTCCCGCAACGCATCCTGCGTTTTATGGACGCCCGCGTATTCCTCGGGATTGGAAGTGAAGATCGCTTTGAAATTGGGATGGACTTGAAGGTAATCATCTTCTTGGCGCGCCATCGGGAGCGTGAGCATCCGCTCTTCCAGGACGGAGAGAAGAACATTATTCGCCTCCGGGCGAGAGCGGTTGAATTCGTCATAAACCAAAGTGAAACCGTTTTTGCAGGCCGAAGTCACCCGGCTATCCACCCAAAGCGAGCGGACATCTTCCTCAGTTTTTAAAACCGAATGAATAAAATTATCGACGAGTTTCCGGCGTCTCACCCCAAATTCCCCGCCGATGAGGTCTGAGGTGCCGAGCTCTTCATCGCCGAAAAGAAGGACACAGGGTTGGCCAAGTTGGCGAGCCAGATGCAGAGCAAGGGTTGTCTTTCCCGTTCCCGCAGGACCACTGAAATGGACGGGGAAACCCGCCTTGAGATAGGCGATCGCCCGCTCGGTAATATTTTTAATTTGAGGAGTCTCAACGAAACCTGGTTCAGGCTCCAGCTCTAAAACAGTGGGCTCATTTTCAAGAAACACATTGGGCATTTTTGTGTCCGCAGGTTTTGTTTCGTCTACTGGAATTCGAACCATGTTGCCACCCTCCTTAAAACGCGTAAACCCCCTTAGAAAGCTTTCTCCATTAATAGCTCAGTTTGATCGTCTTATATTGTTTTCCCGAACGGGGAGCTGGCTTTGGCGAAACTTCTCCACCGTTTCCTTGATAGCGCGAGGCGATCAATTCTTTTCGAAGCGCCATCACCCGTTGGTTCTTAAGTTTCTTCCCCAAAAGAATGGAACGCGCCTTTGCCACGTTGTCCAAAGAGCGCTTCAGGCTCTTGTCTTGCCGGAGGAAACGCTGCCTTTCTTTCCGGAGTTCCAGTTCAACCAATTTCTCATTGATCTTCGGCGTTGTCAGCTGTTCAGTCCCGGCAAGAGCACTGTGGGTTTTTGCGCGCCTTCCCTTCGCCGCTTCTATCTGGGGGAGGATGTCGTGCATCCCCTTGAGCTTGATACACTCGCGTATGAGTTTCATCGTTTTGGCTCCTCCTTTCCGGCCATTCTGCCTCTAAACCAAAATGAGCTCCCCTTTTCCTGCGCATTTAGTACATTCAAACGATTTCTCCTGTTCCCTTCCCTTTCCCTTACAAACAGGACAAGCCACAGAATCCTTGGGGATAACCACCCAACCTTTTCCGTTACAACTCGTGCAGCTCATCCGGCTAAAAGGATGGATTCCCCTTCCTTCACAGAAAGAACAGGGTTTTAACTTCGCCTCTCGCCGAGGAAAGGAAATCATATTCATTTTTCTTCCCCGACAGACTTGGCAAAGAGAATTCGCCCACGTGCCAGGAAAAGGATCTTTTCCCGTGCCTCGGCAATAAGCACAGGCTGCTTGTTTTCTAATGACAAAGTTGTCTTTGGGACTGGCCTTCTTTATGCGGGCTTCTCGTGCTTGAGTCTTCATCAATCCTCTTCTCTTGCGCGTCCCCGGTATAAGGTCGGATCCTTTTCCGGAGGACCCGACCTTTCACACATTACAACAGCGGTTATGAAGCAGGAGCAGCAGGAGCGTGATGCTTCCTTGTTCTCCGCATCTTCAGACCCGCTGGCTTTGCTGTGCCCTCGGTCTGCTGCCCTCCGCGAAGCGGATGCATTTGCCTCGCGTGGGCCATCGCCTTGAAAAACGCCTGCGCGGCCCCATGCATTTGTTTGCATTGGGCCTTCCGATGGTTGTCCTGAGTATGGAACTCCTGCATCATCCGCTTGTTCTCGTTCCGAATCGGCGGCATCACCCCTTTCAGGAACTGGTGCAATTCAGTCGCCATTCTCTTGTGACTCGTCCTGAATCCTGTGAGCAGCTGACGCGTATGCTGTCTCAACTGCGGCCGAACCGGCGCCAACAGCTGACGCGTATCCCGAAAGATGCCTCGGAGCATCGCGATCCGGTTTTGAAAGTCTCCCCGAAACTGATCCGTCATCTTCTTAAAATCTTCCGCGACATTCATTCCGAATTCCATCTTTGTCACCCCCTTTCCCTTAATTTCTCGTCCCTTGCCCTGCCCCGCACCTTCTGGACACCAATGAACGAGAAGGTGCGGGGCAAGACCATAAGGACTTTCTTCTCGACCGATACCTTATGCAGTCGCGGTGAGACCGATCGCTTCGGCATACTTCAGGTAGGTCTCAACCGACGCAATCACGATCCGCGCTTCGATGCCGAGAAACTCAATTCCGACGAGAGAGCATCTCACCCAAGCATCGATCACGAGCCCCTTGTCGAGAACGCGGTCTAAAACCTCAGCCAAGCTCGCGCCTGGTACGGATTTCTCAACGGCCATGATGTTTCACCCCCTTTCACGATTTACTTAAACGTTGTCTGCAAGCCGAGTCATTTCATCAATCTGAATCGGCTTATCAAGAAATGCACTAGCTCCGCGAACGAATGCCTCTTGTCTTGCCTCCGGGCTTCCGAACGCGGTGATGATAATAACTTTCGTATGAGGAGAGGTCTTTTTGATCTGCTCGAGGACATCAAGACCATTTAAATCGGGAAGTTTAATATCCAAAAAAACAAGATCAAAATCTTTACGGTCCATGAACTTCTTAAGTCCCTCTTTGCCACTTCCGCTCACAGTCACCTTGTGTCCCCGCTCGTGGAAAATTCGGCACATGATCCAACCCATGTCGCTTTGGTCGTCAATGACAAGGATTGTTTTCTTTTTGCTCTGCACCGTTGCTATTTCATCCCTTTCATATAGTCCGCTCATCTTGGGCAGGAGTCCTGTTTGTTAGGGAATAGGTTGCAGGATTTCATGGTCAGCTATTGTACGGCGAAACCCGTGCCAATCTTTTCCTTGTCTAAAGGAAAAATTGGAATTCCAGTTTAACCAGTGGTGAGATAGCGGGTTATGAAGAATAAAATTGTCTTTCTTCAGAGGGACGATGCGATTCTGTAAATCAGGAATATGGAAAGGATTCCATAACTATGGAAGGACTTTCGCAGGGGACGGTTCTATTCCGACCTATTTTTCTCCGGGTGAGGAAGCTTCTGAAGTGAAGCGATGAGCGAGTTCTCAGCTGAGGGCGTCTTGCAAAATTAAAATAGCGAAAGCAAATAGCCCAGTGCCGGGACTAAGGTCCGGTGGCTGGGATCGACGCTAAAGCCAAGCTCCTCTAAAGTGACCGCTCCCAGAAGAGGTTCGCTCCCTTTATCCCCAAAAAGAACAGGTGTCGGCATCGTTTTCTCGCGCACAGTGATGAGGACAAGCCCTAACTTCCTCCGAATGACCTTCCCACTCGCAATTTTCAAAGGGCGGGTTTCGATGGATTTAACTCCCAACCGTTTAAGGATCTCTTCGGGAATCCAGCTGTAAGTGGCACCCGTATCGACGATCGCTTCCAGGGCGATCAAAGCCTTCGGGCGCTTGGGATTAGCAATTTGAATTGGCTCTCGAAATGTTCCCATCTTTATCTATCCAAATATTGACTAATAAAGTTATCATACTTGTTGTAAGAATACCAATCTTTCTTGGGGGCGCATACCAGTTCATACAGTAGTCCTAATATGTCATTGCGAGCGCCCGCAGGACGTTAAACGATCGTAACCGCATCGTCATTGCGAGGCAGCGTCCCAAAGCAATGCCGAAGCAATCTACGTTCTGAGATTGCTTCGTCATCGCCTGGACCGCATCCTCGCGATGACGGTTTAAATGACTGCATCAAGTGGTATACACCCCTTTCTTGTAGGCGTTCAGTTACCCCTGCAACGTCATTCTGAGGCCGCCCGCCAAAATACGTTGGCGGGCGCGCAGATTACCCTGAGCACCACTCCGCTCAGGATGACGAGGCTGAACGGTTACTCTTTTTTGCACTTGTCGTTTCGAGGAAATTGCAGGATTAAGACGACACTTTGAGACTTCTGAAGGGTAGGCGATAGATGAGATAGGAAATCTTGAAGCCCTTGGGCAAGTATTTGTCAACCCGGTGCTCGATTCCGGTAAAGAGGAGGCCCGTTTCTCTGGCTTGAAGCGTTTCGTGGATTCGCTTCGCCACAAACCGGTCCCGCTTGACGAGAAGACCGTTTCTCCGGAGACGGGTCCTCTCAATCGCTCGCCTCTTCTCTTCAGGATCGGCAATTGCCGTCAATTCTTTGACAAACCGATATTCTTCCACCAAGTACTTGGGATCCTCCGTGCCCTCGAGTTGGGCTCCTTTTTCAACCAGTTCCAACACAATGCTGTAGTTTTGACTTCCAAGCTGCGAAACCTCACGGACAATTTCCATTTCCCGGCCGCAGATCGGGAGGCCGTCCTGGTAAACGCGCAATCGATGGGGATCTAATCGGAGTTGATCGATTCGGCGGCGAATCCCGGCCCACAGGTCACCTACAACTTGAACGTGGGCTTTCCATTTCGCCCTCCCGTATTTGCGGATAAATTCCTGTTTCAGAGGCTCCGCCATCGAGCCCATGTCTTCTTCCGTATGGATCACCGGAACGTAAATTAATTCTCTCACCCAGCAGTTTCCTCCAAATGACGCACGATTCCACCTCCTGAGACGATGAACCCCGTTGGTTACGTTGCCTCAAAAAACAAAATGGCAAAATTTCCAACCGGGGCTAAGCACAAAAAATGGATTAGCCAGAAGCGGTTACTCCCAAGGCGTCCCGGATACTCGCTTTAATCGCCTCCAGGTCGAAAGGCTTCGTCACGTAATCATAGGCTCCCAACGCCATCGCCTCCCGAGCCGTGTCAAGCGTTGCGTATCCCGTGAGCATAATCACGATGAGATCCTTTTTCATCTTTCTCATCCGGCGCAGCAATTCAATCCCGTTCACCCGGGGCATTTTAATATCAAGAAAAACGAGGTCAGGCGATTTGTCTTTAACGAGCCGCAGACCCTTCGTAGCGTCTCGTGCCGTGAACACCCGGTAGCCCTCTTTTACGATGATCTTCTTGAAGAGGCGGCAGGCGACCAGGTCATCATCAATCATCAGAATGGTTATCGGGAGCATCTCTTTTCTCCAGAGGTAATTTTAGTTCATTCGACTGGGAATCGAATGTTCCTTGAGTTTGTTGAAGAGGGTCTTGTAATCGATTTTGAGGAGGCCGGCTGCCCTTCGTTTATTCCAGTTCGTCTCTTTTAAGATCTTGAGGATGAGTTCTCTTTCCACCTTGTGAGCCGCGTCTTTGGAGACCTCCCGTAACGAACTATTCCCTCCGACACTCGCAACAAAAGACATTTCCCGAATCGATTCGGGAAGATGCTCAGGCAAAATGGCTTGCTCGCCGTCAGAGACCATCAAGAGAGCGTGCTTCAACGCATTCTCTAGTTCCCTGACATTCCCCGGCCAGCGGTAATGGGTCAGGAGAGTTTCGGTCTTGTTGGAAAGCCCTTTCACCGACTTCCTGAGCTCGAGGGAAAATTTCTGAAGGAAGTAATGACTCAGCAAGAGAACATCTTCTCTCCGCTCCCGAAGGGAAGGGAGAGAAATGGGAAAAACATTCAGCCGGTGATACAAATCCTCCCGAAACTCTCCTGAGGCAACGGCCTTGGAAAGATCCCTGTTGGTGGCGGCAATCAGACGGACATTGACGCGAATGGGCTTCGTTCCGCCCAGACGAAAGATTTCGCGTTCCTGAATGACTCTTAAAAGCTTGGCTTGAATCGCCTTCGCCAAATTCCCAATCTCGTCGAGAAAAAGAGTTCCGCCCTCAGCCTGCTCAAATTTCCCCGGCTGGGCTGAAATGGCGCCGGTATAGGCACCCTTCTCATGTCCAAAGTGTTCGCTTTCAACCAAAGTTTCGGGAATCGCCGAACAGTCTACGGGAACAAAGGGCTTGTTACGTCGCTCGCTCTCAGAATGAATGGCCCGTGCTACTAACTCTTTTCCCGTCCCGCTCTCTCCAACCAGAAGTACATTCACATCGTGACCGGCGACGCGGCGAATAAGCGCAGCGACCTTTTGCATCGGTTCACTCGTCCCTTTGATATCCTCCAGCGTATGACGCTTTTGAAGCTGTGATTCTAACGTGTGAACTTTCTCTGTCAGAAGGCGGGTTTCCAAAGCATTCTTAATGATAATAGCCAATCGGTCATTGGGCACGGGCTTCGTGAGATAATCATACGCCCCCAGTTTCATCGCTTCGACCGCCGTCCGAACCTCTTCGTTGGCAGTCAGCATAATCACAAGGAGATCTTTGTCAAATTGGCGGATCTGGCGGAGGAGATCGACGCCTGAGGTATCCGGCAGCCGAATGTCGAGAAAGACCAGAGCGGGTTTTTCTTCCTTTATGAAGGCAAGCCCTTCGCGCCCTGTCTGCACGGAGAAAATTTGATATTCCTCTCCGGCGATTTTCGAGAAGATCCATCCGATCTTCGGCTCGTCGTCAATAATTAAGACTTTCTCTCGCTCCATCACTCCATCCTATGTTGGCTTCTCAACGGCCAGAGGTTCTTCCATCTCTTTCGTGCCGGAAGTTTCCTTCGTTTCTGAATCCGTTGGGAGAGTGATGATAAATCGGGTTCCCTTATGTTTGCCGCTGATTTTACTCTCCACCGAGATGGCTCCGTGATGTTGGCTCAAGATCCGCTGGCAGATGGCCAGGCCAAGACCGGTTCCATCCGGCTTGGTAGTGAAAAAAGGAGTAAAAAGACGGGCTCGCTTTCCGGGAGGAATTCCTTTCCCCGTGTTCGCCACCTCAATGACAACGTGTTTCTCATCCAAGTTCTCTCCTGTTGTGACCGTAAGCTCTCCCCCATCGGTCATCGCATCCAGCGCATTCGTGATCAAATTTGAAAAAACTTCGTCCATTCGTTCCACGTCGACTTTGACTGGCGGTAAGGAACGGGAGTAGTGCCGATGAACCACGACTCGCTGGGCTCGCGAGCGTGCACTCGCAAGCCGAAGTGACGACTCAATCACGCGGTGAAGATCCGCGGGACATAGTTCCGGTTCTCGGGGCCTCCCATACTGCACAAGTTCCTTCGTAATGCGGTCCAGCCGATTGACCTTCTCAAGGATTGCCTCCGTAAACTCCCGGAGGGGATCCTCAGGTGCCAGCTTGCTGTGGAGATACTGGACGGCCATATTAATAATGGAGAGGGGGTTACGAATCTCGTGCGCCACCCCTGCTGCCAATTCACCCGTGGCAGCCAGCCTTTCCTGACGGACCAACTCATCCTGCGTATCTTTAAGCTCCTTATAAGCATCTCGCAGTTCCTCGTACAATTGTTCAACCTCTTTTTTGGCAGCCGTCAATTCGCGGATGAGCTTACTCTGCTTGTACTTCCCTTCGGAGTTTTTGTCTTGATGAGGCCTTTTTTCGGCTATTTTCGCAATCGCAGCCATTGGCTCCCTTAAATCGATCCCCTGGTAGGATCAGCCTCCTCAAAGTCCAACCGTTTCGTATGGAATGAAATCCCGACTTGCTTTCTAAAAAAAGCTTACCACATTTCTCCTACTTTACAATTCACCCCGTCACCCCGCACTTTC
>MHFT01000013.1 GCA_001804315.1 Omnitrophica bacterium RIFCSPLOWO2_12_FULL_50_11
AGACTGGATCCCTGAAGTCATAAGAGCTGAATTTGGTGCTTTCGGTGTTGAACACCGCTTCGACGATACCGCTTACGGCAGCCAATTCAGGCGAGCAGAGGTAAGAGGTAAGCGGGAAGAAGAGGATCAAAAAAGGGGACAGGTTTTGTCCCAACGATCAACCCTGTCCCCTTTTTTGGTGCTTGGCACCTTTTCCGTTTCCGGTGCTGCCACCAGCTCAGAAGCGGCAGAACAAGATCAGGATGTGCAGGCAGAAGGGGAGGAAGAAACCGCCAATCGTGTCGTAGCGAGGATCGCGGAATTAATGAGCCGCGAAGTGACTTCTTATTCCGGCAAAGGACTTGAAGATCTTAAGCAGCTGTTAATCCACTTGGATCGGAAACTAAACAGCCCAGTCAGGGTGTCCGAGAAGGTTCGTGCTGCTTATCGCGATGCGGTTAAACGCGTGAATGATGAAGTGCGGGCGAGAAAAGTAAAGAAGGCAGAGGAATTGGAAAATAAGATGATCGCGGAAATGCGCAACGCCGTGGAAAATTTTCCAAAAGATCCAACTCTGGAACAAATTCAGACAACAATGGAACTGATCAGAGACATATCCAAGTCGAATACAGGCACTCGAGAATCAAATCGAGAAGTACGGATAGTACGCGACGCCCTTTTAAAGCAGCTTGAAGTAGCGACAAAGCCTGCTACTGTAGAAGAGGCCGAGCAGATTGCGGACGAGATGAGGAAGATTATCAGCAATGCCCGCCGTGATCCGTCTCGTTATCCGTCTTTGGAGGAGGTGGCAAATGAGATACACCAACTTGGACGAGAGTCGGCTTTGGGTTCGCAGGAGGCAAATCGCATTGTAACGGCTGCCTATCATCAGGCACTCAGCGACATCGGCGCTGAACGCAAGCGGCGCAAAGAGGAGAAGGTTCAGCAAATGGTCCAGCGCGCGGAGCAGCTTTCAGAAAACATCCGTCGACTCGAGGCAGAAATCCCCGGGTACAAGGACAGGCGTCTGAGAGCGGTTCCAGATAGACTCGATGCGCTGTACGATCTTGGTATCAAAGAGTTGGAAAAAGAATATGGCTGGCGTCCGCAAGGTGATCGGGCAGTTAAAGTGATTCGGGATGCCTACGAAAGCGCCCTCCCGGCTGCGCGGCGACAACTGGACCAAAGACGCAAGGAAAAAGCTCAGGCATACGCCAGCGAAATGGATCAGCTTATGCGCCAGATTGGTCCTGACACGGACCCACTGAAGGTCCACGTAGACACGGTACGCAGGAATCTAGATAAAATTCGCCAACAAGCTGAGAAGGCGGGTTTTGAAGTCAAAAGTCGGTCCAAACAGGAACCAGTACAAATTGTTCGCGATGCCTACCAGAAAGCGTCCAGAAGGATTGAGAAGCTTCAAAAATATCAGGACAAGACGCTCTTGGGGAATGTTCTCCGTGACATGGTTGGCCAGAGAGTTCCCGAAGGTATCGCGCAGATTATGGAAAACTTAACAGAAGAAGGCATCATTAAAGCCCCTGGTCACAAGGCGATCCTTCGTGTCATTGCGAGCAGCCTACGCTTGATTTTGCTGCATGAACGGAAAGAGCAGAAGGAAACCCGCGCCGAAGTGAGGGAAAAGCTTGTAGAAGTAAAGGACGACCGCTTGGGACGCTCGCCGAGGGCGGCGGAAATATTTACTGATGTCGACGGCGGCGTTGTTGATAGCGGTCGAATAAAAGGAGGCCGAGCACAAGGAAGATTACCAAAAAGCCTATGGAAAGTCCCAGCATTGAGTCAATTTCCTTTCTTAATCCAAAACCCAACCCCGACCGATGTGGTGCCAAGTATCACAAATAAGAGCTTAACAGGGAAGGGATACTCTGTAAAGAACTTAGATGCAAATGCTGCACCGACAGTGATCGAGAAAAGGTTGAGAAATACCCGTTGGAGAAAATCTCTGCGTGAATTAGTGAATATGCTGTCGAACCTTGCCATGGAAACCAAGGTAGCACTTTCTTTTAATTTTGTCAATATAGGATTTTATATTTATCATAAATATAAGCCGGCTATCGCTGCCCGCCCCGAAGCGCGGGGAAAAAAGCAGGGGGAAGGTGGAAGGCAGAAGGTGGAAGAAAACCGTCAACCTTCTGCCTTCCACCTTCAACCTCGCGGCGAAGTCGAACACCGCTCCGAAGTGCGGGGAGAAGTGTCATTTGTATCGGATGAAATCCTCCCACGCTACCTCGACGTCCTGCAAAATCTTTTTCATCAGACCTTTTCCGATGTCTTCGCCTTTATGGATGGGTACCACCGTCGCACGGCCGTCTGGGTGCCGGTAATAGGCGTGGCTGCCGTGCTGGCGTATTTTTTGAAATCCCAATTGGTGAAGGATACGAATGACCTGGGTGGCTTTAAGGGGAGTGAGGCGGCTCAACAAGCAACCTTGATTTCCTGGAGGCCGACAAATTTAAGCGGTTTGGGAGCTGCTTTCTCGACCTTGAGGCAGAGCTTTATGGCTTCCTTAACGCGTTTAAGGAGTTCCGGCATCGTGCGCGACTGGGTATGGCAGCCTCGTAAGGCAGGTACAGACGCAACAAGCACACCGTCTTCATCTTCTTCGATCAGGACTATGTATGCAACGCTGCTGGGCATATGGCAACTCCCTTCTAGCAAAATTAACATGCGGCGTTGGCCAAGTCAAGCCCTCCGTTCCGCCCGAGCCGAAGTGCGGGTCCAGATTGACGTTGAGAGAAAACAAGGTGGGATAGTTATCACCGTCGGAAGGCCGTTCTTCGAAGAACCCCAGAGTGCCAATGTTTGGGAAGAAGAGTTTAACCAACTCATGGAAGAATTGGATGTCAAGGTTACCCGGAAGGAAAACAAAATTGGTTTTACGCGTGTTCTTAGTGTGGATGCCGACATTACCGATGCGAGACGTTTGACATCCGCAATGCACGTCGTTTTCCGGAATCGAAATCTTTATGCCTACCTTACGCCTGGCCGCGGAAATACCTATCCACCTGATCCGGCTCAAATCTGGGTTCGATTTCCTCCTGAAGGCAGCGGACAAGCGGAGGCGCGCGCAGGGAGCGACTCTTTTATTCGACGGCTGAAGGAGTATGGCATTCAGGCCAGATACCGGGGACATTATGTATTGCTTAGGCGAACATTAAGAGCACGGGCGGATATCAATAATACCGGATCGCTCAAAATGGCTTTGGATAAAATTTTTAATCCCCAGACTCCTAAACGCAGAAAATCCGAGACAGCAAAAAAGACAACAAAACAGCCAAGATTAAAGAGCGACCAAGCCTTGGAGACGAAAGTATCGGAAGAACCAGTTTCTTTAGACCGATTCATCGGCGTTCTTGATGAGGCTGTCAGGGGCGGCACAGAGGTGCAGCTGACCCATCAAGGACTCGTGGTAACCGTAAACGAGGCATTCATTGAAGAAAACCGTGAGACAATCCTTCAAGGGATTCGCCAACTCAGGCAAGCGATAGGCGCACGTCAATTTGATGAGGGGCTTTCCTACATATCGATTAGCGGACATCCCGACTTTCATATCGAGCACCGTACAGCATTGATTCTTATAGCGGTGGGAAAGGTCATGAACTTATGGAAGATCTGGCCTGACCCGGAGCAATATATCGATCCACTCACAGGGCTAGATACTTCTCATGTTCTCGAAGGTCTCAAAGCGCAGGGGTTGGAAGGGTTCTTTCCTTATTACATGGAACCCGATATTCAAAAAATAACAGGACGCTCCGAAGTGCGGAGTGCGTCTTCAGAGCAGTTCAAGGAACTCCTCGACCGAAATTTCAGCAGCACGAATGATCCCCTTCAAAATCCACCGGTCGACTTCTCTGTGGTCAGGAATGATCAACGTGATCTGAGTTTCTGGATGCCTCAGCTTAATGTGGCTTCCTCTCTGCCCCACGACCGCGCATCCTTTCCGTTTCAAGGCGCGAACGACTTCCCGGCCCGACAGAATGGGTGGTTTGGGTATGTCAGAGGGCAAGCGTCAGGACTTCGTGACCTTTGGAGGGCTTTACATCCTTGGGATCGGGTTCTAGGTAGAGTTCAATCGCTTCCCGGATATTCCGCAGGGCTTCTTGCTTTGTCTTCCCCTGCGACAGGCAGCCTGGCAAAGAGGGCACCGTTGCTACGATATACCCATCTTCTCCTTTTTCCAGGACAATTTTTATTTTCATTCGGGCTTAACCTCTATCGGAAGCATACCCACTTACAGTTAGAAAGTCAAGGTGCCCGCTCCGAGGTGCGGAATATTCTTTATCGCCAAACGGTTGAGGCGATCGAGCACATTGAAAACGCGCGTAGAATTGCCGGTCGCGAAGCTTTGGACGCCCTTTTTGATGATCTCGTTTTATCGGTGCGTAACATCCGCAGGACCGATATGATTGCAGGCGCCAAGGAGCGTATTGGCTCTGCCTTAAACACCATTGTCTCTCGTCAACGCCAAAATCCAAACCCCCGCATCAATGCGGTGGCACTTGAAATGACGCGAGCAATAAAAGCACTCGAACGTGTGAGCGAGCTTGAGGAGATCGACACTGAAATCGGAAAAGTTCCCAATGTCTTTTTAGCACTCGCTGCCAGACATTTCTTAGAGCGGACGAGGCGTTTTAACCACCTTCGTCCACAGGTTCTATATTCTGCTCCGGTTATGCATCGCATTCAGATCATTTTTGTAGATCCTCAGCAAGTTCGGATCGTCGTGGATGTCGAACAGTACCGGAATGGGCTGTATGGAGTCCGCACCCATATTCGTCAGCAGGGGGGCACATTCGATATCAACTTTTGGAGCGGTGTTTTATACACTTTGGCCGGTCTTGATCGTGCGCTCGGTCAGGCTTTTCGAAGTTTAGAGCGTGAATTAGAAGAACTTGAGCGCACAGTCAAAAGTTATAGTGTTCACGAACTCATAAACGTACTGCCGTATTCGGGTCTCGAAGACAAGAAACCAGAAGTAAAGATCAGTCCTGATGCAATTACCTTGAGGTTAGAAAGTGTCTCGACGGCGGACGACAGAAGGACCTTAAATGTTTTAAACACGATCGCGGAGGATCTTAAATCGCTGCACGCTGATTTTGGTTCTTCCACCGTTTCCGATAGGCGCGAACCGGATGGAAAGATGACTGTGACGCTTACGATCTATTCCTCCACCCGCGCCGAAGTGCGGGCAAAAAAGCAGGGGGAAGGTAGAAGACAGAAGGTGGAAGAAAAACAAAAAAGCCGACAGGTTCTGTCCCGCCGATCAAACCTGTCCTTTTTATTAGCGCCGCTTCCGGGAACCTTCCGACTTCCAACTTCCATGTTCCATCGTCTTTCCTCCCGCGCCGAAGCGCGGGTGATTCCAATTGGGACAGGTGACTGGGAATTTGTAAAGGACACCATTGTTGGATTGGGAACGCGGGAGGGATTTAAAGCAGCTATTTTTGTCGATCCAAAATCTCATTTGCATCACGAAACCCTTGTCATTCACCAACCCGAATTAAGTCAGTTCAGAGACTTTTTGGATGACCAAATGAGAATGTTAGCGGCTGTGGCTGGTGTCGATTTGTTCGCCCGCTCGTTTCAGGTATCTAAAGATGAGCAAAACAAAACAGTCATCATTCAAATTGCCGATGAGGATGGATTGTCCCGCGCTGAAGTGCGGCAGATGGAACGCGGTCAAACGCGGTTGAGTGGCGAAACGCTTGAGAGTCGGCATGTTCCGTCCACGTTTGTGGTGACGGATGCGAATGCCGCTAATTTGGGTTCGGTTCTTCAATCGGCTCGGACCGGTGATGTCGTGGAGGTGAGTAGCTCACGGCCTGGCTTTGTCTTTCGTGCCAATACGCTCAATGTTAACTCCGGGGTTCGATTCGTAGCGAAGGGACAAAATCCAGTCGTCATAGAAGTAGATCAGGTTCATGTGAAAAGCGGCTCACGCGTTGAACTTGATCCGAATGCCGTGGCCTTTGTCTTCAGAGAAATAGGAAGAAATCCTATCACCGTCGACATGCCGCGAGATTCTCAAGGGGCGATTCTTAATGGGGTAGATATTCAGGGAGGCCGGCTTCGGATAGGCGGCATCCGGCACAAAGTCATGAAGACGCGCGTCGAGGCTGCTCAAGGACCGGCTGTGATTGTGGATGGAGACCGGTTCCAGGATGAAGCCGAAAATGATCAGAATATTGAAATCTCCTATACCACAGTCGTGGCAAAGGCACCGGCCAAATACCGCGGATCTGCTTATCCGCACGCTTTGATCCGCATTGGGCCGTACGCAGAAGCTGTCAGCGTATCTCACGTTACAGCTTACGGCCCGCAAGACTTGAGTGTGATCGGGCTTCAGGATCAAGGTAAAGGGACTCAAGTCTCGGATTCTGTCTTCGTTTCAGGAGTTGCTTTTGAGTCAAGCCATCGAAATCCAAAAGTACAAGTTACCCATAGTGTCTTTACGGCAAAAAAAGCTGTTCAACATCCAGTCCGCCCGCCCTCTGTGCTCACGAATGTGGATTTTGGAGTCGATCCGACCCGGCTTTTTGTGGATACGGAGACGTTTGTTCCGGATCCCAACGGCCTTTTGGCCCGCAGGGCCACGGATGGAAAGGACATTGGAGCTGTGGTGGGACCGGCAACCACGATCGTGGACCAATACATTAATAATATTGAGGGGTTTTTTGATCCGCGATTTGGCCGTGTTGAACCTACCGCTAATTTTCCTTACGACGGTTGGAATCAAACCGGTTATACCCAGCCGGCCGTTGTCGCTGCCAATGCCTATCGCACAGGTCTCATTGTACCGAGCGATCTTCGACCCCCTCATACGAATGTCGATCAAGCAATTGATGGGGATAACCGATTGTTTCGCCAACTTCGAACGTTTCTGACGGGCGGCCCCCTCGACATAAGTAAGGGCTCTTATCGTGGGTTGCTCCCCTGGTCGTCTTTTCGGGATGGCCGGTGGCGTCCGAATCTTGCGAACCTCTTTGAACGGCGGGTCGCCACACTGGATAATTTGGTGGCCATTCAGTACTTTGTTGCTACAGGAGGCGCTTTCTTGAGGGCTCGGCAAGCTTTCCAAACCAAGATTGCCCAACTTCCCGCCGGACCCGAGAAAGATCTTTACCGGCGGCGCCTTGACAGCGTGAATTCTATTCTCCAAGACTTACGTTTCGTCATCACCGAAATGCTCAAGGGATTTGAATTTCTTGTTGGACCCGACGGCCTCTTATATCGTGGTTATGATCCCACCACCAGGACATTCATCGACGGCTCCAATGCACGGCTGGACCGCCTTTATCAGGAAGCCCGGCAAGGCGCTGCCTTCGTCTATGCCTTAGCCAAGAATGTTCCAGGCATTAATATTCCCGCAACAGTTTACACAGGCCTCACCCAAGTCGCGAGGACTTATACAACTCAAGGCGGCGAGCGACTTCCCACCTTTGCTCCCTTCGACGGCGCGCCCTTCCAAGTCTACGTTCCGGCCACTGGCGCTCCCGAGTTTGACAATCCTATTCTTTTCCAGTCGCTTGTGAACGCCACAAAAATTTTTGTGGCGTTCACACGCCGCCGAGGTTTGGATGCACCTCCCAACGCAGGCTGGACCTTGCGGGGTTACGAGGGTAAGAGCGGTGTTCAGGCGATTGCGGAAACCATTGATCCGCTTGTGATCACCCAGCCGGTTTATACCCTCCTTACGATGAAACAAGTGGATGACAGGACCGAAGAGGATTTGGGCGTTGAGGCGCTCCTGAATAATGTTTGGACAACGCATCCCGAACTTTTCACGGAGCACGGGCCTTGGGAAGGCCGTGATGTCGCAAGCGGCCAAATCATCCGCCAACAGAACGCCTTCAATCTCCTTCAGGCCGAAATAGCCGGCATTGGGTTAGGGCCAGAGGATGCAAAACTTTATCTTGAGAAAGAATGGCAGGCACTCGATGATCTTTTTGCGCTTTATGGCGAGGCCCATCCGACCAAGGCGGTGAAGACAGATCTATTTACTGGGGCGAATGTCCTTACCTTTAATGACGGGACCGGACGTTTCATCAACCATCCGGATTTGCCGGGCACGAGGGATTATGAATGGCGGGATACCCAAGTACGCGGCTACAGCGCCACAGCGATTGTGATGAATCGCACGCGGGATTTTGTGGATGAGTTTCTTGTCATTCCTTATATCTCATCGGGCGACACTGTGACCGGCGACGTTGAATTCAAGGTGCCAAGTTTGCAAATCGTTCAGAAGGTGCCGTTTACGATGCCAAGCACCGGCGGTGACGTGTCGACTCTGGTGATCGATGTCGGCCGCGACCTAGTTAACATTAAGGAAGTCGTTTTGGTTCTCCGCGACGGCAACCGCAATGTGAATCTTGTTCTCGATACGGTCTACGCAACAGACAATCCCTGGCCTGATTTATTCGGCTTGCGCGCTGAGGTGCGGGAAAAAGAGCAGGGGGAAGGTGGAAGGCAGAAGGTGGAAGAAACTGAAGGAAGAGCTAACCAACGTGTCCACTTACGTGACAGCTTTATGCAGTCGTCATTGCGAGGCCAGCATGCCAAACGATGGCCGAAGCAATCTAAGACCTATTCCGAGACTGCTTCGGCGGCGCCTGGTACGCTGCCTCGCAATGACGACGGGATGACTGCGTCAAGTGAGACTCGCCCGAACTTACTTGCAAATGCTGCACCGATTAGAACGGATTTTCCCCGCTCCGAAGCGCGGGGTAAAGAAGGCATTCGATGGACGCTGGCGCCGGGTGTGGGCATCATTGGGATTGTAGGAGGTATTCTCGTCGGACGGTGGTGGACAAAGGAAGCACCGGTGGAGCAGGTTCAAGCGCCGGCAGCTGTCAAAAGACCGGATGAAACTGGCCCCGTGATACCGCCCGCGATAAAAGAACCAAAACAAGTTGAAGCACCTCCCACTCAAGAACGCGGACCTCCATCCCCTGTCACAGCACCGGATCAATCGCAGCCTGCCGAGTCAGCCAGACCTCAAGTAATCACACCTCCAACCGTTCAGGAATCGCAAACCGTCAGCTTGACTTATGAGCAACTGGAAGCGATGTATGAAAAAGCGGCTTTGACGGGTTCTGTTGAACGAGTGGCCAGTTTCATTTATCGTATTTCATATCGCTACGATATCCATTTTGCGAAATACTACACCAATTTTAAGCCAGGCGTTGAAGAACCAGAAGCAGGCAAGTGGTTTGAAGAATATCCGCGAAGTTACGGGGAGCTTTTACGTGAGTTACGCGATCAGGTTAGAGAAGGTGTGCCGCTTTCTTCTAACGATCCTCCCTTTGTGGTTGAACGTGAATCAGTAAAAGAGTTCGTGGGTCTGACTGAGCAAGCGCCGGCAAAACCTGTTCAAAGCGCCGCCGAAACTGCTCCTCAAACGAAACCTGAGGAAACGAAACCGCGCGAGGCGCCAAAGCCTCAAGCTGCAGTAAAGATCAACTTGGCCGACGGGCCGTTGGGGACTGTCACGATGGGCGGCACGGGCACGGAAAGAAAACAAAAGCTTGGTACTGGTGACTCTGTCGTTCAACTTCAATATGACGTGACCGGAGGCACGGCCGGCATTTGGTATAAACCAAGTGGGTTAGTGAAAGGCGCCCATTATGTCTTACTTCTCGGACTACAAGGTCCGGCAAAGCAAGCAGAGGTCGAAGCGAAATTGGGCGATGCTGTCGTCTTTACCGAAGATGTTTCCGGTGTAGCTCCTCAAGGTAAGAAATGGGCAGTTGGTCGGATCAATTTGGTTGGTGAAGACGGGAAGCCACTTGACTTTGATACGATCTCAGTACTGCTTCGTCCGTTAGGTGTAGGTGACGTTATCAAAGGGACTGAAATCATTGCCGCGCAGCTTACCCAAGTGCTGAAGGGAGCCCAGGTTCCGCCTCAGAAACCTGCTCGGCCAGAAAAAACACAAACGCCGGTTGGGCCACGGGCCACGCCGCCAAGCCAAACCGAGCCACCTGCGACTCAAAAGCCTGAAACACCGCGGACGCCGCCCAGACAAGTACGCGCCTTACCGAAAAATCCCTTGTTGGCGCGGCCTGTGATTGCTAAGACCTACCGAGACACAATGACAGGGATTATCGCACTGCGTGCTCCGAGCGGTTTGCCGTACAACCAAACTCCCGGCGCTTCTGTGCCCGGCGCCGGCTGGATGAAATCCGCGGACATTGGCTTTGCGTGGACAACCGACATCTTGGCGGCCGCAAATCATCCGGAGTATCCCATCGGTCCTAACGGATCACTGTCCAATCCGCGTGCCGTAACCAGCCGGATTTTAAATTCGCTTCAAATTTTTGAAAGGATTGTGGAACGAGACGGTCTCAAAGTAAACGGCGAACCTACCGGCATCATTTCGGAAACAACCCAGCTCCAAGGAAACTCTTACTTTCCTGAGCTTAGAGCGACCAATGAACTACCGGACGTCACCGGACACATCTTTGCCTCCTACGACATGATGCTGACTCATCTGAGGCTAAAAATCGTAGCGGCTGTATTTCGAGGCGGCATCATCCCTGGGCTTGAGAATCCTGAAATTGTGAAAATTGCGGAGCGCTTGCTTGCCAAAACGACGTACCGGCCCTTTATTGATGCCGAAAACAAGCTCCATCGTCAAATCGTTGTCGTGCCCGAGACCGGTCGTCTGATCCTGGTGCCGGGCACTGTAGATAATAAACATACGGAGGCCCGCGATTTCGTACCCATTTTGGAGTTGCTCGGAGGTCCTCGATTGCCGCTCGCGGAGCGGCTTCGGCAAGGTAAATTGGTTTGGGATGGCATGAGTTTTAACTGGATCAGTCTTCCAGCCGGCAGACGGAATCTTGCGGTTGGCCGAGGGGATGGCGTGCTTTCTGCTTGGACAGAGTATGAACTGTCTCAATTTGTTAATTTCCAGACAGTCGCCCCAAATTCTTTGGGCTTAAGCAATCGCGATTATTTTCAGATCGCTGTCCATACAGGGCGTCAGCTTGGGCATCAGATTTATGTGACGGCGCCAGGCACTGGAGTTGATCCAGACCAGTACGCCCCGTTTGGAATCAGCAATCCCGATGTGTTTGTTCCAGTCGGTTCTGCCCTTGCCCTTTCCACAAGACTGCCCCAAGCAGTTCAGAATTTTGAGAATACGATGAAGCTAGCCGCACAGGGTGGCGGCTACGTCCAAAACTGGGGGCCTGTGGATTCTCTCGATCCCAAGACAGGACGCGCCAATAATGAGAAGCGCATTTTTATGAATCAAGCCCTGATTGTGGAAGCCCTTAACTACCCCATTCTTCAATATATTGTTTCTCAAGCCCCTTGGTATCAAACGGTTGTGGATCAGTTCGAGGAATTTGACAAGGCCCATCCTGCTCCCAAACCATCCAAAGAGCAACCGGTTCAACAGAAACCGGATATAAACTTAATCGGTAAGATCGGCGGCAACGGGACTTTTACACAAGTCCGTGATTATCCAAGTTTTATGACGGTCAAAAGGGGAAGGAGTATTCGATTCGGGTACAATTTGGACGGTCAAAATCAATACGGCGGCTTTTGGGGCAATGTTTACCCCCCTCTTGATATTTCAGGTTATCGTTCTGCAAGGATCAAACTGGGTAAAGATGGCAAATATCCGGATAAATTCAAGGTGGAATTCAAAAAAGGCGATCAGGGAGGAGACGTCATTGGTGCCGGGATTTATACGCGGGACCCATTAGTCGACAATGCCACGATTCAAATCGACATCACGCCTGCCGCCAGTCTGGGCGAACCCGTCTTACAGTTTACCATTGTCGTAGAATCCTTCGCCGCCGGAGTAAATCAAGAGGGCCTCTTCACCATCGAAGACATCACGTTGAGCAGTCAACCGGTAAGTCGCCCCGAAGTGCGGACTGGAAGACAGGCGGAAGGCCGAAGGCAGAAGGCGGAAGGAGAGGGAAGAAAGAAAGGAAAAAACCTGAATGCAGTATCAATTGGAGGAGTTGAAACTCTGGCAGCGTTTGATCAAGTCCCTTCAGTTGTTTCTCGTCCTTCTTCCATCGGCCTTCCACCTTCGGCCTTCGACCTCTTTTCCCCCCGCTCCGAAGTGCGGGGCAAAGAAGGCATTCGATGGACGCTGGCGCTGGGTTTGGGCGCTATTGGGATTGCAGGAGGTATTCTCATCGGACGGTGGGGGACAAAGGAAGCACCGGTGGAGCAGGTTCAAGCGCCGGCAGCTGTCGAAAGACCACGTGAAACCGGCCCCGTGATACCGCCGCCCGCAGTAAAAAAGCCCAAAGCTCTTGAACAGCCTCCAGCACAGGAACGCGGACCTCCAGCAGAACAGGAACTCGCAGTCCCGTCCGCTCAACCTGCCGAGGCCGTAGAACAAGCACCGACACCACAAGAAAAATTTCCTGAGGCCGCGGAACGTCCGCTTACCGAGGCTGAATTAGTCGCGGCGTATGATAAAGGGCTGCAAGATTTTAAAGAAACGGGGAGCAGCAAACCAGTAAAAGACTTTATCGAGCTTTATCTCAAACAGCCGCGAGAGAAAGCCCCCTATGGCTATGAAGTCTGGGACAGCCTTTGGTTTGAAGGTTATTGGCCCTGGTTTCAGTTCCCAGGTGGGTTGAGCGACGAAGCGCTTGAATCGTTGGTTGATCGAGGCAGGTTGCGGCGCATTGAGAAGCCAAGTGAAGAAGCAGCAGCAAAGCCAGAACCTGTTCCCACACAACCTGCTCCTCCAAAAGATGAAAAACCGTCTCAGCCAGCAGAAGCGCCACCTACACAAGTTGAAGCTCCTGATCTTGCTGACATTCAGAAACTGGCGGATGAATACAAAGTCAGTCCTGAAGAGATTCGAACGATTCAAAAAGCATTTTCCGGATTAGGCGCTTCTATTGATTCCAATTACGTTGTCCATCAGCTTTCCGGAATGCCGCAGGATCATTTCAATATCAACCCTGCCACTGGTCGTATCATTGGCAATCCGGTCAATTATTCCGCACCGTCAAAGATCGGCGCTTATTTGCCTTTCCTCTTAAAGGCAGCGCAAGGCCATCCCATGTTGCAGGGAGCAGAGATCAGCAAGGAAGAAGCCTTAACCAAGATGCGTGAGCTGTTAACGATGCTGCTCGATCTTCAGAAACGGGGCGAGGGTACTGACACCCAATTTGGTCTTTTCCCATGGATGGAGTGGCAGGACGCTGGTTTACCAAAAATTGGTCCATATGCCGGCCGCCGAATGGTTCCGTCCCTTGACAACGGTCAGGCAACTATGGCGTTAGCTGCGATCGCCGGCTATTACTGGAATGCGCCCGAAGGAACACTTGAGCGTAAGGTGCGTGATCTTGCCCTCGAGATTCTTAATAACCAACATTACGAAAAAATGATTGAGCCTACGAGCGGCCTCCTTTGGGCCGAGTGGAACCTCGATCAAAATCGAGGTACGGGGAAGCCAGGGCACCTGAGTCTCTGGACTGAATGGGCGATTCCTATGGAATATGCGTTGTGGGCAGGCATTATTAAGTACGACGACTGGCTTCATTTTACCAATCAAACATTTGAATACAAGTTGCCCGACGGCCGTGTGATTGATGTGCCCCAAGGCTATATTTTCTCATTTCATGAGCTCTGGGACTTGGTCTATAACGGCAAGCTCATCATGAAGTCGAAACTCGCGCCGCTTTATCGTAATTATCTTTACCTTCATGCAGAACATGCTCTAGAAAATAACATGGCAGGTTTCGTCGCGACCGAATATGGGTGGGACGGGAAATATACCCAAGGCGGTATTGACGTCGCGGCGAAGAAAAGAGGGGGCCAGACACTTGGTGGAATACATAGTCAACACCAGGCGACGATTTATGGTACTGCACTTGCTGCCTTGATTGATCCGAGAGCGATGGAATGGGTGGCCTACCACCTGAAGCAGCCAGGCGTGGTCCAGCCGTATGGACCGGTCACTTCCTTTACGCGTAGGGGTGGTGCTTCGACGGTATACACGGCGGATTCAACGTTTGTTACAGCAACGGCCCTCGCGGGCGGCGTTCACGAT
>MHFT01000014.1 GCA_001804315.1 Omnitrophica bacterium RIFCSPLOWO2_12_FULL_50_11
ACTTCGGGTTGCGTTCCGCTCTTTTTATGACGCAAGCTTACAACCGGCTCTTGCGCCCAGGCCTTTCGGACTTGATGGCCGATTCGTTGGTCCATCACGGCCCGCTTCGCCGGCAATTTGAAATTTTCAACCAAACGATTAACCAATGGACAAAACAAGCTCAATTCTTAAACTAAAAAACTTGACTCATTTACACCAACTTTGGAACCCCAAGCTAGTGGACTTAAGAAATCGGGGCGGGCAGATTCGAACTGCCGACCTCACGGTCCCGAACCGTGCGCTCTACCAAGCTAAGCTACGCCCCGATACTGCAATACCTTCCTTCAAGGAAGCACTCTGCTTCCTCGCCACAAAGCTTGGCGAGTCCGTCCAAAAAGCTTTGTGGCCGAGTCCGCCACGCTTTTTGGCGGAAAAGGAACGGGCTGTCCCTCCGAAGCTGTGCCGCTAAGGACGCAGCGTCGAAGGACGCCCCGAAAAGTTCACTGCGGTCATCTGGGGACAGTCCCGCTGCCGCAAGCCTTGCACGACGCCTTGTGGTACACAAGGACACAAGCTGAAATTGGGTATTATATTGAATTCAATAGGCTTCATTGAAGAGCGTTTAAACGACGATGGTCCGTATTCTCACTCTTTTTAAAGCGAGCATGTGCTTGAGATTTGACCGGGAAAGGAGGTGCCTGTTTAGTGCTTACACACTCAAATTGCCATGTAATCAATCACCGCACGTCGGTCGCGTTTGAATGATTCTTGCCAGAGGTGAGCGACCTGTTCGGCAGGAGTCCGCGCCGTCTTCAAGACTTCCTCCTTAAGCGGAAGGAGGTAAATTCTCTCGTCTTCTTCTTGTTCATTCAAGTGGCGTTGGGCCTTTAAACCTTTTTCGCTAATTCGAACCAGCTCACGTGCCAGTTCAAGAACTCGCTCGCCTCGAATTCGAGCTCGCAAACCAAGCCGTTCCACTTGTTGATGGAGATTCCGAATGTCTTTTTCCCGAAAACGCTGGACCAGGTGTTTTGCTGCCCTTCTTGCTTCCCCATCATAGAGAATCCCCTTCCAAAAAGCGTAGACAGATGAGATCAAGTGGCTCCTTTGCCCATCCATACCTCTAATTTCTAAGTACTGCTTAAAACGAGCATCGGTAAAAATGGTACTGAGATGCAACTCAAAATCAGACTCTGTCGGGCGTATTCCTTGATAGCCGTTCTGGATGAATTTCCGGAAGGTCAAATTTCGAGTCACGATCCACTTCGCACCTCGCACGATGAACATCATCGGCACATCCAAAACATAATTCAGATAATCCTCAAACTTACAATTTTCGCAAATCATATTCAAAATCAAACCACATCGATCGGGATCCGTGTTCTGCCAAATGTACAAGCGCTCCGTAAGATAGCCGCTGAGTTTACCCTGCGAAAGCGAACTATTGGCAAACATCGCCGCAGCAATCGGAGTCACGACCAAAACGAGCCGCATCTTTTCAATCGCATCTTCTTCGCTATGATAGTCAAAGTTGATCTGATTCGTCGCAGTGCGTTTCATCATATCATGCGCCTTCCGCCCTCGACGCGCCAAATATCGCGCCATGATCTGATACCGTTGTTTGGGCACCCACGGGATTCGGTTGAGCGGAGAGAAAGGATGAATCCCAGAACCGAGCCAAGCAATCGGGCCAAGAAAATGAGCCACCGTGCGGAGATGAAAGAAAAATTCATCCAGCTGGGCTTTCGCTTGATGAAGATTAGAAATGGGCTCCGCACTCAGTTCAATCTGACCGCCGGGCTCCAAGGAAATGATCGTATTTCCTTTTTTGAGTCCAATGGTGTGCCCCTTTTCGTGGATCCCTTCATAGCCAAACTCAGATGCCAACTTATTCAAAACGGCTTCGATCCCGATCACACCTGAATACGGAAGCGCCTCACCCGTTTCCCGATGGACACCAAATAGCTCACACTCGATCCCGATCCGTTCAGTTCCTTCCGGTTTAGCATATTTTTGAAAGTAGTCCCGCAGGTCCTGAATGGATCCGATTCGTTCCGGCCGTACAGTCACACCTAAGTAAGTACTCATCGATTATTCTTTTCTTGTATAATCGTAAGCATCATAACCCAACAAATTATGAAACACAATCCGAAAGGCCAAAAGACACTCAACATTGGGTTTGTGATGGACCCTGTGGAGAAATTGTTCTATGCCGAAGACACGTCTATTTCCATCATGGAGGAAGCGCAAAAACGGGGGCATCGCATTTATTACTTCGAGCCTCATCAACTCTTCTTTCGGAACCAGAACTTACATGCGCATGTGCGCCTTGTGAACGCCTCGCTTGCCAACGGCGTCCAAGTTCTCTCAGAAAAAATGTTTGATCTCAAAAAGCTCGACGTCGTCTTCAATCGAAAGGACCCACCCTTTGATCTCTCCTACCTTTATCTCACGCAAATGCTTGAGTTTTTAGAACCCGAAGTATTCGTAATCAATTCGCCACGAGGCCTCAGGAAAGCCAACGAAAAGCTTTACATCTTTGAATTCGCACGATGGATCCCTCCCACGATTGTTTCGAAGAACCCGTTTGAGATCGAACGTTTTCAGAAGGAAAAAAGCTTCGATCTCATCCTGAAACCTCTTGATCAAAAAGGAGGAGCTGGCATTTACCTGCTGCCTCAGAATTCGAAATACAGAACCCGAATCCTGAGTCAAGCGACCTCGATGGGCACTAAATGGATCATGGCGCAAAAGTTCTTAAAAGAAAACGTGACGAAGGGTGACAAAAGGATCCTTTTGCTCAATGGAAAACCACTTGGACAGTTCAGACGGATCCCAAAACGCGGTGAGTTTCGATCGAATTTGTCTTTAGGCGGACGCACAGCACGCGCTTCGTTGACGCCGCGTGAACACCACCTCATCCGTTCCCTTCGCCCCCAATTGCTACGAGACGGCCTTTATTTCGTGGGGCTCGATGTGATTGACGGGTATCTCGTGGAAATCAACGTGACAAGCCCAGCCGGTATCCCCGAGATTACCGAACTTGAAGGGAAGCACCTTGAAAGTCACGTGGTGGACTTTTTGGAAGCTGCGGCTCTGAGCCGCTAGCCCGAACGAAAACCTTCTTGATCCTGCCGGTTCCACCTTCACGAGGAACCCGACCGAGGTAAAGAAGACTGCGCTCGATGACTTCCTGAAAAACCGGCGCTGCTACCGTTCCCCCATAATAAGACGGTTTAGGATCGTCAATGGCAACCATCATCGCCAACAGCGGATCGTCAGCAGGGGCGTACCCAATAAAGGAACCGACAAAGTGTCGGTGCGAATACCGTCCATCGGGTTCGAGTTTCTGCGCCGTGCCCGTCTTGCCCGCGACGCGAATCCCATCTATGATTGCCTTTTTTCCAGTGCCTTCACTCACCGCGTGTTCGAGGAGCTCACCCATTGACTGAACGACGTCAGGCTCTAAGATGGGTTCTGATACGTGGGGTCTGTTTTTCAACAGGACGACATCTTGTCGATCGCGAACTTCGCGTAAAAGGTAGGGTCGAACCAGCCGCCCGCCATTGGCGAACACAGAAATAGCCCGGAGCATTTGAATGGCGGTCGCGGCAACTTCCTGTCCGTATGGAATGGACGTGATTGAAAATTTGGACCATTGGCCCACCGGTCTTAGAATGCCAGCCGCCTCGCCGGGAAAATCGATTCCGGTCTTTTCACCAAAGCCAAATTTTCTAATGTACTGGTAAAACTTCTGCTCGCCCAACCGCATTGCGATTTTGACCGTGCCGATGTTGCTCGAATGAATCAGAACATCCGCAACCATTAATTCGCCATACGGATGAACATCGTGAACGACACGGCTTCGCCTAGCGCGCCACTCACCCTGTTCACAATTAATCCGATCTTGAAGTGTGACCTTGCCTTCATTGAGCGCTGCAGCGATTGTGACAATTTTGAACACCGATCCTGGTTCGAACATATCCGTAATCGCCCGATTCCGGCGGTCACCTGCTTGTGATTCCATCAACTCGTTGAGATCGAACGACGGCCGAGACGAGAGAGCGAGAATCTCGCCGGTCTTGGGATTCATGACGACTGCAACGGCACCTTTCGCCTGCCACCGTTCAAAAGCGCGATCGAGCGCTTGTTCCGTCACATGCTGAATGTACTGATCAATTGTGAGAACAAGATCCGAACCGTCTACCGCAGGTACTAACTCTTCTTCCAAGGCCACGATTTCACGGCCGCGGGCATCTCGTTTCGTACGCCGGAAACCGAGCCTGCCTTTCAAGTGATCCTGATACACGAGTTCTAATCCTTCTAACCCTACATTGTCGACATCACAAAAACCAATGGTATTCGAAAGCATCTTGCCGTTCGGGTAGAACCGCTTAGGTTCATATTGAATACCAATATTCCGACTGCCCATCTCACGGATCTCGTCCGCCTCGGTAAAGGAAGCGCGCCGCTTGAGCCAAACGAAATCCTTTGCGCGACTGAATCGCTCGTCCAAAAAAACCGGCGGCAAATTCAAAATCCCCGTCAATTGGTTCACCAGCTTGGCTCGCTCCTTTTCCTTAATTTCCCGGGGCACAGCATAAATCGAAGGTACGTTCAAGTTCGTCGCCAATTCTTTGAAGTTCCGGTCTAAGATCGCACCGCGTTCTGGTTCTATTTGAATCAACAGGTTATGTTGACGCTTAGCCTGCTCTACCAGGAAATCCTGATTTTGGACTGTGAGGCGAACAATTTGGTAGAGGATCAGCGGAAATAAGGGGATGACCGCGAAATTGACAAGAGAGAATCGTTTCCTAGAAACACGAGATATCATGCCAAAGCGAGGAAATCCTGCTCCGTCTGCAATGTTTAACTGTCGTTTGAAGTTTTGGCTTGCGCTTCTTTGATAAACTGAAGCAACGGTAAAAAAGCAACCCGTACCGGGCCAGCATGTTCGATCCGCGGCGACAACGTTTTCGCCCTTAACAACTTGATCACCTCGTGCTCTTGAGGGATGGTGAGGTTCAGGGAAGTCTCTTGCAAACGCTGGCTGAGCAAATCAGGAGAACGAAGTCGTGAAACCGCATATTTGGCAAGTTTGTATTCCTCATTCAAGCGCGCGCGTTCGCGTTCTTTTGACTCGATGGCATACGAGGTTCGATAAATGGAAATATGTTCGTGAACGTACGCAACGAGTAATAACGTGGTTAAAATTAAAACAATGAACGTCCAACTGGATGATTTCATCATAAGACTCGTTCGATCACCCTCAATTTCGCCGATCTTGCCCTCGGATTCTCCTCAACTTCCATTGCGCTAGGACGGATCGGCTTCCTGGTTAAGATTTTGCCGCGTCCGTTGTACTTTTGCTTCAGAAAAAAGTGTTTTACCAATCGATCCTCTAAAGAATGAAAACTAATCACGGCAAGTTTGCCGCCGCTGAGAAGCCGTTCAAACGCTTGGGGCAAAACTTGCTCTAAAGCTTCGAGCTCACGATTCACTGCAATGCGCAACGCCTGAAAAATACGTGTCGCCGGGTGAATCCGGCCAAACCGCCGAGACGGTGCTGCCACTTCTTCAATTAACTCCTTCAGTTCGCCTGTTGTGTGTATCGGTTTCTTTTCGCGGTCTTGAGCGATTCTATGGGCCATGCGTTTTGCGTGCCGCTCCTCGCCAAATTCGCTGAAGATCGTCGCCAATTCCCTCTCCCGAGCTTTGTTCACAATATCTGCTGCCGTTTTGATGGCCGCTGTTTGGTCCATCCGCATATCGAGCGGACCGTCACGTAAAAAACTAAAACCTCGGTTCGAATCTTCCAATTGATCGCTTGAAAAGCCGATATCCAGAAAAACAGCATTGACTTGACTCAAGTTGAGGGAAGTTAAAATTTCATCCAGACGAGTAAAGTTTGAATGCTTGAGAATGTATGGTCCGCCCACAGATTTCAAGCGTTCTTGAGCCCGCGTGAGCGCTTCTTGATCCTGATCAATCGCAACCAAATACCCGCCTGGTTGAATGCGTTCCAAAATCGCCTGCGCATGGCCACCACTTCCCACGGTAGCGTCTACCACCACGTGACCTGGCCGAAGTTTGAGTTGGGAAAGAACATCATCGAGGAGAACCGGCTTATGCAATCTGAACGCTCCTGCGAGCCTCCTCCTCATTTTGAAATGTCGAAATGACTTGTGTAAGCCCGATCATCCGAAGCGTCTCAAGCACTTCGGGTTGAAGACTGAAGAGCCGGATGTCTCCCTTTAAGGACCGCATGCGGCGAATCCCGTCGACCAAAATCCCAAGGCCTGCCAATTCGACATGGCGGGCTTTTGACAAATCGATCAGAAAGAATCTGTGTTTTTGATTTGTGAAGCGGCGGAAACGCGATTTCATCTGAACCATTTGTGACGCATCCAGGTTACCGGGACAACGAACCACATTGACCGATTTCTTGCCGTTCCTAGATTCGTGATGCTTCATAGCTCCTCCTCGTACTTCGACTCATTTGATTTTGTGCCTTCGCTCAGTACTGTGGTGGGCGATCCGCCCCGCCAGAAAACGGCGGCGGGCCGCCAGCGTCTTGTGGCGGCAAGATTCGTGGCGGAAGTCGAACCATTAGCTTTGTTTCGGTTCAATGAGCTTCTCAGCTAATGACTCAAATGAGTCCAAATTTTCCTTGAAGAATTGATCCCATTTCTCTTTCGCCCAAATTTCAATCCGATCAGAAACACCAATGATCGCTACATTTTCCTTAATGTCTGCGTATTGCTTTAAAAAACTCGGGACTAAGATTCTTCCCTGCTTGTCGCAAAGCACCTCGCATGCGCCGGAGAAATAAAGCCGGTTGAACTTTCGAGATTGCTCATGCGTGAAGGGTGTGTCGCGAAAGCGACGTTCCTGCGCTTTCCATACTTCCTCGGTGAATACAAACAAGCACCGATCGAGTCCACGTGTGATGTAAAACTTTTCAGCATAGTGTTCCTTGAAAATTTCACGGAACTTGGCAGGGATGATCACTCGATCTTTGGCATCAAGTGCGTGTTCGTATTGACCGTAGAACATTTACAGGTTCTCCACTGCGCCCCACTTCGAGCCACTTTAATGCACAAAGTATACACAACGCTACAAATACTTGTCAAGCGCATGGATAGAAAAAATTCGTGCCGCTAAGAAATGGGGCTTCGTAGGAAAAAGATACTACATCTTGTGTGGTTAGATCGGGAGGGAATTTCTTTTATTCGTACAGCAGCCGCGAACAGTTTTCGCAGATTACGATTTTTTCCTTGAGCTTCAATTCGTTCAGCATCTGGGGTCGAAGCTGCATTTGACAGGCGGGGCAAGTTTCACCCTGAACTTGCACGAGTGCCACGCCACGCTTATTTCGAACTACCTGCTCATAGAGGGCAGCTATTTCTTGATTGACTTCTTTTATTTTTTCGTTTTTTTGACGGGCGAGTGATTCGATTTTGGCACTCATGGATCTGGTTTGCTCCTCAACTTCTCTTGTCTTCTGCTCGAGCGCTTCTTCTTTGATTTCCAGCTCTTTTTTTTCTTCACGTGTTTTTCTCTCCAATATCTCCACATGATCAATGAGTTCAATGATTCGTTCCTCGAGAATGGAATTATCTGCCTTCAAGGATTTAATTTCTGCTTGAAGTGAGCCGTATTCTTTGTTCGTCTTGACCTGCAACAGTTGCGATTCGTATTTCCTGACGTTCTCTTCCTTCGTTTGAAGTTCCATTTCTTTTTCCTTTTGCTTCAACTGGAAGTTCTTCAAATCCTCCTGACACTTTTCGAAACGCTCGCGCTGTCCTTCAACTTCGTCTCTTGCTGACTCTAACTGTGCAGGAAGCGCTTCCATCATGTCTTGAATCGCATAGATCTCCTTATCCCACTCTTGAATTTGTTTTAGAAGATCGAGATCTTGAACCATAGGGAGAATGAACTTTAGCATAAACGGGAAAGGTTCTCAAGAAGTGGATGGAATCAGGCACAGGTGCCCGACCCCGAAATGAGCTGGGCACGACGATCTCGCAGTTCGATACCGAAACGGGCCATGGCAATTAACTCCTGTGTGCTGAGCTCCGGCTTGGAACCGTCGATACAAGCCCAGGAAGAGATATCCGCTTGGGCGTCACACATAGTGCTGCGAACCTCCTCGAGCAAGAGCGCCTCGCTTCGATGCGAGCTGAGCCAAGACCACTGAAATAAACGAACGTGAAAAAAGCCCGACCGAGCGCGTTCGAGAAACGCATCTGAAAAATTGTGTGCGACCAAACAAAGGCTAATTTCTGTAAGGGAAGGGTCGACTTGCTCCTTGCGTTTCGCTTCAAGCTCGGCCCCGACTCTCAATACTCGTTCAAATTCATCTTCCTCGACCGGCTGCGCGAACAGTTCAAACCCGGTCAATGTTTCTCGATCTGTTAAAATGATCTGACAAAAGTCAGAGCCGTTCTTTGAATCGAGCAGCTTTCCCTCCGGATACAAATGCTTTGCCACATCGATCGCAACGTCTGCCAGTTCGCAGAAATTAGGTGATTGCTTGGCAATTTCGTACGTGATCATTTGTCGTGAACGAGCGCGAGAGCGCGTCGAAAAGTTTCCTTTTCGTCGCGTGCTGCGCTCTCCCCTGAGCTTCTGCCAATAGGAAATCAGAATACACGTTCGTGGCACCATTTTCGATCCAACCCAAAAATCCCAGCTCGCGGTCCAAAAACCTTGTCGCCATTTCATGAAATCGTTCGTAAATAAATTCCCACAGAGCTCCCGCCCCTCGTCCGACCAAAAGGAGGGAATAAAGGGACCCTGGATGTTCCGGAGCCGAAACGCGCAGCCATTCGTAAGCCTCGGTTAAGTTGTTAGCGTCGGCTTCAACCACCAGCACACAGTGGTCCAGAAGATGTAACCGGTCTTGGTGATGCTGGGAAACCTCGGCAGAAGATTGGTCGACAAGGACGAGCGATTTCTTCAGAAGCTGGAGGCCACGGGCGGCTTGAACCATAAGGGCGGGATGGATAATGCTTTGGAACGCAGTGGCGGACATATAACCGAAGACGAACCGCTCGTTGATCGTCTGAAGGTACATGTCCGAGCGAGACGAGACTTCGCTCCATGCCGGGAGAAACATCACTTGGGCAAGTGCTTCGTACCGCGACTGGCTGGGAGCGACGGTAACGTAGAAAATCTGATCAAATGTGGTTGTAAGATGCTCCATGAGCCCAACCACATCCGGTGGTCGGAATTGCGTACTGAATGGGATCATGGAAGCACAGACGAAGCTGGGAGGCGCTTCATCTCCTGTCCCATTGATCGAATGCTTGCGGTTCTGCTCTCGATCGGTTCCGTTCTTGGAAATGGATTTTCGATGGCCGCAAAAAAGCGGTGAAATCTCAGGAAGTCCTCGTGTCAGTTTCTTCTCGGTGCTCATGAACGGGTGGTGAATCGGTAATGGTAATGACTGAATCGAAACCTCCGTAAAGATTAGGCTCTCGTTTTGGATTGAGTGGATCCGTTTGCCACGTGTTATTGACTAAAAATTTGTAATGATGCGTACCAGCAGAAATCACGATCACCTTCTGCCACAGACCAGTTTCTCTGTTCATGAGCGTCATGGGTTCGGCGACCCAACGATTAAAATCCCCCGCGATCATGACCGTATCGATCTCCGGCGCAACAAAAGAAAAGAGCGTGCCGCCTAACACCTCTCTTGGAGACAGCGCTTCTGG
>MHFT01000015.1 GCA_001804315.1 Omnitrophica bacterium RIFCSPLOWO2_12_FULL_50_11
TTGAAGTGCTTCCTCGCGGGCTTTGAGTGTAACTTCCAACTGGTCTTGAGACTCAAGAAAACGGTTGCGTTCTTCGGTCAGAGCTTGGTTTTGGGTCTTTTGAACAATCAGGTCTTGGTGCATGGTTTCTAATGATTTTTCCAGTGCCTCGTGAGCTTTGTCCTGAGCAGCTTGGCGCTCCTCATGGTCAGTTCGACTCCCGCTTAAGGTTTCTTCAAGCTTTTGTTTCTCAATTTTAAGAGCGTGATTCTGGGCTTGAAGGTTCTGGCACTCGGTTTCATATCTCTGTTGTTCAACTTTAAGTTCATCGCACCGGGTTTGAATTGCTTCCAGGCTTTCCGTCAGACCTGCCTTTTCCTGAGCGAGGATTTGGTTTTGAGCCTGCAGGTCATTGCGTTCGGTTGTGAGTATCTCTTGCTCGGTTCGTAACTCTTGCAACTTTCTTTCCAGCGATTCACGCACATCCTGAAATTCTTGTTCAAGAGTGTGCTGCTTCGCGACTAATTCCTCGCGGTTTCGTTCGACTTCCAGACGCTCCTTTTCAACTGCTTGGACACGATCTTTCTCTTTGGAGAGACCGGCCGTAAGTGATTCGATTTGTTGCATCCTGTCATGATACTGCGCCTGCCAATCTTCGATTTCGGATGTCTTACCCTCAAGGGACGATGCCAACTGGATTTTCGCCTCTTCCAGGCTCATCGCTTCCCGAGATAAGCCCTCAGCGCGTTCTTTCCACTCCTCAATCACTTTTTCCGCTTCTGATACACCTTGCATATGTTTCTCTCGCTCGGCGCGGATCATTAATAACTCGGCTTCCAAACGTTCTAACTGGCTTTTCTGGTTCGTCATCAATAAGAGAAGGTTCTCTTTTTCCTGCTCGAGGGTAATGACGTGCTGACTCGTTTCATCTGCTTTGAGGCGCCAATTCGCATTTTCGCGGAGTAATTCATCCTGCTTCTGTTCGAGACGCTCACGGACGTTCCGGTATCTCTCCTCTAACCACTTGTAAGATTGCTCAAATGTGGAAAAAAGATCGGGAGATTCAAACAAGTTAGACTCCGCCGTTTCAACAGAAAATTCTTTATTTTCGGTCAGTAGATCCGGATTCGTCTCTGCGTTTCGGACCTGCTCCGTTTGTCCACTTAATTTTCCAGTTCCGTCAGGCGGTGTTTTGAAACTTTTGTCCTCAACGTCGACAGAATCCTTTCGTTCCCGAACTGAGGGCTCGGTCCCAGAATCACCCGCGACCGGTTCTGGACGAACGGTCACTTCACCCCCTGGCTCTTTTTTAAGTCCTTGGGAAACGGTGTTACGAAGTAAAGACGGGTTGGGGGGCTCAGGCCAAAGCACTCGATAACATTTCGATTTGACTTTTGGGTCATCCGTCGCAATGATACTTGAGCCCGCAGAATGGAAGTATCCCAGAATTGCGCTTGCGTCCGCCGCCGAAAGACCGTCGAGGACCCTAATCGGGGACATCGCGATCACTTCCTGAATATCACGCTCGGAAAAGCGGAACAGCTCACGAAGTTTCCCCGAAAGAATTTGTCGCTCGCTGTGAGTCACTGGGGCAGACAACAAGACGATACTCCAGTGATCCACACGCTGAGTGATCTTTTTAAGGAGACGCATGAAATGACTACCTTTTAGCGCGATTTCTTACGCCTTATCAAGAAGTGAACCGATGTGTTATCCGCCTTTGCCCTGTGATTATCTTATTTCACTAAGCGACATACCGTCAACCTCTATTCTAGCTGTGTGCTGCCGCAAACGAACAAGCGCATACAAGACTTCCATATCTTTCATAGCTACTAAATAGGTGACGGCTAATGAAAACGATGGGCTTCACGCACCGCTGTGTGGACGACCGAACCGCCCCGAATGTTCACCGCACCTGTCAATTCGCCGTATTGCTTCACCGCTGCTTCCAAGCCGCCTGACAACGCAAATGTATACTTAAGCGCGGCTTCTTCTAAAAGAACGGTTGCAACTCGCCCGCAAAGTGAGGGCATATTGGCAACTGCATATCTCAGATTCCCCATCGAATCAAGATAAACAGGCTCTTCGTAGCTGGTCAACCTAGATTCGGCAACATTTCCTCCTTGGTCAATGGAAACGTCAAGAATCACTTTCTTCCGCTTCCTACTAATCTTTTTGAGCAAGAGAGCATCAATGATTAGAGGTGCCTTTCGTCCGGTCTTGTGAACAGCAGCGATCATGACATCACATGCACCTAACGCTGCTTCATAAGAACTGCACTCCTCAGGATCCAAAAATTTTACCTCTAATCCTCCTCGAGCAAAGTATTGGCCAAGAGAGGTCCTGCGACCATCTGAAATTTCGCTTAAACAAACACTGCCTCCCATCCGCGCTGCCATCTGTACCGCTTCTCTCCCAACGTGACCGCCACCGAGCACAATCACTTGGCCTGGGTTCAGACCCTTAGGTACGGACGGATATCGACTCGCAAGCTCGTCCATCATCCTTTTTGCCTGCTCTAGACCCGCGATCTGATTGTTCTCGACAGCCACGCAATTTCTTAAAACTCCTGCAAAATATGCAGCCAAGGTTCCCGCCACTTCACTCATGGGTTTTAAAATTGGGTGATCGTTGCCTACCTCGACCATCTCATATCCAATGGCAGTGGCTCCACTGCGAAGGAGCGCTTCGATCAACGGACGAGATGCAGGCGAGGCAAGGTGAAGGAAAGTAAAAATGATGTGTTTGGATTGTATGAAACCGAACTCCTCTGGCATCGGTTCTTTAACTTTCTCGATCACCGAAGCCTTTCGCCACAGATCTGCTCGCTCTTCCACGATGCGCGCACCGGCAGCTTCATACTGGTGATCGGAAAATCCGGACTTGAGACCTGCCTCTTTCTCAACGAATACTGGAACCGAATGTTTTGTTAGGAATTCAACTCCTTTTGGTGTGAGCCCTACACGACGTTCCCCGATTTTAAGCTCTTTTGGAACACCAACCGCGAGCACAGTCATTCAAAACCGAAACAGTCGTAAATCGGAGCTTTAATTTTGAACGGCTTCAAATGTCAAATTCGTTCGTAATCGGCATTCGGCGTCCAAACCAAGCTTTTTCCGTAATCCGAAGCGCCGGTGGCAACTGGCGCCGCTTATATTCATTGTGATCGACCGTCGTCAGGACGCGCCGAATGGTTCGAGCGGTGATCCTTTTGGGTCTCAGTGTTCTTACGATTTCATTGGCGCTTTGATTTTTCTCGATGTAGTGATACAAAATCCGGTCCAACACTGAATAAGGTGGTAACGAATCCTGGTCCTTTTGATTTGGACGCAGTTCGGCAGAGGGCGCCTTACTGAAAATGGACAACGGAATAACGGGCGAAATGGAATTCCGATATCGCGCGAGCCGGTAAACATCTGTTTTATACACATCGCCGATGACCGACAACCCGCCGCACATATCCCCATATAATGTGCTGTATCCCATCGCGAGTTCTGACTTGTTGCCTGTTGTGAGAAGAAGCGCTCCTTCATCATTAGAAATGTACATGAGTTGTAAACCGCGAAGTCGCGCCTGTAGATTCTCCATGGCGACGCTGATGGAACGTTTCTCCCGTATCGGTGCGCCACGTTTCCTTTTTTCTGCTATGGTCGCGTTCATAAAATGTTCATATTGAGACATGATCGATTTGACCCGAAACTCAATACCGAGTTTTCTCGCCATCAGGCGTGCATCTTCAAAGCTTCTTTTCGACGAATACGGCCCCGGAAGTGCTGCCCCGATCACAAACTTGGATCCTAACGCATCGCACGCAAGCGCAGCCACAAGCGCAGAATCAATTCCACCGCTTAATCCAACCACCACATTTCGAAAACCGTTTTTTCGTATGTAATCGGCAAGACCGAGGACGAGCGCGTCATAAACCTCTTTGATGCGAACGAAGGAACTGGTCTTCTTAGACCGTTGGATGAAAAGAGTCCGACTTTTTTTATTGAGATCAATGGTCGTGTAAAACAAGCCTTCTTGAAAAGGCGGTGCAACAAACGTCATTTTCCCATTTGGGGCGACTACGCAGCTGCGCCCGTCAAAAATGAGATCATCCTGCCCACCGACCTGGTTGACATAAATTACCCACAGGCCGTATTCAGCGGCCTTTCGACAAATCACCTCGATCCGCCGCCCGACGCCGCTATCAGAATAAGGGGAAGCTGAAAGGTTCACCAAAACCTGTGCCCCTTTTTGCTTCAGGAGACGACCCGGCTTGGTGGCGTAGTCATCATCCCAAAGGTCCTCACAAATGCAAGGCCCGACCTTGGTGCCATTGAATGAGAAAGTCTTATGCGTCTTCGCTCGTAAAAAGAAGATTTCTTCAAGAAACACGTCGTAAGTAGGCAGTAGCGTTTTCGCTTGTTTTAAGACCACTCGACCACCGCGAACTACCGCAAGAGAGTTATGGTTTTTTTTGCTTCCCTTCTCGCTCCGATCAATGAATCCAAAGATCGCGGTAATACGTTTGTTGCGAGTCGAGTTCGCAATTTGAGCCACGGCTCTCAAACCGCGATCAACAAATCCGCTCTTATTCGCAAGATCCCAAACCGGATAGCCGCAAACGGCGAGCTCGGGAAATACGACGAGATCGGATCCTGTCTTTTCCGCTTGTTCAAGGAACGAACAGATTTTGCGGGCATTTCCCTCGAAATCCCCAACCGTGGGATTGATTTGCCCGATTGCTAGGCTGATCCGTTTCGCCTTCCGTAGTATCATCCCCATGCCACGACCTCGCTCGGTACAAAACTAAACTGCTGGACCTGATGGGAGTCGAACCCACGACCTCCACAATGCGAATGTGGCGCTCTCCCAGCTGAGCTACAGGCCCAAGTCCGTTAGGTACTGTTTGAGGATACCAATTGGTTTCGAACGATTTGTCTCGTGTAACAGTTCGTGATAAAAATCGTCAAAAATCTCAAGCTTCTTCTGTTGTGAACGGACACGCTCAAAAAAAGCTTTGGTCTTCTTGAGGGATACAATCTTATCGTCACCCGCCGCTAATACCAGAATAGGAAGAAGCACCTCCTCGGCACGTCTGCTCATCACATCTGAGAGGCGCAGGAGTTCTACGGCGCAATGCATCGTGATCCGTCGCTGAATGAACGGATCAGATCGATACCGAGCTATGCTTTCCGGATCGTGTGTCAAATAAAACGGACGAATCGGATTATTCCATATTTTACGCGGCGCAAACAAATTTAAAATAGACGCAAGCCCCTTCATTGACCTGTGTCCAAAAGCGAGACCAAAAAACGGTGACAAAAGGATCAATGTGTCCCATATCTTTTGATCCCGAAGGGCTGTGGCCGCCGCAATCGAAGCACCAATACTTTGTCCGAGCAAAACGTATTTGGTATTGGGTTCCGTGCTTCTTGTTTCGACCCGGCGCCGGAAATAAATCACGTCTTCAATATAGGTCTCAAAACGATCTACGAAGACGCGTTCGCCCTCCGAACGACCATGCCCTCTTAAATCGAACGCATAGACAGAAATTGATAAGTCAGATAGACGGGACACCAATTCGGCGTATCGGCCCGAATGTTCTCCGAAGCCATGAACAATGAGCAGGCGACATCGCGGTCGCGACTGGCACTCCCACGCACGCGAAAACAGACGACATCCATCAAAGGACGTAAAAGAACTGGTTTCCTCCCTCATGCAACCGCTCTTCGGCACCTTCATACATCTTTTCAATCGCCACCTTGTAATGTTCCGCTACCACCTTCCGCTTAATCTTAAGCGTCAACGTGATTTCTTCTCGGTCCTGAGAAAACTCACGAGCCAAAAGCGTAAAATACTTAATCGACTCATGTGAAGCGCAATCGCGCGTCCGATATTCGATGCGCTGGGCGATCAAGCTGTGGACATCCGCCCGTTGGACGAGGGCGGCAGGTATTATATCCGCAGGGAGTCCCAGGATCGCTTTCACCTGTTCAAAATCAGGAACGACGAGCGCAGTTAAAAAGTTGTGGCCATCGCCCAAGATCACGATTTGGGAGATCGCGGGATCAGCTAAGATGGCATTTTCGATATTCTGAGGCGCAATGTTCTTCCCTGCCGACGTGACAATAATATCTTTCTTTCTTCCGATAATGTACAGATAACCCTCGGAATCTATTTTTCCTAAATCACCCGTATGAAACCAGCTGTCTCGAACCGCCTCTCGAGTAGCCTCGGCGTCCTGGTAATAGCCTTTCATCACGGAAGGACCTCGCACGAGAATTTCCCCATCACTTGCAATTCTCGTTTCCACCTGCCGGAGCGGACGACCTACGGAACCAAATTTAAAAGACTCAAGACGGTTGACCGAAATCACTGGTGAAGTCTCGGTTAAACCATACCCTTCTAAAATCAAAATCCCAATCGTGTAAAAGAACTCTGCTATTTCCCGCGCAAGCGGGGCACCTCCTGAGACAAAGAAGCGAAGCCGGCCACCCATTTGAGTGTATACTTTTGAATAAACGAGTTTCTTCGCCACAATCTGTTGAACTGCCAGCCATGGCGGCAAGCGTTTGCGCTGCAACCGGTAAGGTGAAGTTCGTTGGCCGACCTCCCTCGCCCATTCTAGAATCCGCCGTCGCCATGTAGGAACGTGCTCCGCGTGGGCTTGAATCTCTGCGCGCATCTTTTCAAAAAATCTGGGAACCGCACAGGACAAACTCGGTTTCACCTCAAGCAAATTTTGCGGTACCATCTTCATATTTTCTGCGTAAGCGATCGTTGCGCCGCAAAGGATCGCTAAATAGTAACCGGCCATCCGCTCAAACACGTGACTTAAAGGCAAAAAAGAAAGTGCTATATCGTTTTCACCAATGGGGAGTGCTTCCTTCGCGTCATAGCAATTGGCGAGCAAATTACGATGGGTCAGCATCACGCCTTTTGAAGGACCCGTCGTCCCAGAGGTGTAAATAATCGTCGCAAGATCGTCTAACGAAACTTGGCCCACGAGCAACTGAAAATGAGCCATGTCGGATTGATCTTGTGCCTGGATCGAAGCAATGAAGGGTTGAAACCTAAGGCAGTCTGGGTCACGATCCTGGGCTGCATCAAATGCAATGACATAGGTCAACGCCGGCAAGTCCTTTCGCAGCTCATCAATTCGAGCAAGTTGTTCAGCCGTCGAAACAAAAATAGTGCTCGCGGCGCAGTGACTGAGGATGTGATGGATTTCTTTAACGGAGGAGGTCGCGTGAATGGGAACAACAACGGCGCCTACCGAGAGACTGCCCAGGTCAGTATACACCCACTCGGGGCGATTTTCAGAAAGGAGCGCAACCCGATCTCCCTTCCTAATCCCCATCCTTTGAAGAGCGAGGCCCACGCGGACAACATAATCCCGAAATTCTAACCATGAAATGTCGTGATAAACGCCGGCGCGCTTGAACCGCAAGGCAGCTCTTGATGGATAACGACTCGCCTGCTTGAGAAATAAGTCGACTAAGTTGCGTTCCTTCACAGATCCGATTACGAAGAGTTTGACTTAGACGGCACGGTTCGAACAGTCTGTATCGCTTTGGCCCGTTCCAACGCTTGAAGCTGATTTTGTATGTTTCGTGTTTGCTCCGCAATCAGCCGCACTTTTTCTTGCTGTAGAATCCGTTCAACATTCACCTGATCTTTGGTGCGGACCGCCTCGGGAACCGACAGGGTTTGTAAGATTCGCTCATGAATGGTCGCCCGTTCTAAGATGCGTTGAATCTCGGCCCGATTCGTCTGCACCTGGTGCTGCAACTGATTCGTACGCTCAATAATTTGATGCAGGTCTTTCTGAACTTGCACCTTTTCGTCAACCGCTTGACCTGAAACTCTTTCTGTTTCGACTGCCGCACGTGTCGGGGCGAGTTTTTTGGCGCCGCTCACCAACTCTTCGAACGGAGCTTTGGCCTTCCTTTCACGCTGCTCCATTTCTATTTTCTTTGTTTTACCGTACACATTCCACCACACCGCGACCGCCGCAATCCCGACTGCGAATGCAAGCAGATAAGGACTCCAAGATCTTAACTTCCGCCACCCATCCATTACCGATGTTGAAACTTTGGTTGTCTTTTTTCCAGAAAAGCGTTCACGCCCTCTTTCATATCGCCCGTTTCACACACAGCACCAAATAACTCTATCTCAAGATTCAAACCTTCCCGTAAACTTTTCTCGCTACCGTCGCGCACGGCTCGTTGGATCAACCGAACCGCCGCTTGCGGATTCGCAGCAATTTTTTTGGCAAGTCCCACCGACTCCTTTAAAAGCCGCCCTTCGGGCACAACTCGATTCACCAGGCCGATCTGAAACGCATCCTGAGCGGAAATTTGATCACCCGTTAGCAAAAGCTCCCTGGCTTTCGCAGTTCCGCAAATTCGGCTTAAGCGCTGAGTTCCGCCAAAACCGGGAAGAATTCCAAGTAGAATTTCCGGCTGTCCGAATTTGGCACGGTCCGACGCAACGCGGATGTGGCATGACATTGCAAGCTCCAGGCCGCCACCCAGGCAAATGTTGTTAATGGCGCAAATGACGGGTTTCTCTGAACGCTCGATCTTATTCAGCACCTCCTGACCCCTGCGCGCTAAATCCATCGCTTGTTCCTTTGACTGAATACCCGCAATCGCTTTAACGTCCGCACCGGCAACAAACGTGTAGGGTCCCTCGCCGGTAATGACAACGACGCGGAAGGCTTCGTCTTTCTCAAACTCGTCCATTGCTTGACTGAGCTCCGACATCAGCTGGGGCGTTAAAACGTTCACTTTCTTACCTTCTGGACGGCTGATCGTCAGAATCGCCACCTGCCCATCCGTGTTTAATTTGAGCAATTCACCACTTTCCATGAGACACCCTTGCGACTAATCCCCAACCACTTTTGAAATGATCCGTCATATAACTCGTTCAAACAGCCAAAATCCAAAGTGGTGGGGCTACGTTGAATACTCGAAGAAACCGCGACCGGATTTCCGACCCAAAAATTGTGCGCCCACCATGCGCCGCACCAACGGCGCGGGCCAGAATCGCTCGCCAAATCTCTCGTAGAACCCTTCCAGCTTCTTCAACACGTGATCCAAGCCGACTTGATCTGCATAATGCAGAATCCCTTCCTTGTCTTGAGGAAAACCGATGCCGCCTACCATCGCCATATCAATATCACTTTCCGGCGCTACATGCTCTTGGAGACATAAAATGGCTTCGTTGATCATCGGATAAATGAGCCGCTCGACCGAACACTCAGTCTTTTTGAGCTCGAGCTCTGTTTGAAGAGAAGAAATTATTTTTTCTAATTCTCCTCGTTGACGGCCATCGTAATCATAAAAACCAGCGCCTGTTTTCTTGCCAAAGCGTTTCGCCTCATAAAGCCGAAACCAGATGGCGGCCGGCTTCATCCGATTCCCATACGAACTAAGCAGGACTTTGACGACATCCGAGCAAACGTCAAGCCCCAAATTGTCCACCAAGGTGAACGGCCCCATCGGCAGCCCAAACCGAACTGCAGCTTGATCAATTTCTTCCACACTTGCTGCGCCTTCTTGCAAACAGTGAGCCGCTTCATTCAAATAAGGCATTAACAATCGATTGACCAAAAAACCGGCACATTCGTTCACACGGACGGGTATCTTTCGAAGGGATTCGGCAAAGGCCATCACGTCGTCTACAGTTTCTTCGCTCGTTGGCAGACCTGGGATCACTTCTACGAGCTTCATCACGTGCGCTGGAAAGAAGAAATGCATTCCAATTACCTTTTCTGGTCTTTTCGTTGCAGCTCCAAGTTCTGAAATGGAAAGGGCAGAGGTGTTCGTAGCTAAAATGGTGTGCTCCGAGAGGTGTGGTTCCAGTTCTCGAAAAACTTCTTTTTTCAGATTCATGTTCTCTGGTACGGCTTCCACCACGATATCGATCTCGTTTATCCCATCGAAGGAGGTCGTCGCGGTGACGAGGCTCATCTTTTCTTCCACTTCGGCAGCGTTCATTTTGCCTTTATCTACCCGCTTCTGGTAAATGGCGCTCATTTTTGCAAGCCCTCGGTTCACCAAATCCTGATTCACATCCTTGAGGACAACAGGAATACCCGCATACGTGATGACTTGTGCAATCTCAGCACCCATCGTGCCTGCTCCAATTACGGCGGCCTTGTAGATATTCATTTCTAAACTAAAGCTCTTGACAAGGGTAAATCTTAAATGTTCACTATGTTTCTAAGTGGTTGGCACATCAGCAGTTGCTGAGTCTAGCATACGACGCAGAGCGTGTCAAACCTTCGATACTTGGATGACTTCCTCCATCAAACGCTTAATGTCTTCGAGCTGTTCTCGTGCTCGTTCCTCGCCACACCGAATAAATTTGTCTACTGAATAAAACTCGGCCCAATGAGAATTCGGAAGCGCGCAATGGATCAAAATATCAGCACCTTCCGCGTTCGATTCGGCGATTCCATATTCCAAAAATTGAATCGAGTTCATTAATACGTTAAACACATTGTCTCGGAACCTCTTACGAATTCGCTCGCCCAGCGCATGAAACAAGCGGTCTGTCCAGGCTTTCTTTTCAATCTCCCGGCTCCGTTCTTTCGTCCGTACCTCGTAGTATTCCCTCCGCTGCGCATGGTCTCCTGAAGAAGGTAAGACATTGACGGCAATGATTTTTTTAACGCCGTACCGGCTCAGGACCTTGATCGGCAGAGGATCGACGACACCTCCGTCGATCACCGTTTGATCTTTCATATGCACGGGTCGGAAAATTCCCGGAATGGAAACGGAGGCGCGGATCGCTTCAACCACCTCGCCTTCATCGAAAATTAGTTCCTCGCCAGTTACCAAATCTGCCGCGACAACCTTCATTGGAACCTTCAATTGTCGGAACGTGGTTCGATGCAAATAATTTCTGAGGAATCGCTTCACCTGATGACCCTTAAAAAAACCCCGGTGAGGCAACGAAAGATCCGGAAACCCCACCAACTTAAAGAACATGGTTTTCCGGTCCAGACTCTTTGCGATTTCTCTTAAGCCTTCAAAATTGTATCCGCCCGCCCACAGAGCCCCGATCAACGCACCGATGGAGCTTCCGGCCACGATGTCGATTGGGATACGTTCTTCTTCGAGCACCTTGAGTACGCCGAGATGAGCGTAACCGAATGCGGCGCCGCTTCCTAAGGCGAGCCCAATCAGTTTTCCGGTAAGCTCACGAGACAAAAACCGTAAGGACTTTGCATAAGCACTTTCTGGCTCCTTCAAAACGAATGGGAGGTCATCTGTCTGCTGCCTCCGTTCGAGCCGCGGTTCATGAGGAAGAAAACAAAATATGTTAACGCTCAATGAATCATTCAGGCTAAAGGAGTTGAGTGTCGGATATTTTCCATCCTGTTGTTCGAGCAAAATAAAGCGAATTTCATCTTTCGTAAACCCAAAGGAAGTTTGAAACTCCTTCAAATAGGAGCGCACCTTCGGATTGTGCCGTTCCGGTTCAGGCACTAAGAAGTAAATCCTATCAGATTGTTTCAGGGCCATCACCGCGAGACCGTCCAACTCATTCGGCAAATCGAGCAAAACGAAATCGTAACGATCGATGAGGAGGCTCAACAATGAAGCGATCTGTTTTTCCGCGACTTCTCCTTCAACACCATTCGAAATATGAAGAGACTGAAACGACCCTTTTTCGTCTCGAATTTGTTTTTCGACCTGTTCCGGTCGGTCGGAAGAATACCGCCCGAGCGGAAGCGTTCCGCCCGATCGTGTTTGACCGCGCCCGCCTCTTTGTGTATCCAATTGAACAATAATGGTCTTTGCTTTTCCATTTGTCCCCAGCATAGCAGCCAAGTTCCAGCCAAACATTTTTCGCTCTTGCCCGCTTCCATAACCAAAAATGGAAAGCACTTTCGTCTCCGTTACTTCAGCACCGGAAGTGCTGGAGGTCAATCGGTGACCGAGGGTTCGACTTAGATGCAAAGAAAGCGAGGGGATCTCGTGCAAGAGATTTTGGAAATCCTCCTTATCAATTTTGAAGAGCAAGCCGTCATTCTTAGCCGCTACGGTTGCACTGTGCGGCCGACCTAATAGTATAGAGCTCTCACCAAAATAGTCTCCTTGTGAAAGTACTGTCAACGTTACTCCCCTGGCGCCAATCACCCGAAAGCGGCCGGAGAAAATAATGTAAAATGCCTCCGCAGGCTCCCCGATCCGGTACACGACGTCGCCTTTCTTGTACTCTACGCGCCTAATTTTCTTCTCGATCAGCTTAAGTTCTGTAGGACTAAGCGCTGAGAAAAGAGAGAGTTCGGCAACGTGACCCTTGCTTTCGACTTTCCCTTTTTTCCAAAAACGAAAAAAATCCACTGCCATGGTCTGATCCTCACTCCCCGCGCTCGCTCCCCGGCAAAAAGGGATGGCTTAAGGTAAAGGAACTTGAAAAAAGGCGGTGAAACAGTTCTCGAACGGTTTACTCCTATTGTATCGGCTCACTGGATCAACAAATAAAGCGGGAAAGAAAAGATCAGACATTCCCCAACTGATATGAATTTGGGGTGCAGGAAGTAACGACAGAACCCCCCCCATATGTTTCAAACTCTCCTGTTTCAAATTGTG
>MHFT01000016.1:0-4398 GCA_001804315.1 Omnitrophica bacterium RIFCSPLOWO2_12_FULL_50_11
ACGATTTTCTCGTCGATCCCTCGAAACAGGCTCTCGAAGCGAAATTGCCGCGACTTGGCGAACCTTATAGTGAATTGAACCGTGTCTCATAGTCAAAATGTGCAAAAGGCCAGTTTCTAACGTCGGCAATTTAAAGCGGTTTCGTCAGACGTTGCTGGTGGTAGGCGTATTTTATCCGCCTAAACCGTAACGGTCATTGTCTCGATTTCTTGGCAATAGGGGTTGGTTTCAAAGACCTTTTCGTATCGGAAACAATTTCTAAACTCTTCGAAGGCAGGGGGACACTTTGCACGAGATACCCTTCACGATAAGTACGAGGTGGTTATGAGTGAGTTAAGTGTAAATCTTCACTCATCCGCCTTATATCCATCTGTAGGTCAGGTTTAAACCTGACCTACAGATGGAGGAGAAGACGTGATTCACTGAAGATTTACAGATTGCGAGCTATTCCCAAGGGGTTGCCAAAGCAGATTTGGCTTGAGGCAAAGGAAAGGTATTACGACCGTGCGACTCAGCATTACGTTGCCGTTATGAGCTATGAGCTTAGGGATCGTGTTAGAGAATGGGCATTATCGTATGATGAAGCAGGGGATATCATTCAGTTGATTACCGTGCATCCTCTCAAGGAATTACAAAAGTTGTCGCGAATTAAGACAGGAAGGTGGCAAAGATGATGAGAAAAAAAGTAAAGGACCCTCTCGTTCGCTATGATTCAAAAGTCGATGCCCTTTACATTCTGACTCGAAAGGGCGCAGAAGAGGAAGTTGTGGAAATGGCGCCGGGCGTGAATCTCGAGCTCAATGAGCAGGGGGGTGTCGTTGGCATCGAGATTTTAAACGCTTCAAAGCTTTTCCGAGGCGTTACTAAGTCCATGTATCGGCAGCTGCAAGAGTCCTAAAATTGAAATGGCAGAAAACGCAGCAGAAAACTGTGCTTTTTGATCGGCTGTAAGACGTAGACGAAACCATGGAACATAAAGAACCTAGTTTCATTCGCAAATACATTTTCTCGACTGATCACAAGGTGATTGGAATTCAATTTCTTTTCACCACACTTTTCTTTTTCATGATCGGCGGTATTTTAGCGCTCCTCTTAAGATGGCAGCTCGGTTTTCCGGGAAAACCGATGCCGATTTTCGGAGCTTTGTTTCCAAACAATATGATGGTTGGCGGAATCATGCTGCCTGAATTTTATAACGCCCTGTTTACGATTCATGCCTCCGTGATGATTTTCTTTGCCATTATTCCGATTCTGGTCGGCGCGTTTGGTAATTTCGTTATCCCTCTTCAAATTGGGGCGCACGACATGGCATTTCCACGATTGAACATGGTCTCTTACTGGTGCTTTTTCCCCGCGCCCGCGATTGTGTTGGCCGGTTTTCTCACCGAAAGCGGTGCCGCCGCAACGGGTTGGACCGCTTATCCGCCCTTGAGTGCGATTGAACCGGTTGGGCAAACCTTCTGGATCGTCGGCGTCATTTTCGTGGGTATGTCCTCCATTATGGGGGCCATTAACTACATTGCGACCATCTTAAATTTGCGCTCACCCGGGATGAGCTTTTTTCGAATGCCGATGACAACGTGGGCAATCTTCATCACTTCCATTCTTTCGCTTCTTGCGACGCCAGTGCTCACGTCAGCTTTGATCATGCTCCTCTTTGACCGCTTGTTGGGCACGCACTTCTTTTTGGCGGAAGGAGGCGGACACGCGCTTTTGTGGCAGCACCTTTTTTGGTTTTACTCGCACCCTGCCGTTTACATTATGATCCTGCCGGCGATGGGAATGGTCTCTGACGTCATTTCGACTTTTTCAAGGAAACCGCTCTTCGGCTACCACGCGATGGTTTTTGCCATTGCTGCGATCGCGTTTCTTGGTTTCATCGTTTGGGGCCATCACATGTTTCAAAGCGGTATGAATCCAAACGTCGGTACGACGTTCATGCTTGCGACGATGCTTATCGCGGTTCCGTCTGCGATTAAAACGTTTAACTGGCTGGGGACGATGTGGCGGGGCACGATTCGTTTTACACCCGCGATGCTGAATGCGATTGCCTTTGTGTCGATGTTTGTGATCGGCGGCCTAAGCGGAATTTTTATGGCGTCAACGAGTGTGGACATTTTTATTCACGACACGTATTTTATTGTCGGCCATATCCATTACGTCTTGTTTGGGGGGAGCATGTTTGCCGCGTTTGCCGGCATTTATTATTGGTTCCCGAAAATGTTTGGGCGCAACATGAATGAGCTTCTCGGCAAGATCCATTTTATCGGTACCTTCATCTTTTTTAATCTTACCTTTTTTCCAATGCACATTTTGGGAATCGGCGGGCACATGCGCCGCATTTATGATCCGACGCAATATGCGCACCTTCAGCATTTGCAGCCGATCAACGTGTTCATTACGATCAGTTCCTTTTTGCTGGGACTAGCCCAGCTGCCACTGATCATTAATTTGATCAAAAGCCTTTTTTGGGGCCCAAGAGCGGAACGGAATCCGTGGGAATCGAATACCCTTGAGTGGACCGCACCTTCACCGCCCCCCCACGGAAATTTTGAAACCGTTCCGGTCGTGTATCGCGGCCCCTATGAATACAGCGTCCCGGGACGGGAAAAAGATTGGTATCCGCAGGGAGAACAATGATGCTCCACTTTTACGCTCGCTTGCTCGTTGCCGTGACATTTGTACTCGTGGTCGCCGGTGGCTTGGTCACCAGCACAGGATCGGGGCTTGCGGTTCCGGATTGGCCGCTTTCCTACGGAAGCTGGATGCCGCCCATGGTCGGCGGTGTCTTTTATGAGCACTTGCACCGGATCGTCGGAGCGGTCGTGGGACTGATGACCCTTGTGCTTGCGCTTTGGCTTCTTTTTTCGGAGAAAAGAGCTTGGCTACGATGGCTTGGGATCGGTGCATTGGCAGCGGTGGTCGGGCAGGGAATTTTAGGCGGCATGACAGTACTTTTTCTTTTGCCAGCGCCGATTTCGATTCTTCATGCTTGTCTTGCACAAACGTTTTTTGCGCTGGTCGTGTGTCTTGCGTTTTTTACGTCAAGGGAGTGGGTCTGCCCCTCACCTTTATCTTCCCCCCGCGTAGCAGGGGGAGGAAATAGGAGGGGGATGAAATTGCTCGCGATGACTGCCGCCTTAATCTATGCACAACTGATTCTGGGCGCTGGTGTGCGGCACACAGAAAACACTTTCGTTATGATTTCTCACATCGCAGGGGCGTTCTTTGTCTTGATTCACGTTGTCCTTGTGCTCCTGTTTGTGTTTCGACGGGGTGCGGACACGGCGACCATGCGTTATCCTGCGCTTTTTCTTGGAGTCGTTTTCATTGCGCAAATCGCTTTGGGGCTGGGAGCGTTTATGTACACGGCGATGCTTGAAGAAAGGATTCAACCTACCGCGGGGAAAATCTTTTTTTTGACGGGGCATCAAACACTGGGTGCTCTCCTGCTTGCGGCAGCAGTGGTTTTGACTCTCCGTACCTATCGAAAGGAGGGTCTCGCGTGAGTCGTGTTGGTGTCATTTCACGTCCTAAGGTTGCAACTTGGCGGTCAGAAGCTTGGGCTGATTATGCAGCTCTTGCGAGACCGAGGCTGATTTCTTTAGTCGTTGTGAGTGTCCTCGTTGGTTTTTACCTTGCGCGACCGGCTGGGTCTTCGTTCATCCTGATGTTCGGAACATTGGCCGGCGCCCTTTTCGTAGCGGCGGGCTCGATGACACTCAACCAAGTCATGGAGCACGAAACCGACCGCGCCATGGTCCGGACACGGCATCGGCCCATTCCGGCCGGACGAGTGAGTGTGCGAGAGGCGAAGCAATTTGGATTCTTGACCGCTGCCATCGGGTTTACGCTTTTGGTTTTATTTGCGAATATGCCGAGCGCATTCGTTGCGTTCATGACCACGGTGAGTTATCTTTTGATCTACACGCCGCTCAAGAAGAAAACGTCGCTCGCGACGGTCGTGGGCGCGGTCCCCGGGGCGTTGCCCCACTTGATTGGTTGGGCGGCAGCCAGCGGGACACTCAACTTTGAGTCATTTCTCCTTTTTTTGATTATGTTTTTTTGGCAGATGCCTCACTTTCTTTCAATTGCCTGGATGTATCGCGACGATTACACGCGTGCCGGCCTTCCCATGCTTTCGGTTTCGGAGCGAGCGGACGTCGTGGTCGCGCGGCAGATGATTCTCTACGTGTGTGCGCTCGTGCCGGTGAGTTTGCTGCCGACCGTATTTGAAATGACGGGGACACTTTATTTCTTTGCGGCATTTGGACTTGGAATTTTCTTTTCTGCCGTCGTCATTTTTGCAGCATCGAATCTAGATTCGAGAGCGCGGCTCGCCTTTCGTGCCTCCATCTTGTATTTGGCCGCACTATTCGTCATCATGATCGTGGACAA
>MHFT01000016.1:4408-13404 GCA_001804315.1 Omnitrophica bacterium RIFCSPLOWO2_12_FULL_50_11
CGGGGTAGACACGCGCAAACTTGGCATGTGGGTGTTCCTCGCTTCTGAGATTACATCAACGGTACCGTTGATGTTAACGATCAATATCATGGACTATGAAGACCACATCGGCCTCACCACCTTAAAGGTAAGGGTAGAAAATCAAGAAAATGTTTAGGCGCCTGTCTCCGCGGCATTGAAGCGGATAAGCCTGATCTTATATTTGTTGGACAAAGCAATCTCGAGCCCTTCAATCAATGGTTATTGTAGAGATGGAATTATCGATACAACAGGAGCAACAATGTGCCCCCTGCTTAAAAGTCTAAAAAGAAACAACCCTAAGAATTAAACATGAAATTGAAGCGCTTGGTTTGAAACAACTCAAATTTGCTGGGCAAATCAACCTCGCAGCCGGACGTGCCGTCAAACAGCCTATCGATGTGGCGCCTTTTATTGAACATACGAACTTGAAACCAGAAGCCACTCAGCAGGACATAGCCCGCCTTTGTGAAGAGGCGCAGAGATTTCATTTCTATGGCGTTTGCGTTAATCCTTGCTTTGTCGAGCTTGCCACAAGGAAATTGAAAAATACAGAAGTTGCTGTGGTTTCAGTGGTAGGCTTCCCTCTTGGAGCTAATCTTAGTGCGACAAAAGCTGAAGAAGCAAAACGAATTTCACAATTGGGAGCCACTGAGATTGATATGGTTCTTCCTATCGGCGCCATAAGGAGCGGGGGTCATCAATATGTTTATGAGGACATCCGGTCGGTAACGGAAGTCTCAAACAAGGATCCTGTTAAGGTGATTATTGAAACGTGTTTATGAAGCAAGGCCGGGAAAGTGTGAGAAAAAATGAAGACAAAGGACGTGTCAAAATTGATTGGTACGGGCGAATCCACTACGATTGAATGGAAACCTTCGCTTTCACAGATCAACGAAATGATCGAGGGCATCGCTGCTTTTTCGAATACAGAGGGCGGCCGGCTTTTTGTAGGTATTTCAAAAAACGGCGCTGTGACAGGGGTTTCTATCGGCGAGGGCACGGTCGAAAATTTGACCAATCGTATTGCCCAGCATACCGAGCCGAAGACTCATCCTCGGATTTCGGTTCTCAAGATCGGCGACAAGGAAATCATTGTGGTCGAGGTCAAAGAATCACACGACAAACCGGTTCTTGCCGACGGCAGGCCGTACCTGCGGGTTGGAAAGTCCACGCGGCAGATGGCCAAAGAGGAATACGAACGCCTGATCCTGGAAAAACATAAAGCGGATTTGATTTATGATTCGCAGGTTTGCAAAGGGGCGGGGGTTGGCGACATTAGCAAGGAAAAGCTAATAGCTTTCGTCAAAAAGGCCAGAGAAGAAAGAGGTCTGGGTATTAAGCCGAATGCTTCGGTACCGGATATTTTAAACAAGCTGAAACTGACAATAAAAGATAAGAAGATCACGAATGCGGCTGTTTTATTGTTCGGGAAAGATCCGCAGCAATTCTTTGTACAGGCTGAACTGAAGGCCATTCGATTCCGTGGTTATGACGAAACCGGAGAGATGACCGATTTCAAGACAATCGGGGCGGATGCGATCACGCTGCTTGAAAAGGCCGAGAGTTTCATCTTTGACCACATCCCGATGAAGGCCTGGATCGAATCGGGGAAGCTTCAAAGACAGGAAAAATGGCTCTATCCCCCGAAGGCGATAAGAGAAGCACTGGCCAATGCCTTAGCCCACAGGGATTATAAAAGTACGGGGAAGCTCCAGGTCAGGATCTTTGATGACCGCATGGAGATCTGGAACCCCGGCAAACTTCCTCCCGGATTGACGGTTGAGAAGTTAAAAAGAACTCACGATTCGATCCCGCCCAATCCTCTGATCGCAAGGGCATTTTTCTGGATCAGGTACGCCGAAGAGGTCGGGACAGGAACCAATAAAATCATCCAGTGGTGCAAACAGTGGAGCCTTCCTGAGCCGAAATTTGAAGAGGCGGGCGGCAGTTTTGTTGTTACTTTCAGGGTATCCAAACTCTCAGAAGATATTCTGGCATCCCTGGGATTAAACGAACGTCAGACGAAGGCCATTGGATACGTGAAAGGAAAGGGGAAAATTACAAACAGAGAATATCAGAATCTTACGAATATCTCAAAACAAATGGCTACTCTTGATTTGAAATTTCTTGTTGATAAAGAAGTATTTACAAAAATCGGCAAAACCGGCAGGGGTACGATGTATATTTTGAATAACGGCTAATAATGGGCTAAAAGGGCTAATGATCACCCAGGACACGGCCAGACGGAGCGCACAAAGACTTGATGATTACACAATAAGGAAAAATGGTCGAAAAGTAAAAATAAATAAAAATTGAGAGGAATCCGTACCGGATACCAATGGGATATATTGACACAAAAGAGACGATTGATCCAGATGCCTCAAGGGAGTGGGTGCAAGACCGTATCTGCGTGATTACCATTTGTTTCTTCTCCCCCCTTTTGGGGGGAGAGGATTTCCGCCAAAGGACGCGGCGGATCCGCCGCGCTGTGTGGCGGAGGAGGGAGAGGGGAAAAGACTACAGCTACGGTCTTGCACCCCGTGTCAGCCTTCGGCTATGCTTATCGGCTGTTTCCGCTTACAATTGCGGTCTTGCACCCCAAGGGAGTCTTATTGGTATCTGTAAACCGATCGGCCTCGGTCGAAGCACCCGGTACCGTTGATGTACATCTTTTATTTGGCCGCACTTTTCGTCTTGATGATCGTGGACAAGGTCTAATGGAAACGGAGTCGACACACATCGGAAGCATCGGGGTAGACACGCGGAAACTTGGCATGTGGGTGTTCCTCGCTTCTGAGATCATGTTTTTCTCGGGGCTGATTGGATCTTACATTGTACTCAGGTTTGCCAATTTAGAAGTGTGGCCTGTTCCTTCGACGGTATTGAATATTCCGTTAACCGCTGTGAACACGTTCATTTTAATTTGTTCGAGCGCTGCGCTTGTGCTCGGGCTTTCGAGCATTCAACGTGGTTACAAGGAAGGTCTTCAAGTAGGATTGCTTCTCACGATTCTTTTAGGCACTTTGTTCTTAAGCATTCAAGTCAAGGAATACCGCGAACTGATTCATGACGGTTTTACCATTTCAAGCAGCATATTTGGTTCTTGCTTTTTCACCTTAACCGGTTTTCACGGGGCCCACGTATTTGCGGGGGTTGTCTGGCTCATCGTTGTGTTCGCTCTTAGTTTCGGCCCCCGCTTTTCACGAGATCAATACTGCGGCGTCGAGATGGCGGGGCTTTATTGGCATTTTGTGGATTTGGTCTGGATCATTTTGTTTACGATCCTCTATTTGATATGAGTGACGTCGAAGCAGTACGCAAACGACCCAATTACGCAGGCGTTTTCTGGAGCCTGTTTATTTTAACGATTCTTGAAATCATCGCTGCGAATACGCCCTTTGCGAAAGTCCTTGTGGTGGTCACTCTTGTCATCCTTGCTCTCATGAAAGCAGGTCTCGTTGCGCTTTATTACATGCATCTTAAGTTTGAAAAGTATGTTTTCTACGTGATCGTTTTCTTCCCGCTTCTTCTTGCGGTGATTTTGACTGTTCTGGTGCTTGCCGATAAGGCGATCGCATAGTGCGATGATCCCACCACCTGCTTTAGAAAAGCGTTTTGATTCCAGCGATCGAAACGCTTTTCTATTTCCGGAGGAAATGTTGCCGCCTCCCCGTACCAAAGAACTGAAGCGGCCACGAAAGCAGGTGGTGGGATGAAGATTGTGATAACGGGTGCGACGGGTTTCATTGGGACGCCGCTTTCTGGATTGCTCATCTGCGCTGGCCACCATCTTACGATTCTCACGAGAGCGCTGAGGCGCACCGCATCCCGGAGCGCCCATGTCCAGCATGTGGAGTGGAATCCGGCCGACGAAGCGGGTGTGGTGGCTCGAGTCGACGGCTGCGACGCGGTGATCAATTTGGCCGGCGAAAACATTGCCGCAAGGCGTTGGACCAAAAAGCAAAAGGAAAAAATTCTGACGAGCCGCGTGAGTGCCACCCAATGTCTCGTGCGTTCGATCCAAAAGGCTGGTGTGAAGCCCCGGGTGTTGATCAGCACTTCTGCGATGGGCTATTACGGGCCGCGTGGTGACGAATCCTTGGATGAAACAGCACCGTGCGGGAAAGGTTTTCTTGCCAGTACGTGCAAAGCGTGGGAAGCACATGCGGTCCGCGCTGAAGATTTTGGTGTCCGTGTCGTCCGGCTCAGGATTGGCGTGGTGCTGGGAAAAGGAGGCGGCGCACTTGAGAAAATGACGCCGCCTTTTAAGTGTTTTTTGGGCGGTTGGCTCGGTTCTGGAGAGCAGTGGATGAGCTGGATTCATCTTGAGGACGTGGTGCGTTTGATCGATGCCTGCTTAACGAATGGTAATCTAAAGGGTCCTGTGAACGTGACTGCGCCGGAGCCCGTCACAAACAAAGTATTTTCGATTGCACTGGCAGAAGCATTGAACCGTCCTTGTTTGATGCCGGTGCCTTCCTTTGCTCTGAAAGTTTTGTTCGGTGAAATGGCGGACGAGCTTTTGCTCAAGGGTCAGCGCGTGATTCCGAGGAAAGCGCTCGATATGGGATTTGAATTCCGTTTTCCTGAAATACACGGAGCATTGGAAAGTATTTTCGGGGTGCAGCAATGAAGAGGAAGACAAGACCGTCATTGCGAGACAGCATTTCAGGCGAGGTCGAAGCAATCTCAAAATTACGAGATTGCTTCCGCCACACTACCGGCGGACAAGTCGGCGATGCTTTGGGACGCTGCCTCGCAATGACGGTCTGCTTGCTCCCTTTTTTCACTTTTTGTTCTCTCGCCTTTGCCGAATCTTCGTTGCCTCGTTACAGCCGTGTTCCGGATTTCAACTTGATCGAACGGAGCGGCGATTCGTTTGCACGGGCGGACATTGATGGGACGGTTTGGATTGCAGATTTTATTTTCACGCGCTGTCAGGGGATGTGCCCTTTGCTTACGGGGCGGATGTCCAACCTTCAGAACGAGTTGGCCGGTGCGCCGGTAAATTTGATTTCCTTCACTGTGGATCCGGATTACGATCGTCCAGAGGTATTAACTGAATACGCTGAAAAGTACGGCGCTCAAGAAGGGAAATGGTTCTTTCTCACGGGCGCCAAACACGAGATCCGTGAATTGATGACCGGAGGATTTCATTTGGGTGTTCAGGATGCGACGCCGGAGGATTTGCAGGCGGGCGCGGAACCCGTCATGCACAGCAGTCGTTTTGTGCTGATCGATCGATCCGGTTTCATCCGCGGTTATTACAATACCGATGAGCCCCAGAAACTGAGGGCACTCGTTAAAGATGCGTTAACTCTCGCTTCTCCGCCCTCAAGGGATGAATGAGATGGATCTTGCGATATTCCCGCCGCTCAATGCAGGGCTCAATGCGACGAGCGCTTTTTTAATCGTCCTCGGCGTTATCTTAATTAAGCAAAAGGCGTGGACAGCACACGCGGTCTCGATGGTGCTTGCGCTTTTCGTTTCAACGGCTTTTTTGGTTTCTTATCTTTATTACCATTATCATCACGGCGCAACACCATTTTCCTATCAAGGCTGGATCCGGCCGGTCTATTTTACGATTCTGATTTCCCATACCGTCCTAGCTGCAATGGTTCCGCCTCTTGCAATCGCAACCCTTTATCCAGCCTTAAGGAGCCGGTTCGATCGGCACGTGCAGATTGCCCGAGTTACGTTTCCCATTTGGCTTTATGTGTCGGTCACGGGCGTCGTCATTTATTGGATGCTGTATCGGATGTGAAATGAGATACGTCAGCGCGTTCGCTATTTGGTGGCAGGGCAATTGCCATTGCATCGTCATTGCGAGGAAGCACGCCAGGCGATGACGAAGCAATCTAGCGTTCTGAGATTGCTTCGGCATTGCTTTGGGACTCTGCCTCGCAATGACGGACGTGGCGCATTGCCTCGGCATCGTCAAGGTCTGCTTTCTCGCAATCACGGATGCAGAATTGCGGTCCGCGTTGTCTTTAGTTTCTATTTTATGCTCTGTACTCCTTCTGCTTTTGCGTGCCCGCTCTGCAAAGAAGCGATTGAGAAGATCGGACATGTTTGGACCTCAATGGGTTTTAATTGGAGTATTTACTTTATGCTCGCCGTTCCTTTCCTTTTGGTGGGAAGTTTCGCGGCGGTTCTTTATTTTCAATACCGGAAGCGGTCGTCTGCATGAATGTGATAAAAAAATCGACCGACAGCTGGAATACACGTGCGACACTCAAAGTACGCGGGCGGTCCTATGTCATCTTCCGTTTGGACCGGCTCACGAAGGCCGGCGTTCCCGATCCCGCGCGGCTTCCCATCTCCCTTCGGATTGTGCTTGAGAACTTGCTTCGTTTTGAAGACGGCCGTCAAGTGAAACCATCTGATATTGAGGCTCTGGCCCGATGGGATCCCCAGGGGAAATCAAGGCAAGAGATCGCGTTTACGCCTGCCCGAGTCCTCTTACAGGATTTTACGGGCGTGCCGGCCGTGGTTGATTTTGCTGCCATGCGCGACGCAATCAAGAAATTGGGCGGAGATCCGAAAGTGATTAACCCCCTTCAACCTGCGGATCTTGTCATTGATCACTCGGTCGAGGTGGATTCTTTTGGATCGCCGGATTCTTTCCGCCAGAATGCGGCCCGGGAGCTTGAACGGAATCGCGAACGTTACCAGTTTCTTCGCTGGGGACAACAAACGTTCCGGGATTTTCGGGTCGTGCCGCCGGATACAGGAATTGTCCACCAGGTCAATTTGGAATATCTTGCCCAGGTGGTGTTTGAAAAAAAAGAAGGAGACGATGTTTATGCCTATCCGGATACGGTGATCGGTACGGATTCGCATACGACGATGGTGAACGGTCTGGGTGTCCTCGGGTGGGGCGTCGGCGGGATTGAAGCGGAAGCCGCCATGCTTGGGCAGCCGATCTCGATGTTGATTCCAGACGTCATGGGCTTCAAGTTGACCGGTTCGCTTCCGGAGGGCTCTACCGCGACGGATTTGGTTCTCGCGATTACCGAAATACTTCGGAAAAAAGGCGTGGTCGGAAAATTTGTGGAATTTCACGGATCGGGACTTGATTCGCTTAGTTTGCCGGATCGCGCGACGATCGCCAACATGTGTCCTGAATACGGCGCAACGGTAGGACTATTTCCGGTCGACGACAAAACCTTAAGTTACCTGCGACTAACCGGCCGCAGTGAAGAATTGGTTGGCCGCGTCGAAGCGTACGCAAAAGAACAGGGACTTTTTCGGTCTGCTTCGGCTCCTCGACTTCTTTTTTCTGATACGATCGAGCTCGATCTGGGGACGGTAGAACCAAGCATGGCGGGGCCGAAGCGTCCGCAGGATCGGGTGCCGCTTAAAAAGGCGAAGGAGTCGTTCCACAAAGAGCTTTCTGAAATGACCCGAGGTGCTCGCGCAAATTCTGAAATCAATCGGGTCTCGGAATGGGTGGATGAAGGTGGCAGCGCTGAATCAATGTCCGGTATCGGCGTCACGCACGAGGCCGATCGCAAAACTCAATTGCAAAATGGCGCGGTCGTGATTGCAGCCATCACGAGCTGTACGAATACTTCCAATCCCGCGGTGATGGTAGGCGCCGGTTTATTGGCGAAAAAGGCGGTCGAGCGGGGTCTTAGAGTCAAGCCGTGGGTAAAAACCAGTCTTGCACCAGGATCGAAAGTCGTAATGGATTATCTGAAGGAAACGAAGCTCATCGGTGCGCTTGAACAGCTCCGGTTTCATCTCGTAGGTTTTGGCTGCACCACTTGCATTGGAAACTCCGGCCCGCTCCCTGATTGGGTGGAAGAAGCGGTCCGCGAGCAAAACCTTGTGGTGGTTTCGGTCCTGTCTGGAAATCGAAATTTTGAAGGGCGTATTCATCCGCTCGTTCGGGCGAATTATCTGGCATCTCCGCCTTTGGTGGTGGCCTATGCCATTGCGGGGACGATGAATGTTGATCTTGTCAAAGAGCCGCTCGGCAAAGACCCTTCAGGGATTCCTGTTTACCTCAGGGATATTTGGCCAACGCAGAAAGAGGTTGATCAAGCGATGCGTTCGGTGACGTCGAAGATGTTTCTGGCGCAATACGACAATGTGTTCGACGGAGACGAGGACTGGAAATCGATAGAGGTTCCTTCCGGCGATATCTTTGAGTGGGATCCGGAGTCGACGTATGTGAGGCGTCCGCCGTTTTTTGAATCGATGCCGCTTGATCCGGAGCCGCTCGAAGATATCCACGGCGCACGGGTTTTAGCGATGCTTGGGGATTCTGTAACGACTGATCACATTTCACCCGCCGGCGCCATTGCCGAAGACAGCCCAGCGGGTGCGTATCTCATCCAGCGCGGCGTTCGACCAAAAGGTTTCAACTCTTATGGCGCCAGGCGGGGCAATTACGAAGTCTTGATGCGCGGCACCTTCGCAAACATCCGGCTTCGGAATTTGCTCGTTCCGGGCAGAGAGGGTGGTTGGACGAAACATTTTCCGGATGGCAGGCAAATGACTATTTTCGATGCTGCGATGGAGTACAAACGTGAATCTGTTCCACTCATTGTGATCGCGGGGAAGGAATATGGTGCGGGTTCCTCCCGTGATTGGGCGGCAAAAGGGCCCGCCCTCCTTGGCGTTCGGGCAGTCATCGCAGAAAGTTTTGAGCGAATCCACAGAAGCAATTTGATTGGGATGGGTATTTTGCCGCTTCAGTTTGAAGAAGGCGAGTCTGGCTGCTCTCTCAGTCTGAGCGGTGACGAAGTGTTTGAGGTTTCAGGAATTGAAGACGGTTTGGAGCCAAACAAAGCAATTAGGGTGACCGCAAAACGAAAAGACGGAGACAAACGGTTCCGAGCGATCGCGAGAATTGATACCCCTGCGGAACTGGCGTATTATCAACATGGGGGCATTTTAAAGTACGTCTTGCGTCAATTGCTCCCTTGAGTTCTACAAATTTTCTCTCCCTCTCCCCCTTAAAAAGG
>MHFT01000016.1:13474-27212 GCA_001804315.1 Omnitrophica bacterium RIFCSPLOWO2_12_FULL_50_11
TGGTTGAAAATACAGCGCGAAAGGGTGAGCGGCCGCCGCTCATTGGAGCGAAACCAGCTCGGAAAAAGGAACCGAGGCAGACCGCGGTGATCGATCAGAACGGCTGCACCGGTTGTGAGGCGTGTATTGTGTTTTGTCCGGTGGACTGCATTGAAATTGTGCCCGGCGTCGCGTTCACCCAATTTCAACAGCTGGTGGAAGTAGATCTTGAACGCTGTATCGGCTGCGCCCTTTGTGCCAAATATTGTCCTTGGGATACGATTAAGATGCTCCCTTATACTGAGGGGATCCAAAAAGCTCCAGAACTCACCTTGAAGAGCGTTTGCAATCAGAAGACGCATGAAGACGTTGCCCTCTCAAATCCAGCCGATTCCTCAGGCTGAATTTCCATCGAGGCGCAGCCACACCTTTTGCGTGAAATCCGGCGGTCGGGTTAAGTCCGTAGGTTCCACATCCAGGATGTCTTGAGCCTCAAAAGGGAGTTCGTCTTGCCCGTAGATGCCGAGGAGTTCTTTTCCGCCTGCTACAAAAACGTGTTCCATTCTCCGCCCGTCTTTTAGGATCGCGGTTACGAGATGCCCGCCTTTAATCGTTTGCGGGATCTTTTTTAGTTTTTTCGTGAGCGGTTTTGCGAGACGTCTTTTTTCTTTTTCAACGAACCCCGCTCTGATTTTGACCGGATCCTTGAATTGCTCGGTCCTGATCTCGCGGCGGATCCGTGCGTCCTCATAGGCTTTGTCCACCTTTCGGTACATGAAAACCATAAGCGGCGTCAGCACGACCAGCCACGTCCCGAAGACAGCGACAATCCATAAGATCGAAGTTGTCGGATCCCTTACGGAGCCGAACCGGCTTGCGATGACCGGCGTCCAAAGCCAGACGGCGAGGAAAAAAGAACCGATCGTCAAGGAAATCCAGATCAGCCACCAGGTGACCGTAGACTCGTCCTGTTTGTCCATGTGACCCATCACCGTTTCTTTTTTCTTCATGAACGGGATGAGCGTGACAAACCAAGTGCCGAAAACCAAAACGATCCAACCGATGGCCACGCGGGGATCTTTAAAATTTCCCTTGAGCCGGTCGAAGAAAACCCAGTTCCAAAAAAACAGGGCCGCGGTAAATCCCGCAATCGTGGTCAGGATCCACTTGAACCAAAACCAAACCCCCGCCGTATTTTTGGATCGTAGTTTCGTCCCCATCAGAAGATGATTTTATCTATGGATCAGGTGTTTTTCAAGAGAATGAAAATGACGGTCTGACGCCGAACCGTTCATTTGTAATCCATGAATTTGGGTGGTAGCCTTTATTCAGCACGATCCAGCATCTTTGAAAAGTTTAGGTTTGGAACGAAAAACTCGCCACAAAGCATAGCGAGCTAGCCCGCTTACGCTTTGCGGCGGGCCCGCTTGTTTCATGGCGGGGGCAAACCATTTGAAAGGATGGGGCGTCCTCCTTCGTTCCGTCTATAAAGGCGGAGCTTCAGAGGATCCTACAAAGCTGTGCCGATAAGGACACAGCGAAGTAGGGCAAAGCCGAGCACCTAAACCCGCAGTCGTCATTGCTTGGGTGACTTCCTCGCAATGACGATGGCGAGTATGGTCGGCCGGCTGCCGAATTTCAACCGTGAGACCATTCAAAGTCCGTTTTATTACTACCGTTGTTGTCTTTGTTTTCAGTTGCTGTGTTGCGACCGTCAGCTTCGCGCAGCAATATGTCGACTTCCCGAAAACTGCAATTCCCATGTCCTCAGCGGATGAAGCGCTTCACGCACTTTCTCTGACCAGATTCCATTTCATGACGCTTAAGGAATTGCACACCGACCTGTTTTCAAAAAGTAAAGACCAAATCATATCGTCTTTTGACGCTGGGATTTTGAATACCGGCTTAGATACCTTCTTAATGTCTCCGTCGCGGGAGACAATTCTCCTTGAAGCGCTGCGGCAAAATAAGGCGGTCCGGCTTCAATTCTCCATTTCCCAAGCGAAGCCAGGTGAGTATCGGATGGTGAACCACCCCTACAAGACGTTGCTCTCCCGATTTGAGCCTCTGACCGAATCCATTCCAGTCACGATTACGATCCAGCCGATTTTAGACGAACCCGTCGCCTTTCACATTACCCTCACGAAAGACGGTGAATCTCACGTCTACAAAGTTGACTGGTCCAGCAAGATCGTCTAAGTTTTCGCGTGGTATTCCTTCCGGTAGATATCAAGCAGGACGAAGAAAAGCGCAATCACGACCGGGCCGACAAATAAGCCGGTAAAGCCGTAAAGATTTAAACCTCCCAAAATTCCCAAAAACAAAAGGAAAATCGGCAGTTTCGTTTTCCCCCCAATCAGGATTGGCTTCAGGAGATTGTCGCTCAGGCTGATTCCGAAGGTCCCGATCACGAGGAGCGCAACAGCTTTTGACGTTTCTTGTATGACGAACAGATAAATGGCGACTGGTACCCAGACGGTGGCCGCACCGGTAATCGGGATCATCGAAGTCAGAAACGCCACGAACCCAAAAAAGAAGGGAAGCGGAAGAGCGAGCAGCCAGAACGTCGTTCCCGTTAAAATTGCCTGAACGAGGCTTGTCACAAGCTGTCCACGGATGACGGCCGAGAAAGTCTCGTTGATTTTTGCGAAAAGCGTCTTCTTCGTTTTTTCAGAAAGCGGGAGGAGTTGAAAGACCATGTCGTGCAGATGTTTTCCGTCTCGGAGAAAGAAAAACAGAAGAATGGTAATCAAAAAGAAATTGAATACCCAGCCGAATATGTTCTTCGTAAGCGCGGCAAGTTGAACCGCTGAAAAGTTGCCAATCGACTTGGCTGCTTTGAGCAATGTTTCTGTGACATTTTCTTCGACCGGGCCCCACTTCGTCCAAAGTCCTTGTACCCACTCGGCGGAAGGCGCCTGGCGGATATGGGTCACCACCAGGTCAAGCTGTCCTTCGCTGATCGAACGGTTCACTCTTTGATAAAGTTCCACCGCCTCTTGCATTAAGGTAATGAGCAGGAAGGTCGCTGGAAGGACGACAATCAGTACGACGGCCACCGTTGTGATCAAAGCGGCGAGGGAAGAACGAACACGAGGAATTTTCAGCACGATCGTGTAAAGAGGATAGAACGCGAACGCGAGAACAGCAGCCAAAAAGAGGGCGGTGAAAAACGGCGAAATAATGAGGGCAAGCTGGTAGAGGATAAAGAGAAAGAGCCCGATAAAAAAGTAAGAAACGAACTGTTCACGCTGCATGAAGCATTAGTGTAGCGGGCGTGGGAAGTCAAGATCAAGTGAAATCAGGCAGAGATTCCTAATTGTTGTGGTAACACATTTTCTTTTTCTGTAGAATCGTCGCCCAGGCAGATACAAATTATGCTCGGTCGCTTCATTTCATTCCTAGGGACTACCCGCGCGATCTTTTTTGGCATTCTCTTGGGCGCCCTGATTGGTTTCCTCGTGGGGCCTTCAGCAGAAGCGCTCAAACCAGTCGGAACCATTTTTATCTCGCTCCTGAAACTCGTCGTGATTCCCTTAGTGTTTGTTTCCATCGTTCTCGGTGTCTATCAAACGGGAACGCTCGCTCGTCTTGGGACAATCGGTGTCCGCACGTCGGTTTATTATCTGTCGACCACTTTTCTTGCGGTTGCGCTCGGTATGGTGCTCGTGACGATCGCGAGACCCGGTGCAGGGGTTCAGCTTGAGTCGCCTGGATTTCAACCAGAAGTAGAGGCGATCGATTCGCTGCTCGGGTTCCTTACACGGCTTGTCCCCGATAATATCTTCACGGCGTTTGCCGAGATGAATATTTTAGGGATTATCCTTTTCGCAATTGCGGTCGGGGTTTCGCTTCTATTTACCGGGGATCGAGGGAAACCGCTCGTTTTGGTTCTAACGTCGCTCAACGATGTGTTCTTAACGCTAACGCGTGGAATTATTCGTGTCGCTCCGATCGGAGTGATTGGTTTGCTCGCACCGCTCATCGGAACTTTTGGCTTTTCCATCTTAGCTCCCTTCTGGAAATTTGTGCTCGTGGTGCTTGGCGGACTTTTGCTCCATGCCGTCGTCGTCCTCCCCTTCATTTTCAAATTGTTTTCGAATCGTCCCTTGTTCGGGTATGTTGGTTCGGTGCGGAGGGCATTGTTGACGGCATTCGCGACCGCGTCATCATCAGCCACACTTCCGGTCACTTTGGAATCAGCGCGAGGCGGAGGAATCAAGGATGAAACTTCGGGCTTCGTTTTACCCCTCGGCGCGACAGTAAACATGGATGGAACGGCGCTTTACGAAGGAGTCGTCGCGATCTTTATTGCCCAGTCGCTAGGGCTTGATCTCACGGTGGGACAGCAATTCACAATTTTTTTGACTGCCACCCTTGCCTCGATCGGTGCGCCCGGTATTCCAAGCGCGGGCTTGGTTACGATCCTGCTTGTTCTGCAAGCGGTTGGGCTTCCAGCGGTCGGCATTGGCATCTTGTTTGCCATTGACCGGCCACTGGACATGTGCCGGACGACCGTGAACGTGTGGGGCGACCTGGTCGGCTGCGCCGTGGTCGAGGGGAAAATCAAGAATTAATCGCAGCGCTTCATAATTGCCGGACGTCGTGGTACAATTCGGTTCCGGCGTCGCGATGACGTCCAATGACGAGGGTTTCCAGTGAAAATTACGAATGTCTTTTTTGGTGAAAAGAAACCGAAAGTAGATCTGCTTGTTGCCGGCTGTTTTCAGGGCGAAAAGAGCCCACCTGCAGAGCTCGTGTTCGTTGACGGGTTCGCTTATGAGACCGCCAAGCAGGCAATTCAAAAAGGACGCTTTAGCGGAAAGGACGGAGAAGTATTTTCGACCTTTGGAGAGGGACTGAAAGAAGCAAACGAGTTCGTTCTCCTGGGCCTTGGGAAGCGGGAAGATTGGAAGCGGGAGAGACTGAGACAGAAAATTGCAACGCTGCCAGGCTTAGCCAAAAGCCGCAATGCCGCCTCGATCCGCCTTGTCGTCGAGACCTTTGTGGTGAAACCCATTCGCACGGAAGAAGCAGCTGAATTAATTCCAGAGACGCTCGAACTGGCAGAGTATCAGTTTGGCAAATATCAGTCGAAGGCGAAAGACGATGCAAAACCCGAGCTCCGTTCTGCCGATCTCCTTTATTCGAAGAGAGTCCGTAAGCCTCTCGTGGAGCAGGCTCTTAAACGGGCGGGTATCATTTCAGATGCCGTGGTCTTTACACGGAACTTGATTAATGAACCTGCGAATATCATGCCGCCTCGCGTGATGGCAGAGCGGGCACGACAAGTGGCTCGTGATGGGAAGCTTCGCTGCGAGGTTCTTGGTCCAGGCGAAATCAAGCGCAAGAAGATGGGCGGGATCATTGCAGTCTCTCAAGGTTCGAACGAACCGCCCCAGCTCGTTGTCCTTGAGTACGGCGCTTCCTACAGGAATCGCGGGACGATTTGCCTTGTTGGAAAGGGAGTTACGTTTGACACAGGCGGCATTTCGATCAAACCCTCTAAGGATATGGAAAAAATGAAATACGACATGTCCGGCGCTGCGGCGGTGATGGGGACGATGAAAGCGGTCAGCCGTTTTAAGCCCAAGCTTCATATTGTCGGCATAGCGCCTTGTGTGGAAAATATGCCGAGCGGCCGCGCCCAACGTCCCGGTGACATCATTAAAATGTTCAATGGAAAGTCCGTCGAAGTGATCAATACGGACGCGGAAGGCCGCCTCATTTTAGGTGATGCCTTAGCCTACACCGCGCGGTTCAAACCAAAGGCAGTGATTGACCTTGCCACCTTGACGGGTGCTTGTGTTGTTGCGCTGGGAGATAAGGCAATTGGTCTTATGGGAACCGATCCTGCACTCATCAGAAAAGTTCGCGATGCCGGGGAAGCAGCGGGCGAGCGGTGCTGGGAACTTCCACTGTGGGAAGAATACCGTGAACAAATCAAAGGGCATCACTCCGACATCCTTAACGTAGGAACGGGCGGCGGCGGAACAATTACGGCAGGGATGTTTTTAAAGGAGTTTGTGCCGGTGAAGTCCTGGGCGCATTTGGATATCGCCGGAACCGCGTGGGTCGATTCGGACAAACCTTACCGCGCCCGCGGCGCTACCGGCATCGGAGTCCGCTTGCTTCTCGAACTCCTTCGCAGGTGGTGAAGCAGGCTGAATCACCTCTGCTCGAAATCAGTTCGGCATGCGCAAAAAAATCCTGATTATCGATGACGACCCTGACGTAAGTGATCTGCTCACGGCGCGTCTTGAAACTTTTGGGTACGAAATCGTTTCTGCGCAGAACGGAGCTGACGGCTGCACAAAAGTTCGGGAAGTGAACCCTGAGCTCATCTTTCTCGACGTGACGTTCCCTGGAGAAAGTGGTGTGGAAATTCTGAAGAAATTGAAAAGCGAAATGCCAACTGGGGTCCAAAAAATTCCCGTCATTATGCTCACTTCGAGCGAACATCTTGAGAAAGATTGCGCCGCCGCCGGCGCAGCGGGTTACATTACCAAGCCTTTCGACCTCTACCAATTAAAAGAGATCCTCTCCAAACACGTTCCGGCCCATTAGAAAATCGAGAAGAGAACAAACTGATTTTCTTTCACAAATGCTGTCTACGCCCTACTTTTTTTACTTGGCGGACGCTTTTCAGCGTTCTTAAGCAGGATCTCGTAACGTTTTAGAAATTGGCGATCTTTAGGCCGATCGGAAAGACGTTTGGAATCCATCAATTTTTTGAGTTTCCCGACTCGAATGGGAATGCCTCCGACGGTAAACGTTGCGGCATCTCGCGCTATTTGTGAAAATGGATAGCCAGAAATTTCTAATAGCAGCTCGATCATCAAGCCATCCGGCGTTGTGGCGGTAATCGTCTGGCGATGACGCACGACATGCTTGAGATTTCCTGGCTGGAGCCGACCTGTTGCTGTCCCTAACGTAAAACCCAGATCTTGCATCGTTTGAACCGCTTTTCTTACGTTGGTCAAAGAAGGCTCCAAGAAGATGTCGTAATCCAAAGTACCAAAGGTTTGCGAAGGGTCTTCGGCGTAATAATTGATGCCTGCCATTCCAACTACAACGTAACGCACACCCTTCTGATTCATGCGCTCAATTGCTATCTGATAAGGATCTGAAAACGCGCTGCGCTTCATGATGAGCGCCTTCGTTTTCGATAATGCCGCTGCCACGCAAGAAGCGCCCGGTGGACCCAATCGCGTTTTGTTCCATCTGGCACATTGGATTCCCTCTCCTGAATCCGATGCTTTAACCAAGAAGAGTAGGCAGAGGACGTTTCCTCCGCCGTTGGAGTGGCTTCAATCAAATCCGACGGACTCACTCCCAAACATTCAGCAATTCGATTAAGCGCTTGAAGCGAGACAGACCGCCTGCCCGCATCCATCGCAGAAAGATTCGAGCGGTAAAGCCCTAAATGCCTGGCGACGCGAGCGGCAGTCCAACCTCTCTCCCGAGCCACTTCTGTTATTCGAGTCCGAATCGGCATGAGATAATATTATCATCTAATGATAACGAATTCAACAGAGGAGCCTCATTCATGGCTCCGTTCCATTTGGTTAAGGAAATGTTCTTGCCATCCGATTCATTAGTGTGGTGTCAGACACGGGTGTCTGACACTAAGATGACAAGATGACTCAGATGAAAAAGACGTCGGAGGTTTTGATTCTAGCGGTTGGCGCCGCACTTTGCCTTGCCGTGTATGGCTGCCATTTGGGTTTCCCTACCGAACCGTACTATGACGAGGTGTATCACGTGCCGACGGCGCGTGAGTATCTGACCCGCAGCCCGACGACCACGGATACGGTGCACCCCCCGCTCGGGAAACTATTGATTGCGGTTTCGATCTGGGCATTCGGTGACACTCCTTGGGTGTGGCGATCTGCTTCCTTTGCGGCAGGAATACTTTTGATTTGCCTCGTCTTTGCGTTGGTGCGAAAGCTGACGCAAAATTTTTGGATCGCTTTACTTGCCGCTTTTTTCTTGGCCGTTGAAGGAATCCAGATCACACAATCACGCATCGCAATGCTGAATGCACCCATGATGCTCTTTATGTTTGGTTCTCTGCTTGCGGTTCTTCCGTATTTAAAAGACTTAAAGGCGCCGCGATCGCGGTCTTTTTTCGCTTCCGGTGTGTGTCTGGGTCTAGCGGTATCGATTCGGTGGGTTTCACTTGGAATCCTGGGGGTCATTGGTCTTTTCCTGTTCAAAAGGTTTTTCGAGGAAAAGAATCAATGGGCGTTTTTGAGAGACGCTCTTCTTTTCTTTTTCTTGGTTCCGCTTGCGATTTATGTGTCTGCTCATTTGGTCATCCCATTGGTCCAGGGTCGTCCCTGGATGGACATTTGGAATTACCAGCTGCATATGGCACGCTACCATGCCACGCTGACAGAACCTCATGGGTACGGTTCCGAGTGGTGGGGATGGCCGCTTTTGGTGCGCCCCATCTGGTATTTCTTTGAGCGGAAGGAGGAACTGGTTTACGGGATTTTCTGCATTGGAAACCCTGCGATTTATTGGATGATTCCCGTTGCGATGGCATACGTTTTGTTTCAGTGGCTCAGAAAACTGGATACGCTGCACGGAATCGTACTTTTTGGTTTTTTGACTCAGTGGCTTCCGTGGGCGTGGATCGGCCGCGTGAAATTTTTTCACTACTTTCACGCTGCGGTTCCGTTTGCTGTGATCGCTGTTGCTTTGCTGTTCGAGCGGATCTGGCACATGGGTCGAGCAGGAAAGTGGATTGTGGCTGGCTACCTTTTGCTTGTGCTTGTGATGTTTGTCTATTGGTACCCTCTTTACACGGGCATTCCCATTAGCGAAGCCTATTTCCAGAACCATCTGTGGTTCAAATCGTGGGTTTAACTGCATGTTCAAAACAAACCGTGGCTTGCTGCGGGGTGTTTTGAAACTTATTTCTTGGGGGCTTGCGGAAGGCGGTCTTTTTGCGTATGCTTTGGTTTAAATTTGGCGGACAATTTTAAATGATATTTAAACGGCTGCTTTCCTTTCCCAAAACCAACCGCTCCTTTCTCTTCGGAGCACGGGGAACGGGCAGGACCCACCTTTTGAAGTAGAAAAAAAACAATAGGTGCCTGGCACCTTTTGTTGAGGAGGAGCGATGACGACACGGCTTTTGAAAAACCCGCCAAAAATACGGCGGGTAAACCCACCAGAAATACGGCGGGTAAACCCGCCCAAGATGTTTCAGCTTGACCGCACTCTGCGTGATTACACGGCGCTTAAGGCGCGCGTGCACGAGGTGCTTATTCTCGGCCGCGAGCGCATTGAACAGGAGTTCATGCGCATGCGCTATGACACCGGGCTCCTGATCAATGAGCATGTCCGGCTCAACGAGGCGCACGCCGGGTACGGGACACAGGCGATCGAGAAGCTCGGCAAGGACATGGATTTTGATGTGACGGAACTCAGGCGGTTTGCACAATTTGCCGCGGCCTTCCCAATTCGCGGCGGCCGCCGCGAATTGGGCTTCAACCTTCCCTGGACCCACTACCGGAAATTGATGATCGTGAAGGACGACGCGCGGCGCTGGGAGCTCGCCCTTGAGGCCGAGAAGAAGGGATGGTCCTTTGAGGAGGTCGAAGCCCGCGTCCGGTATGCCGTCGGCAAGGACGGGGAAGAGAAGGAGCCGAGCCGCCTGCCCTTTGTCTGCCTGGGGCCGTTCTTCACTTATAAGATCATCCGGCCCGAGACCATCCATTCCCGTTCTCCGGAGCTACTGCTTGATCTCGGCTTCGGCCAGGCGCTTGAAACGGCCCTTTTTCCGAAAGCCCGTTTCGGTGCGGAGACGATTGTCACGGCCGGCCCCGTTCCGTGGTCTTTGGTCCGGGCGGAAGGCGCGGAGGAAGGAAGTCTTTACACCTATAAGGCCTATGTGGAGCGCGTGATTGACGGGGACACCCTGAAAGTCGAATTCCAACTGGGATTCGGCAGCCGCAAGCGGGAAATCATCCGCTTGAATCATATCGACTGCCCGGAGCTCAGCACGCCCGAAGGCCAGGCCGCCAAGCGTTTCGTGGAATCGGAGCTTTCGAAATGCGAATCCATCACCGTCAAATCCGTAAAGACCCGCAAAGAGAAATGGGGCCGGTATCTGGGAGATGTGTTTTACACGCCTGCACGGGATATCAAAATCCCGGCGGGCAGTACTCGGAGCATTGGCTCCGGGTACGAAAAGCCCGGAAGCGCGAGGCCCGTTTACCTGAATCAATTATTGATCGATCAAGGGCACGCCGTCGCGCTACGGAGCTAACGGCTCGCTCCGAGCGCGCAGTACTTGCGCATTCGGCGCAAGTGCCGTGCGTGTGCGCATGTGACGTGTGTGTTCTGCGGTTCAAAGAAAGGACATCCTGATGAAAAAAAGACGCGGTTCAAAAAAAGAGAATCTACAGGCGATTTGCGGTATCGCCGTTTACCGCGATAAGACTCAGGCAGAGGATGCGGTGAGGCTCCTTCAAGCTGCCGGTGTCCGCGCTGAGCTGGACACCAAAGCTTTCGGCCAGCCGGAAACATTCTCAACACGCGGCACGGCCCTTTGGGTCTGGCTCCGGGACAGGGAACGCACCCACGAGGTTTTAGACTTCGCACGCCGGTTCGCGCGGCCGCGCAGGAAGTTTCAAAAGCCGGCCGAGGAAGGGACCGTCGAATTCGTGGACATGATGGTCCACGACTGCAGGCAGTACCTGCTGATTGCGGAGGGTAAAATCAAAGACATCGCGGAAGAAGGCGAATTGGAGCTTGACGACCCTACCAACGACCTTTTCAAAATCGCCATCCGCTTAAAACGCTTGAAGGACCAATGCATGCGCCAGGCCGGAGGGCGCCCTCTGGATTGGCAGCATGGCGGCGGGTTGGGCAGGGTCTAAGAGTACAAAAACCCTGCTCATAGAGAAGCGGCACCCAAGGTCAAAAACGTTCGGTGCCGGCCGTTTTATGCCACGGCGGCAAAGCGGGATTTGAAGCCGTGAAACCGGACGCTGCCCCGTAATTTAATTCGCTCCGCTGTGAAATTTTAAAGGGTTAAAGATGGGAATATTTCTTGTGGGTGTTAGTTGTGTAGGCAAATCAACGATCGGAAAATGTTTGGCTCAATGTTTAAAATATGAATTTTATGATCTTGACGCGGAAGTTGAGAAATTTTTTAAAACATCAATCGCGCGCGTCAAGGCAATTCTTCTCTCAGAATATACGTTCAGGAAGAAGTCCTCTTTCGTTTTAAAGAAGTTGATCGACGCCAATGCGAACCACGGCTATGTGGTTGCTTTACCGCCAAGCGGATTGCGTGATTGCTTTGCTCGATTGCTCAGGCGAACTCCGGACACTGTCACGATCGCCTTACACGACAGCCCTGAGAACATCTTAAAGCGGGCGGTGTTTTATGATGACAACTCGAAGTTAATTGAGCCGTCGGAGAGTTTTTTTCAGATAAAGACGGCTCATCCTGAGGCCCCCTTCGGACGTCATCCTGAGTCCCGCCTTTGGCGGGACGAAGGATCCCGTCCTCAGGGCAGGCTCCGGGCCGAAAGGATCTCATTGATGAGATCCCTCGCTTCGCTCGGGATGAGGGGTCGGAAAACACCCCGCCCCCTCAGTTAATTGAGAAGAAGTTGGACGATAGAGATAAGAAGATTTGCCTCCGGGAAATCGAAAAAGATATCGCTTTTTTTAACAAGTCTTACCGGAGGGCTGATCATCACGTTGACATAGCCGGTTTGGATGTGAAAGCGAGCGTCCGAAAGTTAAAGGAGCTGCTCCATGAAGAGAGTATGTCCCATATGCGGCACGCAGAAAGCGAAGCGTGCCTGCCTCTTGCCTGCCCATGGGAGTCAGGTCTGAGTCAGGTGACAGTCACTTTTTCTGGGGACACACATGAGTGCGCCAGGAGAAACTCGGATGTTCCTGTCCGTGTACCGGATCGCGCACCGGTACCAGGCGTGCCGGTGAAAAATACAGGACTATGGCTTTAATGGCTGAGGCAGGATAAATCGGGGGACACAATGAGTTCCCTTCTCAAGCTGAGCGCGGCAAAGATTGGAAGACCGCGAGCAAAGTGATGACCAAAGAAAACAAATCCGCGCTTGTTTTATATCAAACCGAAGACGGAAAAACGCGGCTGGAAGTGCGCCTGCAGGATGAAACGGCGTGGCTGACTCAAAAGATGATGGCGGATCTTTTTCAGGTTGCGGTGCCTACGATCAACGAACATGTAAAGAATATTTATGCCGAAGGCGAGCTGATATCCGGCGCAACTATTAGGAAATTCCTAATAGTTCAAAAAGAGGGCTCCCGGGAGATCTCGCGGAGCGTTGACTTTTACAATCTTGAAATGATTGTGGCGGTTGGATTCCGCGTCCGGTCGCATAGAGGGACACAATTTCGCAAATGGGCGATCGACCGGATCAATGAGTATATGGTCAAAGGTTTCGCCATGGATGACGAACGCTTGAAAGCGGGTGTGAATATCGGCTCGGATTACTTCGATGACATGCTGGATCGGATCCGGGACATCCGTTCCAGCGAAAAACGTTTTTATCAGAAAATCCGCGATATTTATAAGCTGGCGGTTGACTATGATCCCAAAGCGGAAGAAACCCTGGAATTTTTCCGAATTGTTCAGAATAAACTTCACTTTGCTATTTCCGGCAAGACAGCGGCCGAGCTCATTTATGAACGAGCAGACGCAAAAAAGGCCAACATGGGGCTTACCTCGTGGAAAGGGGTGAAAGTCCGCCGTGATGATGTGGCCATTGCCAAAAATTACCTCAATAAAAAAGAAATGGAAGGGCTTAACAGGATTGTGACCATGTATCTAGATTATGCGGAAGATCAGGCAAAGCGGCACCTGCAGATTTTTATGAGGGACTGGCGGAAAAAATTAGACGCGTTTTTGAAGTTCAACGAACGTGAAATTCTGAATAATCCCGGTAAAGTCAGGAAGGAAGTGGCGGATCAATTGGCGCTCGATCAGTATGAAATTTATCATCGGCACAGACTGGCTCTGGAAGCCAAGCAAGAGGCGTTTGAGGATGACCGGGAGCTTAAACGGATCCAGAATAAAATTGAAAAAAAGAAGAAACAGAAATAATAGCCTGATAAGAAAACCGCCCCGAATTTACAATAACGAGATCACCGCGAAAGGGATAAAAATTCATGCGGCGAGGATTTGACGAAATCAAACAGCAGGTCAAGACGGCTGCCAAATGGGATTCGAAACCGCGAAACCGGACGCCGTCCCGTAATTTACTTGGGTTATTTACAAAAAAGGAGGAATAGAGCAATGAAGGTATTTGCACATATTGTTTTAATGGCGGCACTGGCCGTATCGTTCGTGGCACCCGCTTATGCCCAAGAAAGCTTGTGGAATGAACTAAATGCTAAGGCCTTCACACTTTATCAACAGGGACAATATTCAGAGGCGGCCACGGTAGCAGAAGAAGCACTGAAAGTTGCGGAAAGGACTTTTGGGCCAGACCATCCCCATGTGGCGGCATCCCTGAACAATCTCGCGGAACTTTACCGCGCCCAGGGAGAATATGCCGAAGCTGAGCCCCTTTTCAAGCGGGCACTGGAAATATTGGAAAAAGTCCTTGGACCAGACCATCCCCATGTGGCAACATCCCTGAACAATCTGGCGGAACTTTACCGCGCCCAGGGAAAATATGCCGAACCCGAACCCCTTTACAAGCGGGCACTGGAAATATTGGAAAAAGCCCTTGGACCAGACCATCCT
>MHFT01000017.1 GCA_001804315.1 Omnitrophica bacterium RIFCSPLOWO2_12_FULL_50_11
GCGGCTATATTGATTTTAATTCAAAAACCCAAAAATCCTTCCCGACATTACCATGATCCGTTTTGCTGTCATTCACATGATCCCCAACACAAATTGGATATCCTCACTGATCAGCCTTCGGGGATGAATTCTGTAGGTAAGATTTCGCTACTTCCCGTCATAGCCCGCTGTTGGACCACGTCCTCCCATAGGCCGCTATTCAAGTAATCTAATCCGGTTGGATCGACAATCAAAATTGAGCGCTTGGACTGATCTCGTGTCGTAGGGATAAGTAGTTGGAATGCACTTTCTTCTTCACTCTTGCCCGACGTATCCATTTCACTCTGGGTCTCGATCAGCGCGCGGTATGTCGACCGATTTTCATAAGCCAAATCCGCTTCTCCCTCATCTTCTTCTTTTTGAATCTCTTGCTTCCACCAAATTTCCTCCTCCTGTCCGGTGAAACTGTTTTGTCGCGATGAATGGCCAAAGAGGTAGGATGTGCGATCAGCTGATGCATCCGGTATCAAGTATGCACGTTGTGCCTGACTTAGCCGTTTCGCATCGGCCGACCGTTCGGTCCGTGCAGAATCTGCTCTTGGCTCTGGATTTTGTTCCGGGTTCGGATCGTCAGCGGCGGGCAACTTTTCAAATCTCACATGAAGCTGGATTCGTGCGACATTGCCCGCACGGTCTTCTGCTTCAAGGGGCAATAAGTTTATTCCTTCGCTGAGATCAAACTCCATCGTGCGGCTTGAGTCAGCGTCGACGTTGTCGTTTACTCTGTAGTTCACTACAAGACGTTCCTCATTTGTAACTCGAGGATAGTCGGCTATAATTTCTGGCGCCGTCATATCTAAAACTACGTTGAACTCCACTGGAATCGAAACATTGTGGGCATCGTCTTCCTCGGTAATGACGATACGGTTGCTTTGCCCTTCCTCTCTTAAGTGGAATTCTCTCGTTTTCTCCAGGCCATCTACTGTATATGTGATACTCCATTTTGGATCGTTGGTGATCAATGGATCTGCCCTTTGAATGATAACTTCTGGAGGCATCGTGTCTGAAACCGGCTCATCCTTCGTTTCGAATCGACCCCCTGCTTCTGCTTTGACACTGCTTCCTCCGCGGATTTGGATCCTGTACTCATAGGTGGTATTGGACTGGAGGTCGAGCAGATTCACCGCGTAGCGATACGGCCCCGAAGACGCACTCACCGCCTCGGCAGAAAGCCAGGTCTCGGACCCATCGACTCGATACTCAAAGGCTATCTCGTGTCCCTCGCCCAGATTGTGCGCTTCGAAACTGATTTCCGCATGGCTCCAACCTACTTTTGAATCATTGATTCCAGTGATTCGTATGTTCCGTTCAACAGGGGGAGTGTCCACCTTGTGGGAGTCGATAAACTCCTTCATTGCTCTCCACCAGCTATTGGAGTTTTCTTCGTCCATGGCAGGACTCCACTTCCCAATGTCGACGTACGCGACTACTCCATTCGCCATCTTGCGTCCCTCTTCGTCAACCATGTCAAACAAAGTCTGAAGCTGGATCCGCATGAAGTCGCGGTCGATCGACTTCCAGCCAAGTGGGTTGTTGCCGCCATTCGGATGATGATACATGGCCAGATAGGGAATGACCGGCTTGCCATCTGCGATTCGGCGGGCTTCACGCACATTCTCCGTTGCATAAATCCTCCAATATTTATAGGTGAGATCCCAGTCGATTTCTTCTGCGCTTTCCGCACTTACGGGTCGGCCGTGCTCGTCGTATTTGAAAACATGCACGTTGTAGAGGGATGGAAACAGGATATCGACACCGTCTTCAAGGCCTGGACCAACTTCTCTAACGGCCCCGGTAACTGGATTAACTTCTCTGCCGCTGGCAACTGTATCGTTGTGCGTCTGCCACGCCTCGTACCTATCACTACCCTCCCCTGCATAGGCTGCATTGGGGTCACGCCGAGGCAGATACCGATAAATTCCAATCATGAAATTAGGGTTTACATCGTGGATGATGTCGAAGGCCTTGCGGAGATTTTTTAATCCCACCTCCATATCGGCCTTGTGGAGGTCGCCTGAGCTATCAGTCCAGTCCACTTCGGACAACGCCCACTCTTCGATGTTCACAACGTAAATCACATTCTCATCGAGGTTCTTGACACGCATTCGGATGATGTCTTCATATACCTTGCTGAGGTCGGTATATTTTTTACCGTCGTACGGGAAGAAAAACCACCGGGTCAGCGACACGATCGGCTGCAAACCACGGTCGAGGAAGTTGGGGGGGTTGTCTTGTTCAGACTTTCGGTTATCCTCGAGGTGAAGCTGATTGAAAATTGCGAAGTCAGTTTCAGCTGAAATTTCAAGGAGCTTCATCTCGACCTTGGCACGCCGCATGCTTTCAAGGATACCTTTTAGGTTGTCAATGAGGTCCAGCGCTGCCTCAAGAGTAAGCGAAGCGATTTCAAAATCTTGAGGTGGTACGAAAAGAGAAAGATGTTCCTCACGGGCAAGGTCTTTAAAGGCTCCCCTCCAGTCGCTTTTCTCAGGATCAAAGACATCGGTGTAATCACGGGCCAACTCATCAAGATCTCCCTTTCCGAGAAGCCTCATCACCTCGTAATAGCGCTCAAGTTTCTGATATCGATCTTTTTCTTCTTCCGCGAGACCGAGATTGGGGTGGTCCGTGAAGAATCCTTCGAGGGTCTCCTGGATGTTGAGGAGCCTCATTTGATCGAAATTGGAGTACAGACCTTCGATCTCAGCAATGGTCTCCGGGTCAATAGCATCTCCTTCGGTAGCTCGAAGCGGTGTTGAAAGCGGACTCGCCGTTGAAAAGGAGAAGAACGAATCGTCCGGCAGCGGTGGGCTTGAACTATCTGGTGGAGAGGCTAAACCCTCATGAACACTGACGACCGGTTGATTCGTACTAGCGGGTTGCAGCGAAGGGGGTACATCGTGGGTGCCTCCATATGCGGTTAAGGGAAACGGTATGAGCTGTTCGATCAAGAATAAGATCAGGAAGAAAAGCTTTGCTGTACGAGATAAAAAATTTGCTAAACATTTTAATTGATGACTAAAAAAAATGCCCCTCTCTGTTTCCCTATCGTTTCCAGTGTTCTTTTCATCAACATCTTTTTTTCTCGGTTCCATTACAAGATGCCTCCCACAGCTGCGAACCTCGACAAAGTAATGGCACTTCAGCTTACTTTCACTTTTGGACTTTTTTTTCGGTTAGGAAAAGAAATATACTTCCCTAGCTGTCAATATTTCTCCCCCCATCACATCTTAATTCAGCCATCTCAAAATACGTCCGATGAGATTGCCAATCAGAAAGTGATAGCAATCGTAGTCACCGTCCCTGACGCGAACGACTGTCGCCCACATAAGCTTAAACCGTCTCATAGGTGTCATGGCGAGTCGCCTCCTTTTTTCACGCTTTTTGTTCCAAAACCCGGAATATCGCTGATCGTGTGGTATACTTCCAGCAGTACGGCACTCTGGTGAACTATGGAAGCTGATGTTCGAAGGCAAAAGATTTTGGTTGTCGACGACAATGTGTCTTTCTTGGACGAAATACGGAGCCTGCTTGAAGATGGGGGATATCAGGTTGAAATATGCCCTGATCCCATTCGCGTCGTGCATGCCCTCAAGAACGACAGGTTCCAGTGTGTTCTTCTCGACTATCATATGCCTGGATTGGATGGAGAAGACGTCCTCCATTTGATCCATTCTGCGTACCCTGAAGTTCCAGTGATCATTTGCTCCGGATATACCGACTTTAAGGATTCCTACTTCCTCCAAGAAGGAGCTCAAGACATTCTCCGAAAACCCTTCGACCATCAGGTTCTCTTTGATACGCTGAACCGCGTGGTCACCAGAAAAGAGGAAATCACGCAGATTGCGGTCAAAGGATACGACCTCAGAAACGCTCGGGAAACGGTGATCCGTAAGTTGATCGTCAAAGTGCTCAGCAAGTCCGGTTTCAATGTGACGCACGCCGCTAAACTGCTTGGAGTCAGCCGCCAGTGCCTTCTGCGTTATATGAAGCGTTTCCACATTAACCACCATTGATTTATCTCCTCACTGCAACATCGACCACCCAAAAATATCTCGACCGCTTAATGGAACATTACCATGGCCAGACACTCAATTCAAATGTAAGTCGTTGGTACCAAACAAGTTAGTGTCAAAACCGATAACACCTTTATGAATGAACTGTTACCTTTTGATGTCAGTTGAAGGGATTAAGTGTTTACTTTCGAATAAACTGAAAAAAACTTGACTTATCGGTAGGACAAACGCAGCGAGGAGGACTCTCAGAAGAACTAGGTCAATCGAACTGAGAGCGAAGAGCCAGATACAAACCGTTCATAAAGTAACGGTCCAAAAATAGAAATGCCCACACACACCGCACCTAAAGCAGCAATCAAAACGGCTGCTGCTGCGATGTCCTTCGCACGCTTTACGAGGACTGAGTATCGGTCGCGTGCGACCAAATTCGCCATCAGCTCAAGCACCGTATTAAAAGCCTCAGCCACCCAAACGCCGACGATCGCAATCACAATCAAGCTAAACGGTTCCTTGCCAATTCGCAGCCAGAACGCGAGAAAAAGAGTTAATGCCGTCGCAAAAGCATGAATCCATGCATTCCGTTGTGTCCGCATCATATCCCGTAACCCTGCGAATGCATGGACAAAACTTTCCAATCGGCTCTGAACCGAAGGATGGTTTTTCTTCATCTGTAGTTGGAACTTACATTACAAAATCTCTTTGATTCGCTCGGCGGGCCTGGCGAGGATCGCTTTACTGCCCTTCTCAACAATCGGACGCTGGAGCAAGTCCGGATACTTCACGAGCAGGTCAAGTGCCTCATCATCCGAGAGCTTCGCTTCTTTCGCAGCGAGGTTTAACTTTTTGTAAACCTCTTCCTTCTTGCGGAAAAGTTCGGCTGCGCGAATCCCCATTTTTTGCACAAGCTCTTTTAGTTTCGGCCTCGATAAAGGTTCCACGTAGTAATTAACCGCGTTAAAATCAACGCCGCTTTCCACAAGCGCCGTATGAACCTGGCGACAGGTGGTACACGTCGGCTTTTCGTAAATCGTTATCTTGGACATGGCTTAAATGCTCCTCTTTAACGATTCGGCTAAAAGCCTCTAACGAAACCGTCATCCTGAGTCCCGCCTTTGGCGGGACGAAGGATCCCGTTCGAGATTCTTCGGCAATGCTTGGCACGTAGCCTCAGAATGACGAACTTTTGTTCGGCACTCTCAATCACTCACGCCATTTGATGGAACAGCCCATCGACGGATATTGCTTTTCTGAAACAGCTTCTCCAGCAACAAGTCGGTCAATAGCATCCTTGAGCTCCTCGCGCTTCACCTTCTTTGGTTCCTTCCAATTGTCATCAAGGCGACCATGGTACACGAGTTCACGGGCAGAATTAAATAAATACAGATCCGGAGTACACTGGGCCTGAAATTCGCGCGCGACATCTTGCGTCTCATCCACCAAATAAGGGAAATTAATTCCCAATTCCTTTTCTTTCTGGATCATTCGCGGCGGCGCATCCTCAGGATAATCAGGGTGAATGTTCGGGTTGATCCCGACCGTATTCACACCCAAACTTTTCGCATACCTCCCAAGCTCAATTAACCTTGGCCATACTGCTTGCGCATATGGGCAATGATTACAGGTAAACGCAACCAATAGACCTTTGGCCCCAAACAGTTCTTTTCCGTTGAACGGTTTCCCGTGCGCGTCTTTGAGCTCGAAATCAGGCATCTTCGTTCCGAGTGCAATTCTAATTGATTCTACTAACGCCATTGCTCACCTCCCTTGTAGATTCGCATCTCGTGTGCTACTAATTTGCCGTTCTTGTAAACGAACTTCCCTGAAAAAAATTGGCCGTCGTCTAGACACTTCATGAAGATGGGATCTCCTTCCCACAACGTGAGTTTCAAAAGTTGAGAATCGTCTACCCACTTGAGCGTTCCTTCTCGTGAATCAATCAGATCGCCCGAAAATTCATGAGCGGTAAAGACATAAACATACCAGTCCTCTTCATCCTTAAAAGCCGGAAAAGTTAAAATACCCCGCATCTCGGGATTCTTGATGCTCAAAGCGCTTTCCTCTTGCACCTCCCGGATGACGCATTCTTCCGGTGTCTCACCAAGGTGTATTTTACCACCCAAGCCGTTCCATTTTCCTTCGTGACGATGGAGCATCAACGTCTTTCCGCCGTGCTTGATGTAACACAGTGTTGCTAACTGCATGAAGACACCGACACCGCAGTCATTGCGAGGCGGCGAGCCAAAGCATTGCCGAAGCAATCTCGCGCTCTGAGATTGCGGAGCCTGTCCCGAGCCCGCGAGATTGCTTCGGCAGCTCCTGGGATACTGCCTCGCAATGACGGGCGAGGGATCTGCCTGGAACGCATCCTCGCAATGACGTTGTTAAGCACGTTTATGAGCAAATGCCTTTCGTTCTCGATCTGTGATCAAAAATTTTAATACAAGAATCCCCGAAAGAAACAAAATCCACGCGAGAAAGCCGCGCCTCGCATCACCTTCGAGGCCGAACCAAAAAGAGTTCGGTTCTACCACTTCGATTAATTTCAACTTCCGAAATGCCACTTTTGCAAACACAAGCCCAGAGTGAATTCCGATTGGAAGATAAAGGGTTTTTGATTTGAGATATGAAATACACAGCAGAATATTGAGGCAGAAAATACCTCCCGCCAGCATCATGTCATAGGGCACGGTCAAAAAATCTTGGATCCGGCCCAGCTTGTGAAAGAAAACAAAGATGACTCCGGTCAATCCGATCGCAAGCCACTTCGGTAAGTCCTCAAGCATCGTTTGAAGAAAAAAACCGCGGAATAAAATCTCCTCCGTTGTCGCAATCGCAAATGCACTCGAGCCGATGACGAGCGCTAAAACGATCTGCCCCACGTCATATCTCAACCGAAGATCAACGACGCCGGCTGCATCCATGATCCACGTATACGCGACAAAGGCAACGCCGCCCACAATCCATCCTTTAAAGACCGTCATCGGCCAGCCGGGATACCGTTCGAGGCCAAGCGAGGAAAAGCTTTTCCGGTTCACATACGTTTGGAAAAGCAATACATTCAGAACAAAGAGGACGTAAAAGGTCACATGGCCTACGCCTGAATGACGCAAAAGACCAAGGTCCTTGTGAAAAAAGAAAGTGACTGTGACGTCTAAAAGCGCAATCACTGCGCCCAGGACGAGGACAAAAGCACCAACTTTGAGGAAGCTTTTCATCGAAGGACCATTATATACGAAATGGAAAAAGAGGGCAGGCAATCGTTATAGAGGACCCCTTCGGACGTCATCCTGAGGCCCAAAGGGCCGAAGGATCCCGTCCTCAAGGACAGGCTCCGCGAAGGACTCAGGATGACTCCTCGGGAAGTGAGAAAAAACTCCCCGAGGGGTCAATTAGATTCAGCGTTCTTCAACGAGAATGAATCGAATCGGAATATGAACCCACGTTGAAAAAGAAACATCGCCGATCCCCGCAGGTTTAAATTTCCATTTTTTGACCGCATGAACCGCGGCATCGTCTAAAATGTTGTAGCCGGAGCTTTTCTCTATCTCGATCTGTTCTGGCTTTCCGTCACTTCGCACAAAAACAGAAAGCTTGACCAGGCCTTCCCAGCCCCGCTCACGCGCCCGATGAGGATAGACAGGGGCAGGATTTTTTAAATAAGGGCTGACCGTTCTCCTTACCGCTCCCCTTTGAGGAGGAATATAGAGAGGCTTTGAAGGTTTAGGTTTGACCTCCTTCCGTTTCTCCTCTTTCTTAACGGGCACTGTCTCTTTCGATGGTTGCAAGGCAGTTAGAATTTGAGAAGGAACTTGTTTTTCCTCTTTTTCAGGCGCCGGTTTTGAAATTACGACTTCGATGCTAAGAGGAGCTTGCTCGACGCCGTATTCTGGGGAAAAAGACAAGGGTCCGGCTCCTGTCGCAAAGGCGACCGCATGTCCTAAAAAAGAAGCGATCAATGCAGGAACAAAAAATTGCTGGCGGTAGGAATAGGGTACTTTCATTTGCCGTCACCCGCGCCGGAAATTTGGGAAGACGCAGGCTGGGATTTCACATCTTCATGGACAATATTGATTTGTTGAGTTCCGGCTTGCCGGGCGATATCCACGGCTTCGACAAAAAGCTGATAAGGCATCGCTCGATCGCCCCTCAAATGAATAGCGTTCTTCGCGCCTTTCGCAAATCGGCTTTCAAGATGACTCCTCAACTCCTCCTTAGCAACTTTTTGGGTATTGACATAAGTGTTGCCGACTTTATCGATGCTCAGAACAATCCTCTCCGGTTCCCTTTGATCATGTTGAACCGCTTTTGGCAGGGTAAGTTTAAGGGAAGGATTTAGAAAAGACGAGGAAAGCATAAAAAAGATTAGGAGCTGAAAAACAATATCGACCATGGGAGTCATATCAAGACCGAGGGTTGTCTTCCGAGGCCGGATAAATTCTACGGTCGAACTTAGCCGAACCATTATTGTATGGCCCTCATGGTTTGTTCCGTTACTTCAACATCTTCCGACTTAAAATCTCTCGCTGAACTTTTTCCAAATAATTCATCCAACTCACAGATGATAAACTGCATTCTTCGCGCAATTTTGTCCGCCGCACTTTCAAAACCGTGATAAGCAGCCATACAAGGGATTGCAATGACCAAGCCAAAAACCGTGGTAATCAGCGCTTCCCAAATGCCGGCGGCCAGGTCCCCAGGTTGTACCTGCCCACCCAAAACTTCGATCTGATGAAAGGCAGCCACAAGTCCGGTCACAGTTCCCAAAAGACCTAAAAGAGGGGAAATATGAGTGATTGCGGCAAGGACTCGAAGCCGGGTCTCCACCTTCTCAAGCGCAAAGGAGCCTTCTCTTCTGAGGATTTCACTGCGCAAATTGTCATGATCGAGATTCCTCAGGTATTGCTCTGCGATTCTTGGGACAGGATTCGGATGTTTGCGGCATAACACGAAAGCTTCTTTTATGTTCCGTTTCAAAAGAAGCGCTTTAAGTTCCTCGCTGAAGTGCTTGTAATTCAACCGAAGCCTCAGAAAATACAGAGCTCTTTCTGCAATGACGGCTGAACCTGCAATAGAACAAGCCAAGAGGGGCCACATGGCGAACCCCCCTTTCTGGAAAAGACCGATTAACGTTTGATCCCAAAACATGGATCACCCCAAACTGACTTTAACTCCGCCGTAGATATTTCGCCCGTATGCCGGATCGACTCCATCTGAGCGAACACGTGCATAATAGTGCTCATCAGTGATATTGTTGATGCCTCCAAAGATGCCTAAATCGAATTTCCCATAGACATTTTTTAGAAGGTTTAATTCGCCCGTAAGATCCCAAACCTTATAGGACGGGATGAATCGGTTTGCGGTGCTGGCATCATCCGCAAAATGCGCGTCGACAAACGTGCCGACGAGACTAATCTTCACCCGATCTCGCCAGCGATAAACCGTGCCGAAGCGAAAATTATACTGTGGCGCATATTGAGGCTCGCGGCCTTCAAAGGGACCGGCGCTGAATTCAGCATCGAGAAGGGTAAGCGTTACAAAAGGAGCGAGAGAGCCAATTGCTTCAACATGGTTCGTCTCGTTGAAATAGTCGTAAGCTCCTACCAAATCAACTTCCGTAAAAAGCTCCAGGCCGTGATGTCGCGCCCGGCCAGCATTGACCACCCTGTTTCCTTCGGTACCAATTTGATTCGAGAAGCTCAATAAAAAGTAGTCGATATCCCAGGCAAGAAAAGGAAGCGGCTTGCCGCGCAATCCAAAATCATATTGAACAGCTTCCCCTTCTTCCAAATCCTCGTTAATCACCTGATTGGTGCCGGTCGGTACGGCCTGTGTGAAAATTTTTGGGCGATAGGATTGAGAGATATTCGTGTAAGCTTCAATCCCCTTCACAACCTCATAGACAATACCAAGTCCAAAGAGAGGCGCGAAATCAAACTCATTGTTGTCAGCAAGAGGGACAGTGGTTTTATCCAGATTTAACCTCTCATTAATTCTCTGCCAAAAATGTTCGAGCCGAACACCTGGAGTGATCGATAGCTTCCCGAACCGAAAGAGGTTTTCCAAAAACACGGATAGGTACCAACTATCGCGGATGGCATCCTTTCTAAGCGTTCCGCTGTCGGCGGCCGGCCCAGCTCCACGTTGATCCTGCCGAGGCGAATGAGACATAAAAGCATGTGTCCCTAAGGTCAGCGCATGGCCATTGCCAAAAAGTTCGTAATTGTGGCGAAACCGAGGCTCGAAACCTAGGTTATAAAAATCCTGTTCCTCAATATCGTTGGAATTGACATTGGCACCCGAGGGAACGGTTCCAAAGCCTCCTCCGCGCTGGCGCTTACTATAACGCCGGTAATGCCCGCCATAAGTTAGGAAGTCAAACTGCATTTGCTCTGAAAACTCCTTTTCGTATTTAATGCCGCTGTAATAACGCTCCAGCCGAAAGCGATCATATTCACGGGTATTAACACTTGCATCCTCGTCAAACTGGGCACGGGTTAAGCCTCCTGGCTCTCCGTGCTCTTCGTGATATTCATCGTACGTCATAATCAAGCGGGAATCGCCGGTCTGATTAATCACCGTCTTCACACCGCTGCTGATCACCTCAAAATCGCTATTGGCGTTACGGAAACCGTCTCCCCGCCTTTCATGAAAATAACCCTGATAGCCAAGCGGCCCGACCGTGCCTGTTAAAGCCTCATAGGTCGAAAAGTAGTTGTCACTGCCAAATACATTTTCAGAATGAAGTCGAACTTTCGTACCTAGCGCTGGCGTGTATGTGACGAAATTGAGTGCGCCGCCAGGCTGAGGTCCATACATCAGACCCGCTCCTCCACGGATAAATTCTATTTTTTCAATTGTTTGAAGGGGCGGGACATAATACGCTTCAGGATAACCGAACATATCGGCATGAATCGGCGCACCGTCCTTCAATACTTGAATAAATTGTGCGCGGTGCGGCTCCAAACCTCTATAGCCAACGCTAAAAAGAGGTGTGGTCTCTTCGCTCAGCAAAAGCCCAGAGACTTTTACAAGCGCTTGGCGGAAATTATTGTTGGAAATTGCAGGAAGCTCCTTAACGAGATTGACCTGCGAAGTTTTCTTTCCGGCGTTTATTTTTGTTCCCTGAACGTCGGGAAGGAACGGACGTGTAGCATCTCCTTTTGGCGCTTTGACCGTTACTTCTTTGAGACTTTGAGGGTCTTGGGGAAAAGTTTGATTTTGAGGTTTATTCTTTGCGTCTTCATCATCTGTTCGAAGTTTTTCAACTGCCTGTTTCAGTGCTCCCATTTCCCGATCTTTTTGACCTTCATCAGCACGAGTTAAAGGCGGCATTCCCAGTACCAGTGTTAACGCCGTCACGATCAAAAGCAACGTTCTCATTGTATTGCTCCTTCTTTGGTTTGTGGTGTACGCTCCGTTTCACCTCCTCCTCGAGTTACGTTCCCACTTTTCAGCCTCGCGCTGAACCGCAAAACGCACCTGTTTCAAGCGATGCTACTCGTGATTCACAATAACGCTCGTGAGTCTTTCCCGCACCTCCTTGATCTGCCTGGATTTAAAAGATTTTTTTGTTTGCTCAAGCTTAAAAATAGCTTCTTGGATCGCTTCTTCCAGTACTCTTACTCTCTGGGCGTGGCTCTCATCGCCACCATTTTTGTCCTGCTCAAACATCTCAACTGACCTGCTACACATTGACGACCACCTTCGATGTGAAAAAACGCTTCAGGCGTTCAATCGCCCAGGCGCCGAAAAGCCATACAGCACAAAATACAAACGTAAACATTTGGAACCATTTTCCGTAAATCCCTTCCATCGAGTAGGGTTCGCTTGCGATATGCAAGGTCCCGCTGTTCGGAAAGATTCCGGCCTCCGTAAACTCATGGAACGATTGCACCGCGATTTGAACCGTAAAGAGCAAGAGAAAAACTGCGGTCACCTGAAAAAAATGCTTCAAATTAATGAGGTATCCAAACTGCTGCCAAAGATACGCTACAATCCCGGCGCCAAAAATCCCGAGCACGGCACCTGTGACCAGTTCGGGATCCCTAATCTGAAAAAGCAGAAGGGCAGTTTCCATTCCTTCGCGCGTGATCATGATCAATGTGAAAAAAAAGACACCCCAAAAAGAGACGACCGTGCTCGACTGAGCGGAAACTTCCGCGAGTCGATCTTCCATATGCTGCTTTAGCTTCGGTCCCATCCGCCACATATGAACCACGAGCGTAACAACCAGAACGACTGTGGCAAGTCCAAAAATTCCTTCCCACAAGGGCTGGTTTGCTCCTCCTGTCCGCCAGAGAAAACCGCCTAATGCAGTACTCACGAAGACGGAAGCGAGAATTCCCCAATACGCTGCGCTCACGAGATGGCGCTGGGCAGTCTTACGAAGATAGGCAAGCGTAATCGCAACGATCAAAAATGCCTCGACCCCTTCCCTTAACACAACGATGAATGCCTCAAGCATCTTTTCACCTCTCCTTAACGTTCAAATAGATGCGCAAGTTCTGCGAGCGTCTCCGCTTCACCTTCACTTCGAAAGCCGGAACTGAAAAAATGGATCAGACAACGATGCAAGAAGTAGCGCAATATCTTTTCTGCTCCCGGCCTTGAGTCGGAAGCCGTTGCCCAAATAAGCCCAGCCAGTTTTTGAGGCTTGTCCATCTTCACTTGATTCGCGAACCCACAAAGCGATCCCACGCTCATCTTCTCCACCTCTTGAATCTGGGCTTGGTACCTGAGATTGAGCATTCGAGTCAAGCTTTGGGCAAA
>MHFT01000018.1 GCA_001804315.1 Omnitrophica bacterium RIFCSPLOWO2_12_FULL_50_11
CGCTCCGTCAAAACCTGCCATGCGGCTTGAGTTAACTTCTTGCCGGCGCGTTTCACCTTCGCGCGCAAAATAGAAAGCCCGGTCTCCGCTGAGTCCTGATCGAACGCAACATGTGCTTTGAAGCGGTTGGCCAGCAGAACAAGCTGATGCGTTCGCGGCAACGAATCCGCCTCAAAAATAAAGAAACTCTCTCGCCGCGGCCCGTTCAAGTAAGCCACAAAAGGCGACCAATCGGCTTTCTTGATCCGATCCACTTGTGAGATCCAAAAAACCTGAGTCCCGCCTAAAAGGGACGCGGTCGAAGCTTGTTCCAACACAGACGGCCAATTCAGATCATCGGCGTAAATGCGGCAGAGATTCGTCAGACGTAACTCAGCGGGGAGCATGTCGTTGACGAGCGATTCGATTTTACTCCGTCTTAGGAATTCATCACCGGTGACTAACAGGAAGGGTATTTTTTGAGCCGCGGCGGGGGTGCGACTTACCACGCTTCGACAATCCGATTGACGATGTTTCTCGCTAGATCCGTCACCGCATCATTCGCTGCGACCCGCCGGACGCTTGCAGGCGTACGGGAAGTAAAGAAATCAGATTGTCCTGAGAAATAGTTCTCTGTAATCAACGCCTCACCGGTTTTCTGATCCATCAGCTCAAAACGGACGACCAGGAACAAGCGGTACTCTTCAACGCTTTCCAAATCGTCAAAGCGAAGGCCTTCCTGCTCATACGCAAGAACGGCCCCTTTCAAAATCGCATCCGCTTCCGATTCATCCACCACTTTTAGATTGCCATCGAAGATGAATCGATCGATCACCGCATTGGTAAGTTCGATCTCAAGACCCGGACGATAGGCAAAGCGGCTTTGTGGAGGGATTTCATCGGCGAAGGTCGGGACCGCAATTGTTTTAATATCGTTGGGGAGATGCACTTGCTGCGTATAACCGCAGCCGGTCAGGAGTGAGAGATACAATAAAACGCTTAACCACCTTGCTGCCCTCATCCTGAAAGGGTCGTCGAAAACAAAGTCGGAGCACCCGGCACGGGATCCTTCGGTTCTTCGAACCTCAGGATGACAACGAACGAACCGCTGCATCATTTCTTGAGTGAACCTTCCAAAACCAACAATTCCTGAATCAGTGATTCGTCGAGCTTGCGCGAGCGTTCCATTTCGCGGGTCAGCGCGTTTCGATGAGTGTCAGACGGATCTCTAAAATCTTTAAGGCGTTCCAACCGTTTCTCGAGCTCGCCCAATTTTTTATTCAGAAATTCCTTTTGTGAAGATACGAGTCCATATTCCTCTTTTCTCGCGCGAGTCAACTTTTCTTGAACGGTCTTGTGCCTCTCAAGCAACTCGTCTGCTTCCAAAATGTAGGGATAGGACGAACTTGCCCCTTCGGGAACGTTGCCCGGAAACTGGGCCGAAATTTGATTCCTTCCTTCTGTTCGATACCACGCAACTAAATCGTTCTCGAACCCATTGCTGGCTGATTCATATTCTTTTTCTTTCGCGGCCAGCTCACGGTCGAGTTGCGCTCGTTGAGACGCAAGTTGCTCGCGCTCGTCTGGTTCCACCCGGGTAGGCAACTGTTCTGCATCCCCTTCCAAAGAAACGGCTACTTGGGCTTTACGTGCTGCGGCTTCTTTTTCTTGTTTCTGAGCCTGCTCAAGAGCCGTTGCAACCGCTCCAATCTCGGGTTCCATTTCACTGAGCGATTTCTCTAAACGGCTTAATTCCGTTTGCTCCTGCTCAAGCCGGCTCCGATAAGCGTTGTCCTGATTTTCTCCCTCAACGAAGCCCCGCGCGCTTTCAATCGAATGCTCAAGCGATGCCGGATACCGCGGCATCAACATCGACTGATAGGAAAATCCAGGAATTCGTTCTCCCCGTGCTCGAAGCTCCTTTAGATCCTTGTTTAAGGCGGCGATTTCTTTCACCCGGCCTTCAATCAGCATACTTTGAAGCTCAACCTCGTCGACGAGCGATCTGATTTGATCGAGATCTTCAGACGAGTCATCGCCTTTTCCCTGAGAAAGCACTTGTTTGGCCTCCGCCAATAGGTCTCGATCCCGGTCGCCAACGCCAAAAATAAACATTTTTCCAAGTTTATACGCACCTGCAATTGGAAATACCGCCTTTTGCACCGTCCCGCTGAGCGCCGCCGTCTTTGGATTTGCGTGCAATAGATAATCTAAACGATCGATGCGTTCGGAATTTTTTTGCTCCCAATCCTGGATTTGATCGAGCCGGCCCCGGATCTCCCGTTCAAGGAATTTCAATCGTTTTTTAAGCAGCCGCACCTCACCACTTTGCTCCCCCTCTGAGAGAGCGCCAAAGGATGGAACTACATCTTCATCCATCCAGGACACACGCGGCTGCACTCCTCCAACAGCAGAAGCGAGCGTAGCCACTTTCTTTTTCTGATCGAGCCAAGCTTGACTTAACAACGCGTTTTCGGTGTGCAGCTCCGCGAGCTTTTGTTCGGCCAACGGTACCGGCTCCGCAGGAGATGGGTTAAGAGAACCTGTCCCAGTTGCAGCGGGCATTACAGGTTCGCGGCCCGCACGAACGGCACCGTGCACCGGTACTTCGCCGTACCTTGATTCGTATTCGTGCCTGAGTGTTTTAACAGACCGACGCATCTGATCGAGCTCGCCTTGAAAACTCATCATCGCCGCTTGTCTGTCTTTCAGTGTCTCTGGAAGCGACTCGTGAAAAACGGGCATCCTTTTCGCTGTCTGGAACTCCTGTTCCTGCAAGAGATCAATTTGCTTTGTCAGTTCCACCAATTCTTCTTCGTAGGCGGTTCGTTCTGCGTGCACACGGTCTTTGCCGCGCGCGAGCTTCTCCCACCGCTCTTCCTTAAACTCAACCACCTCTTCAACAGATGGTAATCTTCCAGGACCTACGAAAGGCACCCAATTGAGTGACGGCCATTTTATCTTACGAACAGCAGCGCCCAATTCTTCTAAGACTTCCCGCTCCTTACGGAGTTCCTCTTGTTCTTTGAAGAGCGAAGCTTCCCAGCGGCTAAAAGCTGCTTCCAATTCAGCGGATGGATGTTCCTTCACCATTTTTCTGTGCCGCTTCGTAAAGGTCTTGAATTTAGTCTTCAGGTTTTTCTCCCGCTGGCGAAGTGCCTCCGCGCGGTCCCGGTATTGTTCGGCCGTTCGCTGCTCCGAACGCTCCTCGGCGAGCAGGAGAGAAGTCTTCTCTGACTCCAACTGTTGTCGAAGCTCGACCGTCTCGCTCGTCACAGCCGCCTCCACCTTCTCTTCTGTTTCCTTTTGGTCAAGTGCTTTCAGCATCGATTCGACTTCCGCAAGCCGACGCTCACGGACTTCCTCCGTTTGCTCTAGAACGCGAAGTGGGTCGGTCAAATTTTTGAAGCGCTCGGCGGCTTTTTTGCCAAACGCGGTATCGGGGTAACGTTGACTCACATCCTCATAATAAATCATAGCGCTTTCCACAAAACCCCATTTTTCATAATAAAGGCCGATTCGATAATTTTTCTCGGCATCTTGTTCATCGAGCTGGCGTTTGAGCAATTGAGCGCGCTCCGCGAGCGATCCCGCCGCGTAATCGCTGATAAAGCTATCGATATGTTCGGCTGCGTTGCGGCGAATCTGCTGGTCTTGACCGGCGGCTTGAGACAATTCGTAAGATGTTTCGGCCAGAAGATAATGCGCCTCCTCGAGGAGTACACTGTTGGGATAATTGGCAATGAGGCGTTCAAAAGCCTCTACCGCCTCTTGGAGCTTACCCATTCTCTGATACACTATTCCCAACCGCATCTGGGCTTGGTCGCCATAAGGTCCGTAGGGTGCTGCCTCCATGATAAACTGAAAAATTTCGACCGCCTTGGGCAAGACCGCTATCATCGCCACACCCAGAAGCTTCTGCTTTCGACCCGTCAAATAAAGATTTCCTATCTTGAACAAATGCTCCATAGCACGATCAATCCGCTCGCTGCGCGGTAAATCCCGAATCAGCTTTTTAAATGCGCCGGCTGCTTTGTCGTAATCACCCTTGTCTTCATACAGGACCGCAAGCATGTATTGAGCCTCTGGTGCGTAAGCAGAACGGGGATAATGCTCGACAAGATCTTCGAGCGCACGCATGAATTTGTCTTCCTCCTCGGCTTCGCGGAGCTGCTGGGCATAATCGTACTGCTCTTTAGCAGTTCGTTTGCTGGTCCCTTCCGGCTGGACAAACTTGCCTTCTGCCGGCGACCAGATCCAATAGGCGGAAAGCGTGGCTGGAAAAAGAAAGCAGTTTAAGAAAATAAACGCAACGATGGAAAAGACAAGGCGCATTGTGGTTGGTTGTTCGTAACCTCTTTCTTTTCTACAACTTACGGAAATGTTCCGCAGGAAGTAATTGCACTATATCATTCGCATCCGATCGTGTCAATCCCCGACTCTGCAACTTCGTGTTTCTTACGTACTCGGTACCAAAAGGATAACATTCGCTTTCATGCGGGGACCGCAGCGCGCTTTGCCCACTCAAAACGAGGACGTTTAACCAGACTCCACCCTCCCTTCATGCGCTCAAACTCGAGTGCGCCTGAATCGGCCAGGAATAAGACTTCCGACGGAAAGCCAAGCCCTAAGTTGACTTTAAACTCAGGGATCCGGTCGCGCTGATTTGAAACAATGAATCGGGGCCGAAGCCGCCCAAGCACGAGTTTCATTTCCTCGGGTAGATTCCCTTCGTAATGCGGCAGAAATACAAGATCGGCTGCCAGCTCATTTAATTCGGATAAACGTTTGAATGTTTCGGCCGCAGACGACGAAACATAAAGGATGCTGCTCTTTTGATCCTCGAGAAGCAGGGCGAGCGCTTTTGCCTTGGCCGCCGCTAAAACTTTGATGTGTGTAGGTGACGTCGATCCCAGGTGAATCACATCACCTTCGGAAACCTCCTCGAGCCGGACGCCCCGTCGTCCCAACACGGTCACATATTTCTGCCGGCCTTTCGTCCCGTCAGAACCGACCGGTACCCATACGTGTTTGAGCGGAACGTGCTCCAACAAAGTTTGAAAACCCCCTGCGTGCGCTGCATCTGCTTGAGTCAACAAAACATGATCAAGCCGTCGCACGCCCCTGCCCATCAAAAAAGGCCGAAGGACCCAATAGGCTTGATCGCTCGGGAAATGCCGGCCGGCATTAATGAGACAATTAACGCGATTGGAGAAAGACATAAAAGAAGAGTCTGTTTTGCCTAAATCAAAAATGACAAGCCGCTGGATACCCATCGGTGCGCCAGCCAACAGAATCGTGCTTACGAAACCAAGCCCGATCACGAAGGCTCGGCGAATCCACCGAAAAATCCTGTACCCCTTTTCACCGCTGAAGATGGGGCCGTACACATGGACGGGAATCAGCCAGACAAGTAAAAGTCCGTAATAAATAATAAGAAAATACGGCGGCGGAGCGGGAACGAAAAAATTTCCAAGGGGGACATCTGCAAACCACTCAATCAATCGAAGCTCGATCTCAAACAAACCACTCGGGATGAATTTTAAAAGCGCCGCAGCTCGTGTCGATACCGAATCGATCGCTAGAAGGATGAAAGTAGCCGCGATCCCCCAAACGGCAATTGGAATCGCGACTAAGTTGGCCACGAATCCGATCGGAGAAAAGAGATGAAAATACCAAATCAAAATCGGAAAAAGCCCGATCATCACTGCTAGGGACGATAGAAGAACCTGCTTCACAGAATGGGCCGAACGCTTGAGATAAACCAGAATTTTTGATCCCAGAGGAGTTGGCGGGAGCGGATTACCATCTCGACTTGGTACCGTAGACTCATTCGTTTCCTCTTCTTTCAGATCCGGCACGTGCTGTAATTTCGGTAACAAGAAAATAAGAGCAGCAATCGCCGTAAATGAAAGTTGAAAGGAAGCTTGAAATAAAACACTCGGATCCCAAATCAAGATCATCAGAAAAGCAAAGAAAAAAGCGCTTCTTAAGTTTCGATCTTGACCAAGCAGAAGGCCGACTAAGATGACCACGCCCATGGTTCCGGCTCTTAAGACCGGCACTTTGGCACCGGCGAGAGCCGTATAGAGCAAAATGACAAGAATGGTCATCATGAGTCTAAGCATCCTTGGAATGTGGAAAAAATTGGCCACGAAGTAAAACAAGCTTGCAATCAGAGACAGATGAAGACCGCTGATCGCAAGCAGATGGGCCGTCCCGCTTCGGATGAAATCGTCCTGTACCGAACGAGCAATGTCCTTGCGAAATCCCAAAAGGACTGCACTTGCGAGTGATGCGTGCCGCACCGGCAATAAGGTCTCGACTCGCTTCTTCAGATGCGCTCTCAGTCGATTGATTGCGGCAAGGAACCTATTTCCATGTCCTTCTTCCTGACGAAGGATTGAGAAGCGTCCGACGCCTCGAAAAACCTTGAAAATCCCAAGCTCAGCCAGATAGGCCGCATAATTAAATGCGTGTGGATTCCGTGATGATTTCGGCTCTTCAAGCGTCCCACGGATACGGAGGCGATCCCCAAAGTGAATTTCACGATCAGGGTGATGGAGAAAAACCTGCACCTTCCCCTCGGTACGATACACAAAGCCCTCGCGATAAAAATCGTGAGCGTTCAAAACAAATGAAACCATTTCCCGCTTGCCCGCCTTTAAGGTCTCGGGCGCCGTCACCACTTCACCCTCTATCACCATCCACCCTGTTGGTCCCATTAAAGCAATATTTCGTTCTGAAACGCTTCGATCGTTTAAGCCAAATAAAACGCCAATCACAAAAAAGGAAAGCGCCGCGAGCGGCACAAACGAAGAGGATCGCACGCGCAGTGCGAGTAAAGTCAAGACGAAAGCGGTGATCCATACGGCTGAAAAGAACGATACCGGTACGTACCGGACCAAACCGATCCCGCCCGCAAAAGCGAGCGGAAGGAAAAAGATAGGCGGCGTCTGAATCCAGCGCCGCTCCGAGACAAGATTCGGATCAGGAGCGTTTGATGAGCTCGGCATACCCAAAGTGATCTACTTTTTTTCTGAGATAAACGCCGGTGACAACGAGAAATAAAATCACCGCAAAAATAAAAATAATCCGATTTTGATAACGGAACGTTTTGTGCATACAGCGATACAGATCAACGCAGTCGTCATCCTGAGTGGAACAGCAGACCAAAGCGAAGTTCCACGAAGGATCTCGACCGAGATCCTTCGGCATTGTTCTGGACCGCTGCCTCAGGATGACGATGCAAATGTGGTTTCAGAACGTCACAGATCGCGTGCGGGAAGGAAGGGAAGGTCAGAGAAGGAAACTACGAGAGGAGCTTGAGCTTGATTTCCTCGGTTCTGGTTTCAATAATTGCTTCGTGATCTAAGATCTCTTTCACAAACGCACCATCTACCCAGTCACCCGCCGTGACGATCCGGCCGTTGATCAACGCGTAGCGCTCTCGTCCAGACACAGAAATGCCAGATAAAACAAAAGGAATTTCCGCGGGCTTAGGAGCGGGTATCGGTTCCGTAACCTGTTTTTCGAATGGAAGGACACTGGGTACTTCTTTAGCAATCTCACTTTTGGCACTCGCTTGGCTGCTCCGGCTCAGTTCTTCAACCTCGGAAGATTCTGGAAGCTCTTGCGGTAAACCCCGCACCCTATTGGTGCGGGGTAAAACCGCGTCTTCCGATAAGGAGACGATCGGCGTCGCTTCTGATTCTTTCGAGCCGGGTGTTTGATCCCACGCAATAGATGGACCCGAACTTACATCCGGCCATCTTGTGAGCGCATATAATACCAGAATAATCGTCGACACAAAACCAAAAATGCCGAGGACCGTACCTGCCAGCCGAATCCTATTCGAAGCACGTGGCGCGGACGGTGGAACGTCTGCCTTGACACGAGCGGGCTGCGCTGGCTCGCTCAGCCGTTTTTCCCGCTCCTTTAAGAATCCTGCCACAAGTCTTTCCGATTCCATCGCAGCGGTCAACGCTGCTCGTTCTTCAGCTGAGAACTCCTGAGTCCGCCTTTCTTTCACCGCGCGGTCACGCTCCGCTTTTTTTAGAGCCTCTGTAATAATACTCATGAAACCGAAACTCCTTCCACACCATTGAGCGCTTCTTCGGCCAGCTTCGCATCCACGAGAAAGACGCTCCGCGCATACGCCGCCAAAAGAGACATGCCAGAAAAGTTGTTAATGAGCCTTGGAATTCCGCCGCTGTGTTCATAAATAAAATCGATCGCTTCCTGCGTGAATGGATTCGGCACTCCCGGGGGCCATCCCGCAACCCTCAAACGATGCCGGATATACTCTTCCACCTCGTTTCGGTCGAGCGGCGTTAGATGAAAACGAATCGTAATCCGCTGACGAAGCTGCGCTAACGCGGGATGATTCAACATGTCCTTTAACTCCGGCTGTCCCACGAGGACAATTTGAATTAACTTTTCTCGATTCGTCTCCAAGTTCGAAAGAAGTCTCACTTGTTCCAGGGTTTTAGGCGTCAGACCTTGCGCCTCATCGATGATGAGGACGGTATTGTATCCCTTGTGGAACTCCTCGAGCAAAAAACGGTTCAACGCGTCAAAGCAATCCTTATGATCATAGGCGCTGAGCGCGATTCCAAAATCTTCGGCAATGGCCCGAAGCAAAAAAAGCTCGGAAAGTTTCGGGTTTAAAATCAAGGCGGTGTGTGTTTTCGTCTTCAGTTTTTCCAAAATGGCACGGCACAGCGTCGTCTTACCGGCACCGATTTCTCCCGTGATTTGAATAAACCCTTTCCGGGACTCAATGCCATAAAGAAGGCAGGAAAAAGCATCTAGATGCTGACGGCTAAAGAATATAAATCTCGGGTCTGGTGTCACATTAAACGGCTCTTCCGCTAAGCCAAAGTAGTCTCGATACATAAAGAAATGCCTCACGAAGATAGATCGGCAAGATAGAGCACAAAGTTAACAGTAGGGGCGGGCCTCAGAAATTCCCCAAGATGAGGAATGATCGATTTGCCGGCGACAGAGACAAAGGCTCTCC
>MHFT01000019.1 GCA_001804315.1 Omnitrophica bacterium RIFCSPLOWO2_12_FULL_50_11
AACTTCGTGCGTCCAAAGCGATTTTCTCATCAATCCGCCAAATTGATGAGAAAACCGGACTAAAGAGCAAGACCGGCTTCGCCATATGCTGGACGCTGCCCAAGAGGCGGCGAAATTTGTGAAAGGCCGAAAGCGCTCGGATTTGGACGCGGATCATCAGCTTACCTTAGCGTTGACTCGCTTGCTGGAGATACTTGGAGAAGCTTCCCGCATGTTCCGGAGAAGACCAAGCAGCGGAATCCCGAAATACGCTGGAAGGAAATAGCCGGGACCCGGGACCGCTTGGCGCACGGCTATTTTGACGTGGATCTGGATATTCTCTGGGAGATTGTAACTCGCGATCTTGCTCCGCTGATTGCCCAATTGGAAGGGCTCGTGTCTAAATGAGACGTAAAGGGGCAGGCAGGGTGGCGGTTTTGCGAGGCGCTATGCGCGTGGATCAGCGTCATTAAAAGAGGGCCATCGTCAGAAATGGATAAATATTTTAAGTGGAAGGTGCTCGTTATTTTCGCCGTGCTTGGTCTGAGCGTTTACTTTGCGTATCCGCCTCAGGAAAAAATTAGCCTCGGGCTTGACCTCAAAGGAGGCATGCACCTGCTTCTTAACGTCGAGACAGATAAAATCCAGGAGGAGTATCGGGAAGGAGCCGTAGATCGAGCAGTTGAGATTATTCAAAACAGGATCGACCAGTTCGGTGTCCGTGAGCCGCTCATCACAAAGCAGGGAAAAAGTCAAATCGTCGTCCAGCTGCCGGGGCTGACTGATCAGGAACGGGCTCGCGAGGTGGTCGCGAAGACGGCTCATCTTGAGTTTAAAATTGTGAGCGATAAGGAAGACGTCATCAAAGAAGCTCTCGCCGGGAATGTTCCCGAGGGATACGAGGTGGAAGACCTGGCGGACGCAAATCGTCTTTCGGAAACGCTCGTTTTGGAGTCAACCCCGGTTCTGACCGGAGACAAATTAACAAGTGCGACAGTCGGTTTTGATACGTACGGCCAAGCGACCGTCGATTTCCAGCTCGACAAGGAAGGAGCCAAGATTTTCGATCGAGTGACGTTTCAAAATATTGGCCGGCGTCTCGCCATTGTTCTTGACGGAAAACTCCAGTCGGCCCCTGTCATTCGAGATCGGATTGGGGGCGGACGGGGCCAGATCTCGGGTAACTTTACGACGGAAGAAGCAGGCGACCTGGCACTTGTTCTAAACGCAGGCGCACTGCCAGCGCCTGTAACCATTATTGAAGAGCGCGCGGTAGGTCCAACACTCGGTCAGGACTCCATCCGAAAGGGAATCGCTGCAGCAGCCGGCGGTGCTGTGCTCGTCTTTGCCTTCATGATCATCTATTATCTCTTTCCAGGAATGATTGCAGGTCTCGCAGTTTTGTTGAATCTGGTCATCATCATGGGGGTGATGGCACGGACAGGCGCGTCGCTTACGCTGCCAGGTATTGCCGGAATCATTTTGACCATGGGAATGGCCGTGGATGCGAGCGTCCTGATCAATGAACGGATTCGTGAGGAGAAGAAGCTCGGAAAAGCGATTCGGTCTGTCGTTTCAGCCGGGTATCACAAGGCGTTTAGCGCAATTTTGGATTCGAACGTGACAACCATACTTGCGGCGCTCATTTTGCTTTGGTTTGGGTCCGGTCCGGTGCGGGGATTTGCGGTCACCCTTTCGATCGGTCTTACGGTGAGCATGTTCACCGCACTCTTCGTCACGCGCGTGATCTTTGATTATCTCACGCGGGAGCGGAGGGAAGTGAGCCTTCGGATGTTGGGCTTTATTGGAGAACCAAAAGTGAACTGGATGTCAAAACGCAAGGTGGCCTACGTCCTCTCCGCTGCTTTGTTCGTGGGTGGGCTCGTTTTGACCTTCATCAAGGGTTCCGATCTGCTTGGGCTTGATTTTACGGGCGGAACCGTTGAGGAAGTCCACTTAAATGAGGGGTCGGGGCGTTTCCCGACCCCTCATCCTGAGGCCCGAAGGGCCGAAGGATCTCGCGAGATCCTTTCTGCCAAACAGAGCGGCGGACCCGACACGTTTTCTGGCGGGCGCTCCGCTCAGGATGAGCCATCGGGCTCCATTGAAAAGAAGTCCCCGATGGCTCACTTAAATGAGAAGGTGGATCTCGCCAAGGTGAGATTGGCGCTCGCGAGTGTGGGTCTTGGCGATGCGCAGCTCCAGCGCTACGGAGGGCCGGAAGATCAAAACATTTTGATCCGGACCAAGACGGAAAGTACAAAAAAGATTCTCGAGGCGCTCCGCAACTCTCTGGGGGAGGATAAATTTGAAATTCGCCGGTCAGAATCAGTTGGCCCTACTGCGGGGCAGGAGCTCTTTACGAAAGCGCTGAAAGCGGTTGCGATTGCGGTAGGCATCATGTTTGCCTATCTCAGCTGGCGCTTTGGAGCGAAGTTTTCTGCCTGCGCGATCATTGCGCTCATACACGATGTCGTGATCAGTGTGGGGATCTTTGTCCTGGCCGGCCGTGAATTTTCACTTCCCATTGTAGCAGCGGTTCTTACGATCATCGGTTATTCGGTCAATGACACCATCATTGCACTTGACCGCGTTCGTGAAAACGTGAAGCTTTATCGACGGGAAGTCTTTGAAAACATCGTCAATATGAGTATCAATCAGATCTTTAGCCGCACCGTGAATACGACTCTGACGACGCTTTTGGTGGTTGTGTCGCTTTATTTATTCGGTGGCCCTGCCGTCAATGATTTTGCCTTCATCTTACTGGTTGGTTTCGCCTTGGGTGTTTACTCCACCATTTTTGTAGCAACGCCGCTGCTTGTGGATTGGACAAAGAAGGGAACCTGATTCGTGTCGACCATTTGGAAATTTGCGGATTCTTCTTCCTCGCAAGAGGCAGGTTTTGAATCGGCCTCTGCAAGTTGCGCGGCGGGATACCCTTACTCAGATTTAATGCAGAAGATCCTTGCCCTTCGCGGGTTTCAAACAGAGGAAGAAATTCAAAAATTCTTATTTCCATCGCTCGAAGGGCTTTACGATCCCTTTTTGATGAAGGGCATTCCGCAAGCGGCACAGCGGATTTTGTCTGCGATTGAGCGCCGTGAGACGATTTTGATTCACGGCGACTATGATGTGGACGGAATTACGGGTACGGCGATTTTGAGCCGCACCCTTGAGAAACTCAATGCGACCTTTGTCACTTTTCTCCCCGAACGGAAGCGCGACGGCTACGGGGTGAGTGCCGGCGCCGTTCGAATGGCAAAGGAAAAAAATGTTTCGCTCTTTATCACCGTCGACTGTGGGATCACGGCCTTTGACGAGACACGCCAGGCCCGTGCTTCTGGTATGGACGTGATTATTATCGATCATCACCGTATCCACGATGGCAGGGTGCCCGAGGCAAATGAGATCATCAATCCCCTTCAAGAAGGTTGCCAGTATCCCTTTAAGGAACTTTCGGCAGGCGGCCTCGCGTTCAAATTGGCCCAGGCGCTTTTAAGCCGCGGCGCGTTTGAATTTCTCGATCTGGCGGCACTTTCGGCTGTTTGTGATCTGGCGCCGCTCGGTGACGAAAATCGAATCTTGGTCACGCACGGTCTCGAGCAGATGAGTTCGCGCCGTCATCTTGGATTTAAAAGTTTGTGTGACGTTGCAAAATTAAAACGAAGCAGACTTTTGGCAAGCGACCTTGGCTTTGTCATCGGCCCGCGAATTAATGCGAGCGGAAGACTGGGTTCGCCTGATCGCGCGCTCAGATTGCTGACGACGAATGATGCAGACGAGGCTCGCGAGCTTGCCCAGGCTCTCAATGAAGAAAACCTTCTGCGGCAGAAGGAGGACAGGCGCCTTTTAACGCAGGCGCTTGGCGTGGTAGACCGCGAAATTAATTTCAATCGTGACAAAGTGGTCGTCGGGGCCGGCGAAGGTTGGCATGAAGGCGTGATTGGAATCGTGGCCCAGCGGCTGGTCGAACGTTTCGCGCGGCCAGCCGTTGTCATTTCATTTGATGGAGAGCTCGGAAAAGGCTCTTGCCGATCGGTGAAGGGGTTTCACATGTTTCAAAGTTTGGCGCATTGTGAATCGGTGCTTGAGCAGTTTGGCGGGCATGAACTTGCTGCTGGCCTCACCATCAAACGGGAGAATTTCAATGCGTTTCGTGTGAAACTTAATGAATATGCGCAATCGATCCCGCCGGAGGTGTTCTGCCGGTCGGTTCGGATCGATCTTGAAATTTCTTTTCGAGATTTGTCTCGTCAGTTCTTAGAGGAAATGTCCTTGTTAGAACCATTTGGGATTGGAAATCCAAGGCCCGTCTTTTTGACTCGAGGCGTTCGCACCCGTGCTCTGTCTCCTGGCAGCGCGGGGAAGCTAGAGCACGTGAGATCAAACGCTCTTCGCTGGTGGGTAACCGACGCTGGCTTTACATTTGAAGCAGTGTGGCAGTCGCGCGATCCGGACATTGCCCTTCCGCATACGGAAACTTACAGCATTGCTTATTCACCGAAGCTGAAGAGTTGGGAAGGAGTGGAAAGCGTCGTTTTGGATATCCGGGATGTGAAAGAGGGGTAGAGTGGACGTAGTTTTTTCACGGTGCTTTTTTAATCTTTCCTGCTTTCATACAACCGGTGCAGACGCGGACACGGCGGTGTGCACCATTGGGTAAGAGAATCCGAATGCGCTGAAGGTTCGGGAAAAAGCGTCGGCGGGTGATTCCGGTAATTTTTTTACCGACGCCACCCTTTTTCTTGGCCAATCCTCGGCGGGCAATCGAGTTACCTGACATTGGCCGTTTACCGCAAACAAAGCAAATTTTCATCGTGTTCTTCGTCTCAATCAATCAAAGATGGTGTAAGACGCCAAATCTGACACCCAAGCAAATTGCATTTTAGAAGTTAATTTCTAATTTGCAAGAAAAAATCCTGAACGTCGAAAATGTTGCAATGCGCGCGGTCTCGTCATATACTTTTCCGTTGACAACAATGGTTCCGGATCGTAAAGGGAACATCGATTGATATGGTGGCACGGATCAAGCCTAAGTCAAGCCACACGAGTAAGTTAGGAAGAGACGTTTTTGTTTGAGTATTATGCTCCGGGAGCAAGGGCAGTGCATCTAGCAGGCACGTTTAATGAGTGGAGTCTTTCGAACTGCCCGCTTAAGAAAGAGGCAGGAGGTTGGTGGCGCGTAAAAGTGAAGTTACCGTCAGGTCGGTACGAGTACCGTTATTTGGTGGACGGCAACTGGGAAAATGATCAGCGTCCCGTGATATGCGTACCGAATCCATTTGGAAGTTGGAATTGCGTTCTCGAGGTTTCCTGATCTCCGCTTTCGTTTGTTTTCAACGTTTTCGGTGTTCCACAATCCATGGAAATTGTCTTCGTTGCGTCTGAAATGGTCCCGTTTGCAAAAACGGGAGGTCTAGCTGATGTCATCGGGTCTCTGACGCGCGAGATTGCTAAGGACGGGCACCGCGTCTGCGTTTTTATCCCCAAGTACAAAAAAGTCACGCATGAGCCCTATGTCTTAAAACCGGTCCTGGAAGAAGTCGGGGTTCCCATTGGATCAGAAACAGAAACCGGGTCCGTCTTTGAGTGTGCGTTTAACGAACTTAAGGTTTTCTTTGTCGGCCGCTCGGAGTATTTTGATCGGGATGGATTGTACGGAACGCCGATGGGGGATTATCCGGACAACGATCGGCGGTTCGCTTTTTACCAGCGCGTGGTACTGGAAGCATTGAAGCGGCTCAAAATCAAACCGGACGTGATTCATTCACATGATTGGCAAAGCGGCTTGATTCCGGTCTATTTGAAGACGCTTTACCAAAGCGATCCGTTTTTTGTGAATTCAAAAACAGTTTTCACGGTTCACAATTTGTCCTATCAAGGGAGTTTTCCGCCGGATTCGGTGCCGGTGACGGGAGTTTCGTGGAGTGAATTTCGTTATGAGCGGCTTGAGCTTTACGGGAAAATGAGTTTTCTAAAGGGAGGGTTAATCTATTCAGATTTGTTGACGACGGTGAGTGAACGTTATGCGCAGGAAATTCAAACGAAAGAGTTTGGATGCGGTTTGGAAGGAGCCCTGGCTTATCGGAAGGCAGATCTTTACGGGATCGTGAATGGCATTCACCCTGCAGATTGGGATCCCAAAAGGGATTTGGGCCTAGCCGCCAATTTCGGCCCGCGTGATTTATTGGGAAAGAGAGCCTGTAAAGAAGCACTGCAAAATCAAAATCACTTGAAGCACGATCTCGAAGCTCCGCTCTTTGCCTTTGTCGGCCGGCTCGTGCCGCAAAAAGGGCTGGACTTGATCACACGCGTGATCGAAGACATGGTCGCTTCAGGCTGGCAGTTCGTATTGCTGGGTACGGGGGAGGAGGAATATCATCGAGCGCTTCGCATTTTTGGCGAGCGTCATCCGAACCAAATTGGATTGAACATCACCTTTGATTCACACATGGCAAGGCAGATTTACGCGGGTGCCGATCTTCTGTTGATGCCCTCTCAGTTTGAACCCTGCGGTTTAGGCCAGATGATCTCGCTTCGTTATGGGACGATTCCAGTTGTCCGGGAAACCGGCGGGCTCGCAGACACAGTTCAAGAATTTAACCCGAAGACAGGGAAAGGAAACGGATTCGTTTTTTCACCCTATGCGCCGAAGGACTTGTTGAATGCGATGCGGCGTGCAGCTGTCGTATACCGAGATCAAAAAAGTTGGACAAAACTCATGCAGAATGCGATGGCCTGCGATTTTTCGTGGCGTGTGTCGGCACGCCGTTATCTTGATCTTTACGAGCGAGCCCAACGAAAACCGTTGAAAGTTTGAGGGGATGATCGGTGAATGACACGTTGACCATTGGTTCGTATGAATTCAAGTCCCGGTTGATCGTGGGAACCGGAAAATACAGTGACTTTGCCACGATGGTTCGTGCTCATGAAGCTTCTGGTGCAGAGCTCGTGACGGTTGCGATTGCGCGCGTGAACTTAAGTCAGCCGAATGAGGAGACCCTCTTAGATTACATTGATCGGAATCGGTTTACGATTCTTCCCAATACCGCCGGCGCCTACACCGCCCAAGACGCGATCCGTATTGCGCGGCTTGCGCGCGCGTCAGGGATTGGAGATTTGATCAAATTGGAGGTGATCGGCGATCCAAAGACCCTGCTTCCGGATGTCGTGGCACTTTTGGAAGCGACGGAAGTGCTCGTCAAAGAAGGTTTTATCGTAATGCCCTACACGAATGATGATCCCGTAGTCGCTAAAAAGTTGGAAGATCGAGGCGCCGCTTGTGTCATGCCGCTTGCAGCGCCTATCGGTTCCGGGCGCGGCATCCAGAATCGGTTAAGCCTTAAGTTTCTGATGGAAGCAGTTTCGTGTCCGGTCATCGTGGACGCCGGTGTCGGAACTGCTTCAGACGCCGCGATTTGTATGGAACTTGGTGCTGACGGCGTGCTCATGAACACTGCGATCGCTTGTGCCAAAGACCCCGTGCTGATGGCAGAAGCGATGAAGGACGCAGTCGCCTCGGGCCGGAACGCATTTTTAGCCGGCCGGATTCCCATAAAGGAATACGCATCAGCTTCCAGCCCGCAAGAAGGTCTCGCCATCAAGTAACTCATGTACAAAGTTTTGGTTCTTCCGGGTGACGGCGTCGGCCCGGAAGTCGTTGACGAAGCGCTCAAAGTTTTGAGGAAAGTTTCGTCGGTTGCGCATCTTGTCTTTGACACCGAAGAAGCTGTTGTGGGCGGCGCTTCGCTTGAGCGGCACGGCGTACCGATTATAGAAGCGACGTTAAGCAAAGCGAAAGCGTCGGATGCTGTGTTGCTTGGCGCAGTTGGCGGTCCAAAATGGGATGTCCTGGACCACCCGATGCGTCCCGAGCAAGCATTGCTTGCGTTGCGTGAAGGTTTGGGGCTTTATGCCAATTTAAGGCCTGCTACAATCGATCCAAATCTCTTGGACGCTTCTCCGCTGAAGCGCGAAGTCGTAGAAGGTGTTGACCTATTGGTTGTGCGTGAGCTGACGGGAGGCATTTACTTTGGAAAACCGAGAGGGATCAAAAAGAACCCGGATGGTTCTGAGCAGGGGTTCAACACGGAAATTTATGCAACCCATGAAGTTGAGCGGATTGCGCGCAGGGCATTTGAACTTGCTCGGAAGCGCAGGCGAAAAGTGGTATCCGTTGACAAAGCGAATATTCTGGAGTCAAGCATTCTGTGGCGCAAAGTGGTGACTGAAGTCGGCAAGCGGTTTCCGGATGTCCAGCTTTCCCACATGTACGTCGATAATTGCGCGATGCAGCTCATTCGAAATCCTAAGCAATTCGATGTGATGGTAACAACCAATATGTTTGGGGACATTTTGAGCGATGAGGCTGCGATGCTTACGGGTTCTATTGGGATGCTTCCTTCAGCCAGTCTTGGAGATCGCCATGCTTTGTATGAGCCGGTTCATGGCAGCGCGCCCGACATTGCCGGTAAGAACGAAGCGAATCCGATCGCTACGATTCTTTCTGTGGCTCTCATGTTGCGGTATACCTTTGAGCTCCATGATCTAGCGCTTTCGGTCGAGCGTGCGGTGCGGGAAGTCTTAAAAGGGTATCGCACAGTCGATCTTCTTCAAGAGCACGGACAGCCTGTCTCTTGCAGCAGAATGGGCGACTTGATCGCCGAACGAGTTCGATCGTAGGTTAAATCGATGAAAGGTCCAGCCTTTGTGAAGAAGGACAAATACAACGTAGCTGTAGTCGGAGCAAGCGGCGCCGTCGGCCAAGAGATGGTGAAGATTCTCGAGGAACGTGACTTTCCGGTTGAAAAACTTTCTCTCTTTGGTTCGGAAAGGTCGGAAGGTAAAAGCGCCAAATTTAGGAATCAGAAAGTTACAATTCAAAAGTTAGCGATTGAACCAACGTCGTTCGATGGATTCGATCTCGTTTTGTCTAGCGCGGGAGCTTTCGTGAGCAAGCAGTTCATTCCCGTAGCTGTGGAAAGAGGCGCGGTTGTGATTGACAATACGAGTGCCTTTCGATTGGATCCGGCGGTGCCGCTTGTCATTCCGGAAATAAATCCTGAAGACATACAAAAACACAAAGGGATCATCGCGAATCCAAATTGTACCGCAGCGATTATGCTTGTGGCGGTGGCACCACTTCATCGAAAGAATCGGATCAAGCGTATCATTTGTGCCACGTATCAATCGGCAAGCGGTGCCGGCGCGAGAGCGATGCAGGAGCTAGAAAATCAAACCCGCGATTATTTAGAAGGGAAGCCCCTCAGAAAAGAGGTGTTTCCGCATCAAATCGCGTTCAATCTGTTTTCGCACGACAGCCCGGTTTCGGAGAGTGGTTACAATACAGAGGAATTGAAAGTGATTCAGGAATCAAAAAAGATTTTGCACGACGACCAGATCCGCATTGGAATCACTTGTGTCCGGGTTCCAGTTATGCGCGCTCATTCTGCGGCGATCTATCTTGAATTTGAGAGCAAAATGACACCTCGCGAGGCGCGTAAGATTTTAGAGGACGCACCCGGCGTGAAAGTTGTGGATGAGCCCCAAAAGGGCCATTTTCCCATGCCCATTGAAGCGAGTGGCCAGGACCAAGTTTTGGTCGGCCGTATCCGCGACGACGGATCTACCGAAAATGGTCTCGCGCTTTTTGTCTCCGGTGATCAATTGCGTAAAGGTGCCGCGCTGAACGCGATTCAAATCGCCGAACGGCTGATCAACATTCAGCGTTAACGCGGCATTCACTCGCCATGCCGAACATCAAACTCACGCTTGAATACGACGGTACTCATTTCTTTGGATTCCAACGTCAGCGCACGGGAAGAACGGTTCAAGCAGAACTGGAATCAGCACTCAAGAAGCTTTTCCAAAAGAAGATCAAGGTCATCGCTTCGGGCCGTACGGATTCAGGCGTACACGCGGAAGGTCAAGTGGTCAATTTCCGTGTCCATTCCACGCTTCCTCTTTATAACATCCAGCGTGCACTCAACCGTTACTTACCAGAAGACATTTCTGTTCTCCACGTTGAAACGGTTCCATCTTCATTCCACGCCCAACGTTCCGCCAAGTGGAAGACGTATGAATACCGTGTATTGAATTCCGAAGCACGATCTGCCTTGCAGCGTTTCCAGAGTTACCGGTATCCTTATCCTGTCAGCGTAGTCAAAATGAGACAGGCAGCACGTTTGTTCATAGGCCATCGCGACTTCCGAGTTTTTGAAGCGAGTGGAGGACGAAGGAAAACATCGGTCCGAACAATTCGTCAATTCAGAATCGAAAAGCAGGGGGATCTGATCCGTTTTACAGTGGAGTCAAACGGCTTTCTCTACAAGATGGTGCGCCGTATGGTAGGAACGCTCCTTGAAATTGGAGCAGGACGGCTTCGCGTCAGAGATGTCAAGCAAGCGATCACGACTCAGAACCGCAAACTGATTGGACCCACCGCCCCTCCCCACGGCCTCTGCCTCAAGCGCGTAGTTTATTAGGGAGTTCGAATGAAGACGGTTTCTTTGAAACTTATTCTACCGACCCCATGTTCCCTCGATTCTCCTGCTAAATTTTTCCTCTGCGATATACGTTTGTTAAAAAATCGCCGGGAGACATGATGTTAAGCTTTTTGACCCTATGAGTCAGCCGTGAAGTTAGGAGATGTTTCTTATCCAGGCTCAGCAGATAATCCGCTTTGGATTCGAGGGCAGCTCCCAACACGGGTAAATCCTTCAGATGCAGATCATCCTCATAGGGTTGGGTCGTTTCTTCTTTGGGAAAAGGCACGACATGAATTTTTACATTTTGGACATAACGGCGGAAAGATTTTAGATTTGCTGGAGTAGATTTTTTACGTAAATTGCGATCTGCTTCACGCAGGACAAATCTTGCGGCATAGACAGCGATTTTTTGCCGACGCGCGATTTCAAGAACAAGTGCTGAAGCACCTGTTCTGGAAGAAAAACCAACGAAGTAGACATTCGCATCAAGAAAGACCTTCAGCATTGCTAAGAGGTCTTGCGAAGACGTGTGGCAACGAGTGGATCAATTTTATCTTCACGAATGAATTCCTGAACTCGCTCGTCGCTGTATTCTTCAATAAAGGCTTCCTCTTGAAAATTCTCTTGGGAAGCACGAAACAAAGCGATGTCCATCAGGACCACAATCTGACGGCCATTTTTCTTAATAATCAGCGGTTCCTTCTTGTAACGAACTTCGTCTAAGACCTCCCCAAATTTCTTGCGTAGTTCGACCACGTTAATTTCTTTCAAAGTACCCACCTCCTACCCGATGAAAGAATACCATACAATCTGTATCAATTCAATAAAGTATATACTTTATACTTATCGCTGAAATTATTCTGTAAAAGACAACAGAATTTAAATTCGTTATAATACGCAGCATGGTAGATCGAAGATTTCGAATCGAGCGTGATTCGATGGGGGAGGTCAAGGTCCCCAAAGAAATGCTCTACGGCGCTTCGACTCAGCGCGCGGTGCTTAATTTCCCCGTCAGCGGCTATCGCGTCGGCCGCCCATTTATCCACGCCCTGGGGCAAATCAAGCTTTCCGCAGCAAAAGTGAATCGAGCGCTTGGACTTTTGTCTCCCGCTCGCGCAAACGCGATTATGAAAGCTGCCCGCCTCGTGCGCGACGGCCGGTATGATGACCATTCTGTGGTCGATGTTTTTCAAACAGGGTCGGCCACCTCGACGAATATGAATGCAAATGAAGTAATTGCGAACCTTGCGAACCGTTTCCTCAGAAGAGCGGGGAGCAATGTGAAAGAATGGGTTCACCCGAACGATCACGTCAACAAAGGCCAGTCGAGCAATGACGTGATTCCAACCGCGATTCATATTTCAGCTTTTCTGGAAATCAAAGGGCGTTTGATTCCCGAGCTCAAGCTTCTCGAGAAATCCCTGGCGAAAAAAGCGCGTGCGTTTCGGACGGTTTACAAAATTGGACGAACGCATTTGCAAGACGCAACGCCGGTAACATTAGGACAAGAATTTGGCGGTTATGCGGAGCAAGTTAGGAAAGGCGTGGAGCGGCTCGCGAAGTGCTTTCCGACTCTTCGGGAACTTGCGATCGGTGGGACAGCGGTTGGAACGGGGATCAACACCCATCCACGTTTTGCTCGAGAAGTCTGCCGCGATTTGAATCAAGCACTCGGAGAGCGATTTTATGAAGCGCGCAACCACTTCGAGGCACAAGGGGCGAAAGACGCTTGTGTGGAGACAAGCGGACAATTGAAAGTCGTGGCGGTTTCGCTCGCCAAGATCGCAAACGACATTCGCTGGCTCGCATCGGGACCACGCGCGGGATTTCACGAAATCAAACTTCCTGCGCTTCAGCCGGGCTCTTCGATTATGCCTGGAAAAGTGAATCCGGTGATGACGGAGTCAGTCTTACAAGTCGCGGCGCAGGTGATTGGACTTGATACAGCCGTTATGCTTGCCGGACAGTCTGGGAACTTCGAGCTCAATGTGATGACGTCTTTGATTGGTTATAATCTTTTGGAATCGATTCGGTTGCTCGCGAATGTTGTCTCTCTGTTTCGATCGAAATTAGTAGACGGCATAGAAGCAAACCGCGCGGTTTGTGAAGCGCAAATTGAAAAAAGCCTGATGCTTTCAACGCCTTTGGTTCCCGTCTTAGGTTACGATCGAGCCGCGCAAATTGCTAAAGAAGCCTACGAGAAGCGGAAGACGATCCGTGAAATTGTCCTCGAAAAAGAACTTATCTCCGAGAAGGAACTATCTAAAATCCTCGACGTGAGGAAGTTGATTTAATCCCCCACCACTTTAAGGACCGTCACAAGGAACGAACCTTAAACTAATGGGGGATAAACTAATGGGGGATTTTGACAAGCCGAGTCGCTTTTGTTATACTGCACGCTCTTTTAAACAGTTTGAGGAGAACGTAAGCGGTGAGTGTGAAGACTTTTATTCCTAAGCCGGATCAAGTGGAGCGGAAGTGCTTCCTCGTGGATGCACAGGGTCAAATTTTGGGTCGGTTTGCGACCCGTATCGCGACGATCCTGATCGGAAAAGATGAGCCCTTTTATACCCCTCATATGGAGTGCGGTGATCAAGTCATTGTGATTAACGCGAAGGGCATCCGGCTCACCGGGCGGAAAGCGAAGCAAAAAATATATCGCCGCTACACCGGATATCCAGGCGGCTTGGAAACGATTTCCTTTGAGCGTATGCAAGCAAGACATCCGGAGCGAATCGTCTCAGAAGCGGTTCGGCGAATGCTTCCAAAAAATCGCATGGGGATGAAAATGCTGAAACGGCTTCGCGTTTTTGCCGGAAGTGAACATACCCATGCAGCGCAGAAACCGGTTCCGATTAATTTGTAAACTCGACTTTGGCACTTTTTGAGTGCGGGTCACCTTGTCGCACTGTCAAAAAAAGGGGTTGTCATCCTGAGTCCCGCCGAGATCATTCAGCATCGCTTTAAGACGCTGCCTCAGGATGACGCCGGCAGGGCGAGAAGTGCCAAACTCGAGTTGTAAATTGAGGACTTAAATGGTTGAAGAGAAGAGTGCGAACGATTCCAATAGATTTTATGCAACGGGCAGGCGGAAAACTTCCATCGCCCGCGTTTGGCTTGAGAAAGGGGGAAAGGAAATTTTAGTTAATGATGCAAAATTGGAGTCCTATTTCCCCCGCGAGACCTTGAGAACAATGATTCAGGAACCGTTTGAGCTGACAAAAACGTCCGATCAATTTGGCTTGAAAGTCTATGTTCACGGAGGCGGCTTGAGCGGGCAAGCGGGAGCGGTTCGGCTTGGAATTTCACGCGCTCTTCTTGAGTTTGATCAGAATTTACGCCCGCTGCTTCGCAAAAGCGGGCTCCTGACTCGGGATCCGAGAAAAAAAGAACGCAAAAAGTACGGCCGGAAAGGTGCGCGGCGCAGTTTTCAATATACGAAACGCTAGCCTTACGTTGCAGAAAGGGCGTCGCAATCACTGCGTAGGTGCCATTCATGAATGGCACCTACGCTCGATCATGAGACGATTTTCACGCTTCATCCGGTGGGTGGTGGTACTGTTCCTCCTGGTTCAAACACTGGGCTGTGCATCGTTTTTTGAGGATTATACTTATAATCCTCTTGGGTCCCAAGCCTATCGTTCCTCCTGAGAACCATTCAGGTCAACCAACGATTTTCTGTATATGAGGGTAAGCAACCGAATCGTTCGCCTCATCATTTCCATCTCGATCCTCCTTCTCGTTCTCTTCGTTGTTTTGGTTCTGTCCATGCCTCGGCTGGTGCGCTATTTCCGCGTCGAGGAGCGGCTTCGTGAAACGATTCAAAACCAACTGGGTTATCCTGTAGACTTTGAGAAGTTGAACGTATCGTTACTGCCTCTTCCGACTTTGTCCCTTGAAAAGTTTACTGTGAGTGAACCGGAAAAAGCGTCTCAAGTTCCGATTCTGAGCGCGGATCAAATCCGTATCCGTCCTTCCCTTCTTGCACTGCTCTTCCACAAAATGGAATTTGCGCATGTCTCGTTCAAGAACACGGATATCCATTACCCGTGGCGGGACAAGCAGGGTGCGCCTGTGAAAAGGATTTCGCTGCGCGATGCGTCCGTTGCTTTCTGGGGGATTCGTTCCAATCGACCTGTTCGTTTTAAGGCCCGAGGAAAGTTGTTGGGCGAAGAAGAAAATGTGGAGCTCGCGGGAACATTTGAGGCCGATTTTACAAATCTCAAAACCGAGACGTTTACCTATAACGCAGAGGTATCGGTCAGCTCGGTAGAACTTTCAAAAGCAGCGGCGTGGTGGGGACCTCTTCCACTGAAGATTCAAAGCGGATCGCTCGCATTTTCAGGCAGGCTCCGCAAGGAGCTCGATTCCGAAGACGTCGAGATCACGGGCGAGTTTGCCGTGCAAAACTTGATTTACGAAATGACGAAGATCACGCGCGCGAGCGCGGCGGGTGATTATCAACTTGCTTTTGCCCTTCGTATGAATCCCCAAACCGGTGCGTTGGCAGTGACGGATTGTACGTTGGCTACCCCCTTCGGCGGACCTTTTGAATTGAGGGTAAAGATGAACACATCTGACTTCCTGATCGAAGAATTTTCGATCAAGTCTGACCGGCTGCATCTTGAAGCGCTCCCTCAAAGTGTCCTCGTGCTTGAAGAATTTCTTCCGCTCAATTTAGGTTTTTCCGGAGAAACGCGATTTGATGTTTTTGTCAAAGGAAAGCCGGCGGAGTTTTCATTCAATACCCGTGTTGATCTCAAGGACACAACGCTTACTTATTCGCAATATTTTTCCAAGCCCAGTGGTGTGCCGCTCCTTGTGCGCGGGGATTTGAAGCTGATCGGTGGGCGTGTTCTGAGAGGCGATTTTACCTTGGAGTTTGGAGGCGCTTCCCTAAAGGGATCGGTTGCGGCGCTTGACGTGGGCACGGGAACAGGCGAAGTGACAGTGCTCACGAACAAGTTCCGCGTGGACGGGTGGAACCAATATTTCCCGGCGGTGAAGCAGCTTGAGGTGTCTGGCCAGTCTAAAATTTTGGCCAGTATGCGCGGCGATTTTCGTCAGATCGCTCGCGCCCAATTGATGGTGAACGTGAGTTTGGATGGGCTGTCGGCTGAGGCAGACAATGGGGCACAGATTCAGAATTTGAGCGGCAATATTGACTTGAGTCCGGCCGATTCTGAGGTGAAAGGGATCCGGTTTGATCTCGGCGGGTCCCGTTTTTTCGTTGAAGGAAAAATGTTGGGAACGCCACAGCCGCGCTGGTTGATTGCCGTTCAGTCTGAAGAGATCGCGGTTGGCGACTTTTTCGAACAAATTCTAAAGGGAACGGAAGCGATTGGACTGAAAAAGGAAGGAGTGGACCTCGAATCCGTGATGGGAGTTTTGAACCGGATCGTTCAGCCTGAGGAGGTCTTCGAGCATTTGGACGCACAGATTGTCCTGGACGGAAAACGTGTGCTCGTACCACGCTTTGAATTCGATGCTTATGACGGCCGCGTTTCCATAGAGTCGATGGTGGATTTTTCGGAAGCAGGGCCGAAGACGCTCATGGACGTCAACATCCGAAAACTTAATCTTGCCCGCTTGTGGGTCGAGAAACCAATCCTCGATGGCAACCTTTTTCTCGTCGCATCTTTGCGTTCAGATGGTCCTCTGGATCCGGGCTGGCTCGATCGGTTGACGGGGGAGGGGACCTTTTCGATCACAAACGGCGAGCTTCACACCGTCGATCTCTTAGGGGGTTTGGGTCAAATTGCAGAGCTCGCAGCTGTCGGGACTTTTAAATCAGGAACCACGCGGTTTAATGACATCGGAGGCGATCTAAATCTCGAAGCCAAACGCGCTGAGACAGAGAATTTAGTTTTGCTGTCCGATGATTTTCATGTGGAAGGAGGCGGCGATATCGATTTAAATGGGAACTTGAATTATCGGCTGTCTGTTTATCTGTCGCCTGCACTCAGCCGGAGGATTTCTTCTAAGGTCAGCGAACATACGCGGCTTGGGCCGATACCAATTTTGGTGGTTGGCACAATCGAGGAGCCCTCGGTTCGTACTGATCCAATGCTCATTCAAACGTTCTTACAAAACCTTCTTCAGGAACGGTTTTTGAGCATCACTTCCAAATTTATTCCTTCTTTCCGACGTGACCTGCCCATCTTGGCACCGCCGCGTGGAGATCAAAAACAGGAAGGTAGCCCTGAAGGATCCAAAGCACCAAGTCCTTCCTCAGACCTCAAGCAAGCCCTTATTACGAGCGGCTTTAACCTCCTCGAGCAGTTCCTCTCGAAGGAAAAGTCTACTTCGTAGCACCTTGAAAAGCGGGTTCTGTCGTGGTATATTTAACTAATGTGTTATTAAGAGTGTTTTAAATCTCTGTAGTTAACGGGAATCCATGAAAATGCGACTTTTTTTTGCGTCTAAGTTTGTAAGAGTTTAAAGTGACCGAGATCCATTTGTAGAAAACATCGGAACCCCGCAGCATATTGGTGCGGGGTAAAAGGAGGTTAAACATTTTTTTCAAGCGTGTTTCGGCTTTAGTTACTCTGGTTACCTTTTCCTTCACTTCGGTGGTCAATGCGCAGACCCAGATTCCGATCTCCAGTACCACAGAGATACATAAAATATTAAGTCCTGAACAAGTAGCCATTCCATCTGCGCTAGGAAAGATCCAGGAAATTTATCAGTCTTCATCCAAAACCCCAGTCGTGATCCTCATTCAGGACGCTCATGCCATTCCGGATGCTCAAAGGAATATTCAAAAGCTGATCGACCATTTCCAGAAAGAATACGGTGTGAACCTGATCGGCCTTGAAGGATCGGGATCTTTGGTGGACGCTCAAGTATTCCGCAGTTTTCCGGATCAGAAAATTTTGAAGGACGTCTTTGAAGAATACCTCGAACGAGGGGAGCTCAACGGTGTCATGGCATCCGCCATCTTTAGTGATACGCCGAGCACCTATCACGGTATCGAAGAGTGGAACCTTTATGAAGAAGGTTTGGGACCCTACCTGAGAGCAATGGACGAAGAGCCGAGACTCGTGGAAAAGTTAGCTCTTCTGGAACAAAAGCTCGAAGCACGCAAAGAAGCGGCGTACTCGAAAGAGCTTTTGGATGTGGACAGGGCGTATCAAACGTTTCGTCGAAATGAGTCGGATTTGATCCAAGTGCTGAAAATCCTTACGAAAATCAGGCGGCCGGCGGAAGGGACGGATCTCGCGATGATGATTGAGGAAGCTGAGCGGGGAGGAGAAGATCAAGTTCCAATCGAAATCGAGGTGAAAGAAATTTCTAGGAAAGTGGAGAAATACTTAAAATCTCAAGCATCCGGTTCAAAGAATGCCGAAGTCCTCTCCTCCTTTAATGAAAAGCTCCAGGCGTTCCGCACCTCTCGCATGAGCGCTCAGGCCTTCGCCCTTTTTCTTAAGGAATTGACGGTTAAAGAGCGCCTTCCTCTTGATGTTTCGAGCGACTTATCCAAGTTAATGAAGAAAGAGAAAAGGATGAGGGATATCGAAGGGACGAGATTCTTTGACGAGTTTGAATACTATGTGAAGTCGGTAAAAGAGACGCTTCTTCCGAGTGACGAAGAAAAGTCACTGGACGAGGAAAGCAGAAAATTGGAAGTGCTTCACCGGCTCGCCCGGCTTGAACTCAGCCGCGAAGATTGGAAAGAAGTAAAAAATATGGTGGAAGATCCATCCTTGGAGCCTTCCCAAGATGGCGCACGCGTTCAGTTATCCCCGCACCGTCATTCTGAGGCCGCCCGCCAAAATACGTTGGCGGGCGAGAAGGCCGACTTGTCCGCCATGGTTTCTGGCGGAAGAATCTCAAAAAACGAGATCCTTCGTCCCGCCGTTGGCGGGACTCAGGATGACGAGACTGAACGGTTACGAGACGCCTTTCAAGCCCACATTGATTTTTATCGCAATGCGGAAAAGCGAGACGGAGCCTTATTTGATCATCTCATTTCCTTGATGGACAAAGAACGCTCGCAATCAGCAATTCTCGTCGCGGGCGGTTTTCATGCTGAGGGTCTGAGCCAACGATTAAAAGAAAAGGATATTTCCTATTTGGTGGTGAGTCCCCAAATTGGGTTTGTTCCCGACGAGACTCATTACGAGGAGCAAATGCGCGGCGAAGTATCTTGGAAAGACTATTTTAAAGTAGAAGAAGACCGTGTCAGTTTTTACAACGCGTTTGTCCGCGGGAGCCGGGACAAGCTCCTCAAGGAAAGCAAAGAACAGTCCGGCCGGCTTCTCAAATTTTGGCGGGATCAAATCATCCGGGACCTAGCCGCGAGTGAAAAAATTACAAAAGTCAGCACCTACACAAAATTCATAGACGAAGTTTCCGAAAAAGGCGAAATACGCCGGACCGACCCATCCCAACGGATCGAGAACTTTATCAGCGGACTCCGTGAACTAGAAGCGAAAGGCCAAATTACAGGACAGAATATTCTTAAACTTACCAACCCTTCTGCGAGACCTGCCGATGCAGTTTATTCACTTGGCCTGGGCGATGGTATTTCGCTGCGTACAGCTGCGGGTCTTTCCGCGAGCAGCGTTCTCCGAAAATTAATTGAGGGCTCCTTCGGACGTCATCCTGAGCCCCGAAGGGGCGAAGGATCTCTGGCTCCCCACCGCTCCGAGATGCGGGTCTTAGGTGATTCGGATCTTGAAGCCGTCAGAACGATCATCTCAGATGTGCGCGGTCCTTTGGAATACGCAAAGAATATTTTGCAGGGTGAAAGGTTTCGAGTCAAGCTGGGTCATCGTTCTACCCGTCATGCGACCGCGCTAGAGGCGGTCAAACTGTTCCCACCCTCTTTAGAATCTTTGGAGGAGATCATCAGTCTTATAGACAGACGTGAAAGTGAAGACGAAATCCTGTTTAAACTCATTTCTCTTCAAGTTGCGGTAACCGAATTGGTCGCCGAGACACAAAAAATGGAAAGCAAAGAAGATCGTCTTCCAGAAATCGAGCCCGTCTTAGACTTGGCAAGAAATTTTTTAAGCCAAGTTTCCTCAGAACTCAACAAGGCGATCGGTCGGTTCCCCAAGGAGATGCAGGAAGTCGTCTTAAAGAAGTGGAAAGAAAAGAATTCGAAATGGCTTCACTCAAGAGCAAGTGATCAGATCGCAGGGCTATTCCTCGATGTAATCATTCAAAAGTTAAACGTAACCGATAAGCATTGGAAAGACTCGGTTGGCTATCCCTTTGCACGCGCGACAGTCGTTGGAAATATCGCCAGGGATCCAGAAAAAGTGAAACAATCCCTAGAAGAGAATTCACAGTTGCTCGTGGGTTTTTTTAAAGGTCTGCCTGAATATCGACCCACAAATTACGAGAACTTCATCCAGAATCTCGCCACTTATGCCTCAGAGGTCATCTTAGACGTAATCAATCAGTTTATACAGAGCAAAACTTTCCGCGCTGAAGTGCGGGGGAACAGTTGGATGCTGAGCCTTGCTCTCTTGGCGGTCGCGGCCGTGCATCAATTCGTATCGGCGCAGGAATTGACACCCGTCGAACCCAAATGGTCCACACAACAGATTTATGAATCTTATGTACCTCTCGTGGCGCCAGAAAGCCAGATAAACTCCAATATCAACGTAGCAGGCACAGATAAGGTTATCATCGTGAAACCTCGTGAGATAAAAGAAATTGACTGGCAAGATACTGAGTTTTTCGAAGGCGGGACAGTTTATGACCACGGAATTGCGTGGGTCCTGAATAAGTATCAAGCCATTTACAAAAATGCGGCTAATCGACCCGTATTACGGCTTCAGATCGAAGATCGCGGCGATTATTTCGACTTTTATCCGGACGGGAGCATCGAATTTTACGATAGCCAAGCCGGTTATTACGATAGTGGAATTACGAGTGGAATAAAGGGCTTTATCTCGGCCGAAGATGTAGGGTTCGGAAAGAAATTTCCCGAGGCGCCGAAGGTTACGCCTCAGGATGCTCAAGTGCTGCTTCAGCGGGGTGAAGCTGAGAAAATGTTGCTGGCAAAGATCTTCGGCCTCAAAATTAAAGAAGAGCGCACATCGGGTGTTGGAAAGTACGTCGATAAGGTTCGAAATAAAATCAGGGACTACAGTGAAGACATCGAAGAACAAAGGCTAACGAATGAAATTAACCGTATCAACCGCCAGCTTCAGGGCGGTGGCCCTCGAGCTCCGCAGCGCTCCGTTTGGAGGAACTTTTCCGGCACAGCGTGGTCTCTTCTTGTAATAAGCGCTCTCGCATTGCCTGCCTTAGTGGCTGTTGTTGCCATTCTTGTACTTTCCATCCGTACGGTCAAAAAGTTTCGTACAGACGGATCGATTGACGATGAGAAGGCACCGCACCGCTCCGAAGCGCGGAAGTTCCTTGGATTAAAGGGGTTCGTGCTTGCCGCGGCTTTGTTCTTATCGTCAATGACGTACGCCCAATCGGCCGCGTTCAATAACTTGTACAGAGCCGATCAAGCTCTCAACGCTCGTGTGTTGACCGTCGACGAAGCGCAGCTTGAATTAAGTACCAATTTGGATCAAATGTTGAATCAATTAAAAGCGCAATATGGAAGCATTGTTCCGGACGACATTAACGCCCCGCAACTAAAAGCGATTGCGGGCACGAGCAAAAGTTATAAAGAATTTACAGGCCGCGTTCGATTGGCCCTGGCGACGCTCACTGAAAAATTTAATAAGGGCGAGATGAGCCCGGAAGAAGTTACGAAATTTGGAGTGCTACAAGAAGAATCGTTCAAGTGGGCCTACATTTTCTGGAGTACCAATGTGGCTTACGATACCCTGGGTGCGGAAAAGAAACAATGGAATCCATCGAATCTATCTTATGGAGTCCGAGGTAATCCCAATTTAGTCGGACAACCGCGAACGCTTGTTTGTGATTCTGGCTGTCAACTCGCCATGATCACTTTAGGTGAATTGGGTATCCGCGATGTTTCGATTGTTGAAGTTAAGACCAATTTTTTGGGCCAGGACCAAGCGAGTCAAGGAGGGCACCTTGCAGCGCTTGTGCAATCAGTCAAGGGACCATATTTGTTTGACTTAACGCAAGGGAGGGAAGGTCAACTTAATATTAATGTTCCGCATCAGAGAATTGTTGTGTCCAAGGGCGGGAAGCCAATGGTAGTTGAAGTGTCTAAAGCGGATTTGAGCAAGCTCGTGGGCCAAACTTATCGGCATTTAAATCTATCTAAGCAATCTAAGGCTGCGATCAATAAAATGTTTAATGATTTGAACAACATTGTGGACATGATCAATTCTGGAAAATCTGCGGCCCAAGAGCTTCAAAACTTGAAATCAAGGATCGAAAAAGCACTGGATTACCTCGAAAAACATCCTGTTTTTACTTTTGACGGGTCTCCTGCTCGAAACTTACGAAACTTATTGGATACCGTTTCTCAGCTATTAGCGAAACAATCTGCCAATCAGATTTTGGAAATCGGGGTGAATCGCCTAAAGGGTTTTCAAGAGGAGATGGATCAAATCAATCTTTTGTTTGCCGAGAAAAAATATGAAGAGGCGTCAAAAAGGTACGCCGATGTAGCTGTTCGGATCGCCGAGCAAATTGAGTCGTTAAAGAAATTGGGCCTGACTAAAATCGAGGAAGACGAGTCAAGTTATACGGACGAAAGTGGCCGTCCGATTGATGGGAATCGGCTGATCGGCAAACTCCAGGAATTGTCGAACCTTGCTCGCAAGAATGAAGCGGCTGCTGCGCATAATGGAGCCCTTCCAAATACGGAGGAGATCGGCGCGCTTCAAACGAAAATTAACGTGCTCAACCAAAGAACGCAAATAGCCGATCGGCATTTTGAAAATGAAGAATATCAAAAAGCGATCGAGGGCTATGAGCAGATATTAAAGGAGGTGACAGCCTTATTGAAGGATACAGCATTATTGAAAGATTTAGATAGAGAAAATCGAACAAACATCGAGACATTCACGAGCACCGTAGAAAAGAATTTGGAGGCGGCAAGGCACAACCAATCGGTCAAAATCTTGAAGGAGCTGATTAATCAATTTAATCAAACTGCTAACGGAACAGACGACGAAAAAGTTGTCGCCAGCATGCAATCCATTAAGAAATCAGCGCAGGAATTATTGAAACAACCGAATTTAGACCGTCAATTGAGAGAAAGTATAGAATCTTTCCTCGATCAGGTCGAAGACGTCATTAGCTCCCGCTCCGAGACGCGGGGTGAAATAAAGGAAGAAGGTCGAAGGCGGAAGGTCGAAGGGGAAGTCCATCCGCCTTCCATCCGCCGCGCCGAAGTGCGGAGTGGTTTGGGACAAAAAGATCCGATTGGGTTATGTGTGACGGGAGATACACTGCTGCCGATTGTAACGAAGGTGGAAGGAGCAAGCAGTGAGAAGGTGGAAGAAAAGCAAATTGTGGATGTGAAGCCGGGGGATTATGTCCTTTCCTTAAATGAGGAAACTGAAAAGATCGAACCTCGAAAAATTAATGCCCTCCTCGATATGGGCATCAAGCCTGTCTACCGGCTCACGACCGCTTCCGGCCGCTCCATTAAAACCACCGCCAATCATCCGTATTTGGTGAAGGTGGAAGGCCGAAGGTGGAAGGGCGAAGCGGAAGAAAAAACGAGGTGGATCAAGGTTTCGGAGCTAAAGATCGGGGATGAAATTGCGGGACCGCGTCACTCCAACCGGACGGATTCCCAGGAAAAGGGGAACTCCTCGTATCGGTTTTCGGAGAGCAAAAACAACCTTTTTTCAAAGTCGGCCGGGGAGGTTTTTTCGCTCAGAAGCGATTCGAGTGAAGATTTTAACTGGGTGAAATTCCTAGCCGGTATTTTTACCAGAATCATGCCTGCGTGTTTTTCGGGATATTCGTGCTTGACAAAATCCTTATCGTGGGTGACGAGAATACGGTTTTCGGCAATGGCCAGTTCCAACACCTTGCCGTTGGAAAGGGCTTTTGGAGAAAGTTTAGCGTCGTGGCCGAGGCCTGCTAAAAAAGGCATCAGGCCGTTGTGGACATTCTCATCAAGCAGAAAGCGCATCGAATTTTTCAAGGAAGGCAGGGTCAAACTCGCGTTGTTCCAAGACCTTGGCCGCATAGTGAAGGGCGGCTTTGATGTGATGAAGAGTCAAACCAGGGTAAGCTTCCAAAATTTCTTTCGTATCAGCTCCGGCTTCCAGCATTTCAAGGACCAAATACACCATAATCCGGGTGCCTTTGAAGCAGGGTTTTCCATGGCAAATTTCTGGATTTCTCGAAATGAAGTCACCAAGCTTGAGCATCGGGATCGCACGCTGTTGAATTTCAGGGACAAAGCCTACCATACTTTAAATGGTCTGTCTAGCCAGCTTAGTCTGCTGGTTTCCCCAGAAGCCTATGCTTCTCCGTCCGTGTCGGCATCCAGTGAAAACATTTCCGACATCATTTGGGACGCGATCGTTTCGATCGAACCGGTCGGTGTGGAACAGGTTTACGATATCGAGGTGGAAGGGACCCACAACTTCATCGGAAACGGCATCTTTGCGCACAATACGTACGCGATGAAAACAGTTCCGGAAATACCACGTGGTGTGTTAAGCGGTGTTGCTTCTGCTCCAGTGCTCGAACCATCCGGCCGCGCTGAGGTGCGGCAGGCGAGTAAACTTTTCCAAGTCGATTATAAGAAGATCGCTGAAGACTATGACAGACGGCTTGTCCGGGCAATCTTGCAAGCGGAGGATGGCACCTACATTCAAAAGTCGCTCGTTAAAATTTATCCCGAGGTACGTGATCTGGCGATTCAAAGCGTGACTCCTCGCTTTCATCTATCCCAGAGTAATAAGCGAATCCTTGAATTCGGAATCTTATTGGCAGATGGATCACGCCGGTCGCTTTTATTGATTGCGGCGTCCGGAGACGCTCTTGACAAGGAAAGCAGCAAAACGCTGGCGCGGAAATATCAGGCAATCGTCGCGAAGGATTCGGAATCGGAACTCACGCACCGGTTGGGCATTGAAACAGACATTGAATATTCTCAACCTCTCAGTGATACCATGGTGATCCGGGAGAACTTTCATGTGATCTCTCTAGAATTTTTTGAAGGAATAACGCTGGATAAATTGGTTGCGCCACTCGAAAGCCTTGTCGGCATCCCCGGCTATCCTTATTCCGAGGGATATCCGATTCCATTAGCGAGATTAGGCAGCGCGGAAGTAGAAAAGCGAGCCAACGCATTGGTGGATCAAGGGATCTTGAAGCCGGCCGATCGCGAAACCGTTCTGGTTGCCAAGAGAGCGTATGAAACGTCCCAAGATGCCCAGGTCTTGCAAGAGGCAGTCGCATCCCTGCAAAAAATCATTTTTGAACTCGATCAAGCTGCAGTCGAAGCTCACTTTCGGTTTTATCAAAAGACTGGTTTCATTCAAACGGACCCACGGAGGAATAATGTCGTCGTGAGCTTCGAGGCCGGCAAACCGGCCTTTAGGCTCATTGATTATGGAAGCATGACAGAGTATCGATCCCCTAAAAATGCGGTCTTGGCCTTTGACATTTTTGAGGACAAGGTAATGCCCGGCCTTGTTGGTGGTACAGTGAGACCCTGGGCTTGGACTTATACCGCAGATAAATCAGGTTTTTTTGATGCGATTCTCGCTGCTTATGGCCGTGAAGAGGGGATTCAGTTTTTAGCAGAAGCAGAAATGGTATATGCTGCCTCGGAGTCTTATCTCGAAAGGGAATCTCCCGTCCGTAAACATATTGCCATCTACCTTGCTCGTGTTCAACCCTTTCGGGGCCTTGTGAAAAGAGACTTTGAATCCGAAGGAACCGGCCGCGCTGAGGTGCGGGCGAAGACGCCTCCGATGGACGCAGAATCATTGGACCGTTTGCAGGGGTGGCTTGGTGGACTTGATGACGGGGTTTTCGACCGATTGCAGACCCGCTTTGCCTTCCTTAGGAGCGCTCAAGCGACGCTCGACTTTTTAAACGAAGGTTTGGCCGCATCGGGCTTGGTGCCAGTTCAAGCAGAAGGAGAAGATTTGGAGAAGCGTTTGTTGGAAATCGTAGGGGCAGAAACAGTACTGAGGCACACCGATCTCAATTATCCATTTCGGAATAGAATCGATGCCATCAATAGTTCGTCGGCAATCGAATATGCTTATTTGCTTCATTCGCCTTACATGCGTGGACGTGTGCAAACTTTAATGCTTCAACCCAATCGGTCAAGTGAATTAGAGATTTTCGGTCTGCATGCCTTGATGGAAAACATAGGAATGTCAAAACTCGATTGGGCTCGAATCCCTCTTGGCGAATTTACGGCCGGAGAAGGCAAAAGGCCAAGGATTCTGTGGAAGCAGTACACCGTGCAATCGCCAACGAGAACGGAGAAAATGCCGCAATCAGTGGAGGTGGTATTAGATCGAGAGCCTCGCGGGCTTTATGAGGTTGAATTAGAGTTTATCGCTCAACCGCCCGTGATTCCGCAAGAACCTTTAAGAGTCGAGAAGTTAAAACGCGCGATGCGACAAATGGTAGAGGCAGTATTCTCGGGAGATACAGTTGTTGAAAGAAAAGGAGAACTCGAACCCCCGGACGTGAAGAAATTTATGAGACTCCTCGAGCGAGACATTTATATTTTGGAGACACATGGGATTACACGGCCTCCTATGAATCCAGCCCGCAATCTCAACTATCCACCAGTGGAATATTTAAAGTCCGTGTTGTCGGATCTCAAAACCATCTATGATCCAGAAACCGGCCTCCGCCACTCTCGCGCCGAGGTGCGTTATTCTTCGCCCCTGCGGGCCTCTGAAGGAACCCCACTGCCGCCTACGAAACTCGAAGAACGAAGTAGGGCTGAAGTGCGGCTCCCCTCTATCCAGCGCATCATCACATCGAGGATATTTGCTTTAGGTCTCGATGACGATCCGATTGATGTTGCGAGGCAGAGAATGGAACTCAATGTCCGAACGGTGGCAAAATCTTGGGCAGCAGAGTTGCTCAATCACCGTATGTTGGGTCTGCCAGTGGAGGTGGCCATATCTGAGCCAACAGAATATAAAGAGGGTGATCTGTGGATCCACTTTATTGAAGAGGAGGTAGATTTGAGATATCGAGCGGCAGCCCTTGACTTTCGCGTTCCTACGATTTTTTGGTTGCTCGATTCAAGTTTGGCGGAGCCGTTGGCACGAATATTAAGGGATAAAAGAATGCCGCCCTTTCGTTATATCATCTCAACGGAGGTTCCTGAGGAATTTGAATTTCGCCTGCCTCGTTATCTGGACCAATTGGACGGACGCGATCTCGTGCCGCGTGCGGGTTCGGTCAATACCTATTTTAATCGCGTCTTGGTGGACAATACGGGGCTGGGCGGCCATCTTGTGAGAAATGGGGAAGACAAGACCGTTCATTCTGATGAGATCCAAAGTATCTTGAGCCTGCCGCGCGCGATGCGTCGCGGTGCGGTACCTGGCTATCAATATAGAATACAGAGGCGTGGCAATAAAGTCTGGATCGATGTCATCCTCTCCGCCCGCTCAGAGGCGCGGTCCAATGAGGAACAAATCGCAGAGGAGGTGATCGAGGAGCTTCTGACGCAAGGTTTTAGTGCGGCAGAAATTAAAAGCGCTTGGGAAACGAACTATGGTGATGACGCGGTCATGTCATTCCCTCCCGCGCTTCACGCGTTTTTGAGAGAGTTTTCAAAGTTGACGGGAGAAGGTGTGGATGTCGACCATAAGAGGCTCACGGAACTTTTTGATGTTAAGGTAAAGCAAGCCGTAGAAGAGGAAAGACAGGCCGAGTTGGAAGCAGGTTCTGAAGTGGTTAAGGTCGAAGTCGGAGAATCGATGCAAGCGGCCGTCACGAACCTGATCAATTTGGTTCCAAGCGATCCTAACTATGGTCGGTCGCTACAAATCTTAGTGCAACACGCTGACCGCGCCATTGCATATATTGACCAAAAAATTAAAATGCTGGTGAGTCAACTTCAAAGACGCGGAAATGAACGCAAAGAAAAAGCGGTTAAGAAATTACAGGCTTTGCTAACTATACTCCGCTCAGAGGTGCGGTTTGACGAAACAGTCAAGCCTATGATGAAGAGATCCTGGGAGGAGAAGATTCAAAATGGTTATGTTTACACAGGCACTGATGCAAATCGGCTTCCCTCGATTCGGCAGCATGGGCTGACATCCGGCGCGCGATTTAGTCCGCTCGACGACGCGGACTTCAAATTTTTTAGAACCTTGACCGCTCGCATCCCAGCTCAGGCGCCGGATGGATATGAGAGACTCTATAAGATAACCTATGCTTTGAGGCCAAGCCGAAACGGTTTTTTTGTGACCTACAACCTCGAAAACGCTGAGGACTACGCGAGGACGGGGCCTCAGACGCTCAAGCGCTTTGTTAGAGATATGGAGCAACTCGTGTATGACTATGATCAGGGCAAGATCGTGTTGCCCGGTATTGCAGACGATGTAGCGCATGTAAGGCGCTTGCTTGAAAAATATCGAGCCCGGCGCGCAGCGGTTAAGCCGGTCGTGATTCAAATTCCCATCTCTGTCATTTCCCATCACTTACCTGAAAGCATTCAGGGAGAAGTCACTGATTACTCAAAATTCGAGCAACGGGTACTTCGAAAAGACCGCCCGCTGCCGGCCAATTCCGATGATATCTCAAAACTTATAGACCGCTACCTGCTCGATCAATTATCGCACCTGCGCGTGGATGGGACTCTTCCTTTTTCTCGGGCATTGACAGTAATCCCCGTTTCCCGCCGCTCCGAAACACGGCTCACTCCCGAAGAAGCCGAATCCGCACGGAGATTCTTAAATCGGTTAAAGACCGACCCTAATGATGTGATGGTGGAATTGAGTCGGGAGATTAAAGATGCCGTTCAGCGCCCAGCAGGTCGTTCCGTGGAACTTGCAGCACAGGACTACGCCGATTTCCTTACGGGGCTGCTAACTCATTTGATTTTTGGCTCAGAACGCGTTGGAGGATTCGAACCCGTAACGTACAACCCCCATCGACCTGACGGCAGATTTATCCAGTGGAAGGCAATCCCCTTAGTTGAAATCGATATCGCGGATGACGGGCATGTCTATTTTGAGCCTACAGAATTAAGTGATGGAATTCTAAGTGCTTTGGAGCAGAAAATCAATGAAGTGCTCGGCCGCGCCGAAACGCGCGCGACGGAGGAGATTCCTCCGAATGCAAGACGTGCCCCTGTCGTATTTACGGTCGATAATATAAAGATCCTCTTGCTCTCACTCAAACCTGATGCGATTCAATATCGGCACGACCTCGCTTTTTACCAAACTGCTTTTGATCTGTTAACCATCGATCCCGATTCATTTTTCGATAACACACGGGATTTAAATGGCGCCCCTCTTGCAATTCCTTCGCATGAGCGATTGAAAAGTGCGGTAAGACATGAAGTTTCGCATGCACGATACAGTCATTTATCCAAGGAGGAGCAAGTTCGGGTAGTGACGGCACTAGAGCAGAACATCGGCAGGCAAAGGCTCGAACAAATTTACCATACCATTAAAGAAGGCTGGCCCGGGCATTATATATATGACAAGTTCTATGATTATTTCGTGATTGACAATCTCGAGGAATACAAACGGTCGTTTGACTTAAAGAACTCTATAAAGATTGAAGGTGTTCCTCTTTCAAAGAGAGGACACAAGTCAGTCCAGACGATGGCTCTTTCCGATGGGACATTGATCGATCTGCACACATTGATTGATGAAATCATCGCAGTCCAGCATGAGGGTGAAGAAGGTCAGGCAGACCTTACTGTTTATAAAAAATATCGAGAGGAAGGCTTCGATTTACTCAAGATGATTACTCCTGGAACAAGGGATTTGCTTACCCAATTAGGTCTTTTAAATATTGATGAAGCGCCGATCATGCATTGGATCATGGAAAGGGAGGAGTACGGTGATCGATTCCCAAAAGAACAGACTCGCCGCGCCGAGGCACGGGTGGCTGAAATTGATTCTGCCGCGAGGAGTGAGAGGCGTTTCGATGAGTGGGATCATCTGCCTGCATTTCGAGATGTGCTTTTTGCGCGAGGTATGGTTCAAATCACGAACGATACGCCATTCCAAATTTACGTTCTTCACGACTCTTTGGCAGATCTTGTACTGAGAGAGTACATGGGAGCAATCGCCATACCTAAAGCGGGTACATTTTTTTATCACTCGTCAATAGAGCATTTGAGTGCACAAATCAAAATGGTCGGATTAGAAATTGCCGCAGCTCAAGAGGAACAACAAGGCGATGCTGCCAATCGGTTAGGATTTGATATTTTGAGACAGCTGTTTAAAACAGGAGATGTCATCCTGATGCGTGCCTCGGGCGTTTTAGACCACCCCACGGCATATCCCGATCCAGATCCTGTGTTCTGGGACCAGACACCGGAGGAAGCATTGATGGCTGCAATCTGGGAAGAAAAACTTCATCTTTTGACATTCGCATTGGATCCGGACATTCGAAAAAATTTAACACAGGTTATTCTCGAATCTCGGAACGGCTATATCACCACAACGCGTGAATATCTACTGGAGCAGCGGGAAATTTTGAAGGAGCTACCCGATAGTCTAATGAGTGAAGCATTGCCTTGGATTCTTGTCAGACTACGTGATGATGAATCCATTCATTTGCTTGTGGAAGATGTATTTTCCGAAGATTTGGCTGCAATTCTTTTAAAGCTGAGAAGAGAAAGCAAGCCGACGGAAATGGAAATAGCTCATCTTTCTGTTGCGGCAAAAGCAGTGAATGACCGAATCCGCTCCGAAGCGCGGATGAATGCAAAGAAGATTGTAGAGCGCATTATGGCTCCGCTTCATGCTAGTTATCCCGGCTGGCGTTTAGATCGTACGCTTTTGATTGACAGAATTGAGATTTGGGTCTCGGAAGGACTCTTCACGGGTCCACAGGGCCTTACGGCAAGGCTGGGCAGATATCAGCGAACATACAGTCGCGGAATTGCTCAGCAATTTGAAGAATATCCAGACATTAGAGCTGGCGTCTATGGGGGAGTCATCAGCCCGTTTTTGGAAGAACTGGAGTCCGCGCTGGGAACAAGCGCCGAACTTTTGTTGAAGAAAGGCTACCCAACTCATGATGCCGAAGAGCTCCTAACGGCTTTTCTCGAAAACAGTCTAACAGATAGAAATTTTAATCTGAGCGACATTTCAGAGCTTCTCCAGGAGCATGTTTCCAAAACCCCTGATCACCGCGCCGAAGCGCGGAGCGAATGGCAGGTTTTGGGTCGCGGCTCGATTCAATTTGGATCTACTGCCATAACAATTCCTTATGTTGTTTATCAAAGCACTACGGGTAGAAAAATCACACAGTTTCTCTTAGAGAATTTCTTAAATGAAAATGGCATAGTTTCGCCTCAAAAATTATATTTGCCCGGAGCAATTTTTGATTATGACGCGCATGGGAATATTATCCAGAGTCCTAAAAATAAAAGGGTCACACGTGTCAGCCTTGGAGAAGAAATAAGTGGATCTTTGGTAACAGAATTGGAAAAAGAAACTGGGTTGGAACAAGTTGCGGAACTAGCCATACAAGTAAAGCTTAACTCGGATGGGAGTGTCAGTTCTTGGAAGTTGGTGAAAACGGCTGGACCGGCTGTTTCCATTGATGAAATTAGGGAGATTGAAATGCCACTGCCAGCGACAGCCCATGCGCTTGAGTCGATGGTAGATCAACTTGAAAAGCTGTCAATGCCTTTGCCTCGCATAATCAACCAGTTATCCGGCGATCCTGCTTTGATGGATGATGCGATAGATACAATTATTAGGAAAATGCTCGGAGGGCCGAAACAGAAATCGGCATTTCTTAAGAATAAAACCGATGTCAATACATTGATTTCCGCCATACAGGCTCGGATCGCTCACAGAAAGGCCCTTGAAACAGCCAAGCTTGTGGCAAAGAACGCCTTATCTATTCCTGCTTATGCGCAACACGATTTTTTATACGTTCTAGGAAATGCTGAAACGGGTGTAAGTCCAGAAATGATTGAGCAGGCGGTAAAGAATCCAAGGCGCCGAGGAATGAATATAAGCAAAAACCAGCTGCGGCAGATGATTGCCGAAGGGAAAATTGGCGCTAAGTTAATGCCAAATAAACCGGCGGATTGGAATTATCCTGGTGTTTATGATTACGCGCATATTTTCTTTTTCTTACCGAGGCTTAACTCCCGCGCTGAGGTGCGGAGCAGTGATGATTATATTGTGACAGAAATTACAAAGGGGTCATATGCGAGCTATTTGTCTTTTAGGGTGGGTACGCCAGAGGGTAAGGAGTTACTCGGTCATTTGTCTTACGTAGGCCCTGATAAGGGATGGCTACTTGCCCTTGCCGAACAAGCTCCGATTAGCGGCGATTGGAAGATGTATTATCTGAATGATAATCAAGCTTTCGCTGAAGCGGAACCTATCTTGATCGCATTAAGTCAACATCCTGCCGCTAGGCAGGAATTTGTGCAGCACCGAAGATTATGGCGCTCGCTCGTTAAAATTTTACCTGTCAACGTACAAGACGAAATCCGACGGACGAAATTAATCAAGCTAACTACTCAGGACAGGGAAAAACAAACCAACGCGATTGCTCTAAATATTTTCCAGGAACTCGAGGATGATTTAAAGGAAGAGATCTACAGAAATGGACTCGCTCAACCCCCTATTTCTTATGACGATCCGATTACTGCTGCTCGATTTGTTTGGGCGCTTATGTTGAGATTTAGAGGCATCGTTGAGTTAACGGAGGAAGAGGAGAAACGGATCTTTTCAGAAGTGGAAAGGTTAATTAAGTCTGAACACCGCGCAGAGGTGCGGGCGACAAATGAAGTTGGGGAACTGAGATGGCTTATGGGTTCCATCCTAAGTAAGGCCATGGAAGGCCTGGTTAGCGATGACGAGGCGGAAGGCCTGTTAGAAGCGATCCACACAAGTGATTATTGGATGGAGCAGCTGAGGGGTGGTGATCCAAGAATAGCTCTGGACGAGATAAACGACGCCGAAGGTAGAGCGTCGCGTTATTATGGTCAGACGGAGGATCCATATCTGCGTCTCGACCGAATCGCATTTGCACTTCAATTTGAAGAAGAGTTATCAAGCCGCTCAGAAGCCCGTGCGAAGTATCGTTTTTTGACCTATTTAAAGAATAGGCTCGATGCCTCTCAGTTCGAGCGCTATTTAGTTGAGCATCCTAAGCATCCCCTGAGTGCCCGTGAAATGAAGATTTTGAAGGAACGGACTTTTTCGAAGCAGCCCAAGACGTTAGTAGCCCTTGGAACGGAAATGCAAATTGACAGAAGCACGGTCTGGCAGATCGAAGGTAAAGCCATAGAGAAATCTATCGAGTATGTCGCACAACAAGTTCTTCCTATCATGGCAAAGGATTTTAAAGATCCGCTGAAACGAAGCAGTGCGGTTCGCGCTTTTAAAGAGCTTTCGACACTGCTCTTATATCGAGCTCGTCGAACGGGACAGATTGATGGTGAAGTCGAAGGAGAGCTAAGCCAAGCCGTTCCTCTTCTTGCCGACCTATTGGATGATTCTAACGTGTGGACGAGACGCGGTAGTGCTGCAGCTCTTGCTGATATCGGTACATTTGATCCTGAAGCACTCGTCCTCGTTCAAAGGGACATTCTGCCGAAGCTCCTTCGAGCATTAGAGATCCAGGACCGCGACTTGCAAATCGATATTCTGCGTGTGTTAGGTGCGATGGGGCTTGCAGCTAAGGACTCAATAGGAAAGATAGAAAAGTTGACCGCTGGCGGAGATCGTTTTTTGGCATTGCTGGCGAGACAAACCATCGCTAATGTGTCCCGCCGCGCTGAAGCACGAACGCCTGACGTAACGCAAAGTCAGAAGAGGATTACCATGAATGCCGAAAAGGCTGCCGGGCAGGTTCGTTCTGAGATGCGAACAGAAGTGGATCAAATTAAAGTGCTGGTTCCGCTGAGCATTATTCTGGTATCGGATAAGCCGATGCCGCCGTCGTTAGCGGAGAAATTGGCTGGTTTATTAAATCGTGGAGAAGTTCGTGTTGATCAAGTGGCGCAATTAGTAAATCAGGTGTCACAAGATGCTCAAAATCCAGACGGTCTTTATCCTTATATTGGCCCGATCGTCGATCAAGCGAAATTGGAATTGCAGCAATTTGTCCGCGACATCGTTCGAGAAACCAAAGCCAAAGACGCCGGTTTAACCGTTGGCTTCGATCTTTCCTCTGTGGGCAAGGGTGTCGTCAATGAAGATACAGTTGTCCGCGCGCTTGGTCGTTTTGCCGTTTTATTTACCGAGGC